>JBGSSK010000038.1:0-2035 GCA_041737095.1 Parvularculaceae bacterium | reverse complement strand
GCGCATCGCTCGCCGCGCGCGATCCGCGCTTTCATTGCGAGCGCCGCCGCGCGCGGCGTCGTTACCGGCAAAAGCGATTCGCGCGGCCGCGCCGTCATGGCAAGGACATGATGAAAATCCGCAAGCGCGTCTTCCGTCGTCGCCGTGACGCGCGCTTTTTCCAGAACGACGCCGGCGCCCGACGCCATCGCGGTCGCCTTTTCATTCGGCCAGCCGTCGCGCGGGTTGACGATGACGAGGTCGGACATGCCGAAATTCAGCATGGCGCGCGCAACCGCGCCGATATTCTCGCCGAGCTGCGGCTCGACCATCACGAAAGCGGGAGCGGGGCCCGGCGCCGTCTTGTCGCGAGATATACGGATTTTTCCGACTTTTTTCGGTGCGATCACGTCTTTCGTCCTCAGGTCGCGCCAAGCTTTGCGCCTCTGGCGGGGGATGCTATAGGCCAGCCCGCGCGCTGTTCCCACCAGCCGGCGCGCCCTCCCGGACGCTTCTCGCCTCAGGAATGAATTCATGAAGAAAATCAAGGTTGCAAACCCGGTCGTCGAGATGGACGGCGATGAGATGACGCGGATCATCTGGCAGATGATCAAGGAGAAATTCATCCATCCCTATCTCGATATCGATCTCAAATATTTCGACCTCGGGATTGAAGAGCGTGACCGCACGGGCGACCAGATCACGATCGATTCGGCTGAAGCGACCAGGAAATACGGCGTCGCCGTCAAATGCGCGACGATCACGCCCGACGAAGCGCGGGTCAAGGAATTCAACCTTAAGGAAATGTGGCGCTCGCCGAACGGCACGATCCGCAACATTCTGGGCGGCGTCGTCTTCCGCGAGCCGATCATCATCCAGAACGTGCCGCGCCTCGTTCCGGGGTGGACTCAGCCGATCATCATCGGTCGCCACGCTTTCGGCGACCAGTATCGCGCAACTGACATGCTGTTCCCCTCGAAGGGAAAGCTCAGCATGAAATGGGAAGGCGACAATGGCGAGGTGATCGAACGCGAGGTCTACGATGCGCCCTCCGCCGGCGTTTACATGGGGATGTACAATCTCGACGATTCGATCCGCGACTTCGCCCGCGCCTGTTTCAACTACGGGCTGCAGCGCAAATATCCGGTGTACCTGTCGACCAAGAACACGATCCTCAAGAAATACGACGGCCGCTTCAAAGACATCTTTCAGGAAATCTGGGAGGCGGATTTCAAGGAGAAATTCGCCGGATTCAAGGGAACCTACGAGCACCGCCTGATCGACGACATGGTCGCAAGCTGCATGAAATGGTCGGGGGCCTATGTCTGGGCGTGCAAGAATTACGACGGCGACGTCCAGTCGGACACGGTCGCGCAGGGCTTCGGCTCGCTCGGCCTGATGACGTCGGTGCTGCTGACGCCGGACGGCAAGACGATGGAAGCCGAAGCTGCGCACGGCACCGTCACGCGCCACTATCGCCAGCACCAGCGCGGCGAGGAAACCTCGACCAATCCGATCGCCTCGATCTTCGCGTGGACGCGCGGCCTTGCGCATCGCGGCAAGCTCGACGGCGCGCCGGAGTTGACGAAATTCGCCGAAACGCTCGAGCGAACCGTTATCCGCACCGTCGAAAGCGGTCACATGACCAAGGACCTCTCGATCCTCATCGGCGCCGAACAGAAATGGATGACGACCGTCAAATTCCTAGACAAGGTCGACGAGAACTTCCAGAAGGCGATGGGAGCGTAATTCCTGCAATCGCCGGACAAACACGCCGCCCTCAAGACGATTTTCGGGTTTGACGCCTTCCGTCCGGGTCAGGAGGAAATCGTCGATGCGCTGATCGCCGGGCGCGATTGCCTCGGCATCATGCCGACCGGCGCCGGCAAGAGCCTTTGCTATCAGCTGCCGGCGCTCATCGGCGAGGGCCTGACGATCGTCGTCTCGCCGCTGATCGCCCTCATGGACAACCAGATCGCGCAATTGCGCGCGCTCGGCGCCGCCGTCGGCGTCATCCATTCGGCGCAGGATCGCGCCACGAGCGTCGACGACTGGC
>JBGSSK010000382.1:0-21715 GCA_041737095.1 Parvularculaceae bacterium | reverse complement strand
GTCGATCGCCGACGCCATGGCGTCGGCGAGCGCCAGCGCGTCCCCCGCCGGCGCCAACCAGCCGTTCTCTTCGTGCAGGACAAGCTCCGGGATGCCGGCGACATAGGTGCTGATCACCGGCCTTTCGAGCAGCATCGCTTCCATGATCGACACCGGCAAGCCCTCAGCGTAACTCGGCAACACGAACGCCCGCGCCGCCTCGATTTCCGCGCGCACCTCAAGCGGCGTCTTCCAACCGACAAGCCTCACCCTGTCGCCGACTTCATGACTGGCGATCGCGCGTTCGATGTCGATGCGCATTTCGCCATCGCCGACGAGGATCAAGTCAAACTCGGCGCCGCGCCGTTTCAGTTCCGCAGCCGCTTCGATCAGCGTCAGTTGGCCTTTCTGCTCGCACAGCCGGCCGACACAAACGAACCGCGCGCCGCCGGGCGGCGGCGACGCGCCTCCATGAAAGGATTTTTCAACCCCGCATCGAACAATTTGAATACCTGGCCAGTAGGAAGGCTCAACAAGACGCCGCAATTGACTCATGCCGTAATGCGAGACCGCCGCGACGAAGGCGGCGGCCCTGATTTTCTCGGGCAATGCGATCATGCCCGGCATGTCGAACTCCTCAGGTCCATGGACGGTCATCGAAAAGCGACCGCCATTGATCTGCGCCGCCAGCATCGCGACAGTCGCCGAGTTGGTGCCGAAATGCGCATGGACATGGGTAAGCCCCTCGCGTCGCAGCCAGGCTGCGAGAACCAGCGCTTCCGCCGCGTAGAAGACGTGTCGCAACAATCCCGAGCGCGACCGAAACCCCAGCCTTATCGCCGCGGCTCCGGCGCGCAACGCGCCGATCGGGCGCGCAAACAGAGTCGCGACGACCCCTCCGGCAAGGTCCGAAATGGGGGCGCCGATTATGCGGCGGGTTTTGGCCGCTTCGCTCCGATCTTCCGGCGAAATCGCCCCGTGCTCGGACGCGCGTATCGTGAAGCGGGAGATTGCGACGCCGCGACGCTCCAGCGCTTCGATTTCTCGGCGGATGAAACTGTGGCTGATCGACGGATATTGGTTGATCAGATAGGCGATCTTCATTGACGCTCAAGGTCCGGTTTGCGCGGATTCTTGCGATCACCGAACCAGTAGCGCGCGACGCCTGCGAATTCGTAGAAATGCCCGAGCGTGGACGCAGCTGCATAGCCCCAGGAAAATGAACTGAAAAAGCCGGCGCCGATGGCGGTTGCAATGATTTTCAGGAGGTATACGCCGAAACCAACGCCGAGCACGGCTGTGGCCGCCATCAGCGGTTTCGCCTCGAACACGCCCAATCCAGCGGCGCCGGCGGCGAGCAAAGCGGCCGCAATGATCGTCGCGGGAAACACGGCGCCCCAGATGACGGCGCGGGACTGTTCGCGCGCGCGATACCGCTCGGGCGGTCCGCCGTGAAGCGCTGCGGCCGCCGCATACGCGTAGCCGTTATCGCTTGCGCGTCGTCTCCAGTCGCCGAAAGTTATCGTTTGCGGCTCCCGCAGGGCCATCACTTTATCGAAGCGCCACACATGAGCGCCGCGACGCCGAAGCCTGATGCATAAATCAGCTGTTTCATCAGCGATGATGTCGCCTCGAAATCCGCCAGCCGCCTCGAAAGCGTCGGACCGAAACAGCGCCGTCGCGCCGGCCGATTGAATTTCCCCCTCGCCGTCGCTGGACGCCCGGTCGAGAACGCGGCGATAGAACGACTTTGCAGGTTCGGTCTCGAGTATTTCACCTTCGAGCACGGCGACTTCCGGGCGGCGCGCCATAAAGCGCAACGAATGAGCGAACCAGTCGGAATCGATCAGCGCCCCGGCTTCGACGAATTGAACGAATTTGAGATGGGGCGACACCTTCTTCAGCCGGCGGTAACCGGCGTTGCGCGCTCGACCGCCGCCAACTGAGCCGACATCAAGCTCGACCAGGTCCAAGCCCGCCTCCTGGACTTCCTTGGCGGCCGGCGAATCCGCCGCAGCCACACAGACCACAGCGACGCCGTCCGGCGCCGAGAGCGCGGTCAATGCTGTGCCGTCAGCATTGCCGATAACGACAATCCCGACCTCTTCCGTCTCGCTCGCCGGCGGTGCGTCGGGTTGCGGCGCGGTTCCCTGTTCTACGCGCTTGGCAAGGGCTGAAGCTCCGACGCCCGACGCCGCCACGCTGCTGGAATTGGCGCCGCGCGCCGCCATGCCGTCTTGATGATCTCGAACTGTCGGCGCGCCAGCATTCATCGACGAGCGCCAATCATTCTCGGCGGCGGAATCCGTTGCGAATTTGACGCCGAGCTTGGCGACGACACGCGGTTCGGCACGCGTTTGGCTCTTGGTCCGGCGCGGCGATTCAACACCTGCGGACGCGTCGGCTGTCCTCTGGACAGGCGCAGCGCGAAGGAAACCGGTCGATCGGCGCTGTTCAACGTTTTCGGCGAGTTTCAGATCAGGGCTGCTCGCAAGACCGAAGACGCCATAGTCAAGTTTGTCGCGAATAACGGAGTGAATAATTTCATCGTCGACAATTTCGTCCTGCGCCGAAAATGCGTAGACAAGCGCGGTGTCGGCGATGATATTGATGACGCGCGGAACACCCCGTGAATGCTCAGCGATGAGATCCATCGCAGGTTCCGAAAAAACGCCGGTGCGTGCGCCGGCGATTGTCATACGAGTCTCGATATAGGCGTGAACCTCTTCGCGCGTCAGCGGCGTCAGATGGAAATCGGAACCGATCCTCTGGGCGAGCTGCAACATGTCCGGGCGAGACAGCAGGTCCTTCAATTGCGGCTGGCCGGCCAGGATGAGCTGCAGGAGCTGATCCTTGCCGGCATTGATGTTCGACAGCATGCGGAGCTCTTCGAGCATGTCGACGGAAAGGTTTTGCGCCTCATCAATGATAAGGACAACGCGACGACCCTTGGCATACTCGTCGATAAAAAATTGCTGTAGTTGAGAGAACATCTCAACATGCGTCTTGCCGACGTAGGGCTCGCCGAAGCCCATCAGCACCCAGCTCAACAGCTCGCCGCGTCCTGACTGAATATTCGAGAGCAGCGCGACGGTATGCGTGTCCGACAGTTGGTCGAGCAACCTGTGGATAAGGGTCGTCTTGCCGCAACCGACTTCGCCGGTGATGACGGAAATGCCTGCCTGATTGACGACGCCATATTCGAGCATTGCATAAGCAAGCCGGTGCCCCCGGCCCCAGTATAGAAACGAGGGGTCCGGCTGGATCGAGAACGGCTTTTCACTAAGCCCGTAAAACTCTTCGTACATAGCGTCCGTTTCGCATGCGCCAGCGGCGCTTCCCTAATTCAATTTCAGCCGGCGACGCGCGTCCGAAACGCGATCAGGATCGGCGCTCGGCGCGTCCACGACAGTCTGCAATTCCGCCCGACCCCGGTCTTTGTCACCCGCATCTACGAGGGCGACGCCCAAATGATACCGAGCGTCGATAAGATCCGGCGCTTTTTCGACCGCCTTCTCAAGCGCCGCCACGCCCTCGGCAATGCGGCCGCTGCGGTAAAGCGCCCAACCGTAAGTGTCGAGGAAATAGGCATTGTCCGCCCCCTTGAGCGCCTCGGCCGCCGCCGCCGCGCGCGCGACGCTTTGGACGTCGTCACGTTCGAGCAGCAAACTCGCGAGATTGTTGGCGACAATCAGGTCGTTCGGGCGCCGCGCAAAGATTGTTTCGTAGATATTGATCGCGGCGTCGGACTGATCAATCGCAATCAAATGATCCGCCTTCAGAATCTGGAGGCCGTCATGGTCGGGAATTGCGGAGACCGCTTGATCAATCAATGCGCCGGCCTCGGCGCGACGCCCATCCAGGACATGCACGCCATACAGCGCTTCATAGGCCTCTGACCGCAAAGGTTCGAGCGCGATCGCCGCCTTCAGCATCGCTATCGCCTCATCGCTGCGCTTTTGCGCGCGTTGCACCTGCGCCAAGAGTACGCGCGGTTCATATTGGGCAGGATTGCTTTCGATCGTTCTGGCGAGAAACCGCTCCGCCTCGCTGATGCGGCCGGCGTCAAGATAGGCCTGGATAAGGGCCGCCAAAGGACGGGCTTCGAGGGGGCTTCGCTCATGCTCGGTCGTCAGAATTTCAATGGCCCCTGCATAATCATTGAGCCCGGTGTATGCTGCGCTAAGGATACGACTGACATCGCCATCGGTCGTATCAACGGCGCGCAGGGCCTTGGCCGCCGCTTCCGCGCCGCGCCAATCCTGGTTTTCCAAGCGGATCGCCGCGAGGAGTTTTAAATTCTCAGCCGCGCTTGAATTTGCGCCGACCGAGGCCGTCAGCACTTTTTCGGCCCTGGCGCGGTTTCCTTTTCGCAGAAGAAACTTTGCAAATATCAGCGAAGGCTGCGCAGCGGCGGCTGAGGTCTCAACGGCTTTGGCGAATTCGTTCTCCGCAAGGGTCAAATCGCCTTTTTGTTCGAATGCGGCGCCAAGGAGAAGGCGAGCAGGGATTGATTCGGGACGCTCGTTCAATACGATCCGCAGATCGCCGATCGCATCATCAGCGCCGCCATCATCAATCCGCAGGCCGGCGCGCTTAAGAAGCGCATCAGGATTCTTGCTGTCCGCCGCGATAATCTCTGCGATCAGCTTTTCAGCTTCCGGCCTCTTGCCTTCAAGCATTCGCAAGGCCGCCATCTCGTTTTTCGCACGCATCACATGCGCCAGTTCTTCGCCCCGGGTCGCGATGACCGATTCATAGACCTTCTCCGCGGCGGCGAAATCACCCTCCTCGCGAAGGAACGAGCCGAGAGCGAATATCATTTCCGGACCGTCGTCCCTCGTTGCGAATTCGCGCAACGTGCTTTCGGCCCCGGTTTTGCCGCCTATCCGGTAATCGATACGCACGACGTCAAGTTTCGCTTCCTGTTGGCGAGGCAACAGGCGGACGACTTCAACGAGTTGCGCACGCGCTTCATCCAGCCTGTCCTGGGCGATCAGCGTTGTCGCATAGAGGCGGCGAAAATTCGCATCATTGGGGAATTCAGAGATGAGGGTCGCATAAGCCGCATTGATATCATCGGTCCGCCCGAGGCTGGTCAGGACCTGCACGCGCAGAAGATGCAGAACGGAAGCCTGAGCGTCGCGTGCGATCGCTTCATCGAGGATTTTTAGCGCGCCTTCAAAATCCTTGCTGAGAACGCGTTCGCTGACGAGGACCGCGATCGCCTCCTGCGTTTTCGGTTCGATCGCGAGCGCCATTTTGGCGAACTCAACTGCGTCTGCGTTGTTCTGAAGTCGAAACATGATCGCCGATTTCACGGCGTACGCAGCAGCGCTCTTCGGCGAAGTTTCGATAACCCTGTCGACGAGATCGAGCGCCGTCGCCGTATCATTCGACAACAAGTAAAGTTTAGCGAGATCGAGCCTAACCCGTTCATTTGAAGGATCGAGCCTGCTTATACGCTGCAGGATGCCGAACATTTGCTCGTACTCGCCGCGTCGTTCTGCGATTGAGGCGAGACCTTGCAGCGCCACGGTGTTTTCTTCGTCGATCTTCAGGGCGTTCAGGTACTGGACATTGGCCAGCCCCAGCTTGCCCGATTCCAGAAACTCCGAGCCGCTGGCGATATAGCGCTCAAGACGATCCTCAGGCGAAGCGCACGCAACAGCGGAAAGCGTCATGGCGAAGGCTGCAACGACCGAGTTCCGCACGTTCCGCGAAGTCTGATTTAGAGAGGCCGTACCCATATGCTCTTTATCCGTTTTTCACCGCAGCAACGTAATCTACGGCCGATCTATGCTGATTAGACCGCCGCCGCAATTCCAACATCGGAGGCGCCGTCGACAGTTTCCGATAGCATGGCGCTTTCGTAATTAATGGCGTGGGCGCGGAACAATCTCCGATGAGCCGCTTTCAGGCTGACTGTCCGGATCACGGCGCCGCGCGCGCGCAAGTTTTTCTCGAGCATCAAAACAAGGCCGAGAAAGGCGGCGTCGAGCTTGCCCGCGCCGCCGAGATCGAGAATGACGTCGCCGCCGTTCGCCAGCGCCGCCCTAAAAGCGCGGCGCACGGCGCTAAGGTCCTTTGCGATAAGGTCGCCGGCAAGAGCCAGCTTGACGCCCTCTCGCATGGGCGTCAGCGCGGCGGTCGCCGCCATTTTGGTCGAACTCACATGCGCCGCCGACAGGGCGGGGGCCAAACCCGTCGCCAGGATCCTCAGAAGGCCGACGCTGTCGCGCCAATACCGCCGCCAAAGGGAAGGCTCCTCTTTGATGCGCCACGCCCATTCAAGCCCAAGGCGGCAGATGAGGCGCGGCGCCCGCACAATGGTCCCGGCGGTGAAATCAACAACGGCGCCAAGATGGGAAATCACAGGCGCTTCAAGACGGCTCCGGTTGCGATCAATCCACGATTGACCTTTCGCCGCCCCCAAAGCGACGACGATGAAGTCTGCATTCGAGGCGTTGATCGTCGCAATAATGCCGTCGGTGCTCATCGACTCCAGATCACCGGTTCCGGGGTCAAGGAACCCTGCCGTCTCCATCCCGCGCGCTTCGGCTTCGATCAGACACGCAGCTTGCGCGGCCGCGCCCTCGCGACCGCCGAAGAAGAATACGCGAATCCGGCGACCCGGAAATCCGGGGCGCCGGCGCAGGGCCTCAAATACGTCCGCTCCCGCACATCGCTCCGCGATCGGCGCGCCAAGCATTCGGCCGAGCGCGACAAGGGGGGCGCCGTCGACGAGACTCAGATCGGTGTCGATGATTTGCCGGCGCGCCTCAGGGTCGGCATGCGCGCGCACCAGAAAATTGACGTTCGGCGTGACAAACGAAAGCGGCCTGCGGTCCCGGACCGACGTTTCAATCGCCAAAACCGCCTCGGGCGCCGTCGCCAAATCGACAGGCACGCCCAGAATCGACCATATTTCGCGATCGAAATCATCCCTGCCGAATGTCCGTATCGGGCCAGGAGCGCTTTGGCGTCCATCTGCCCTGTCGTCCTGCTTTGGCAAGCCGGCGATCATGATCGTAAGCCCCTGGCTGCTACGGGAGTCCGTTCCCGTCGCCGACGCTAATAGATTGTTCACCTAAAAGACGCGCCCGGGATGAGCAAGGTCCGCGCCATCGCCCACAGCCCCGCCTGCCGCTGTATGCAAAATATCCCAGCCTGTTGCATTGCAACATCAGAACGCACGCGATTGGGGAAAACTCCTCGAAGCAACCGAAAATTAACCAAAAAAATCTGGAAAAATTAGATTAACGAATGTTAAATGAATTGACTTCAAATCGTTTTTGTTCGATTGTAATGGTTCCGCGGCGCCAGTTTTGCGTTCATGCCGGGTGTGTAACGAGTTAAAGTAGTTTGGGGGTCATAACGACCATGAAGAAATTCTGTATAGCCTTTGCGGCTTTGATGGCGACAGGACTTGCGGCCGGCGCTGCGTCAGCGACGGTGATTGATTTCGCTGCGGAAGGGTCTGGCGGCGGCGAGCGCGCTGTCCCCGACGGAGGGCTGATCAATTCGGCGAATTTCGGCGGTCTCAACCTCAGATTTACCGGCGGGATTGGCGGTATCGACTCAGACTTCGCCTATCTCAACGGGATGGGAGGCGGGCACAGCGCCGGCCTCGCCGTCTGCACGGGGCTGAACGGTTCCGGCAAATGCGCGACCGGCACCGACGACAACATCTCCCCGGGCGAGTGGGTCTGGGTCGGGTTTGAAGACGGCCCGTTTGACGTGAAACGGATTTCGTTCGCGGGCGAAACCCCGAATCTAGATATCTCGGCGGGTCTCGTGAAAATCACGACCAGCCTCAATTCCATCATTTCGATGGTGACCCTCACCTTCGCCGAGGCTTCGGTGTTCGATTTCGGCCTCGTCAACTGGATCCAGTTCGATTACGTCAATACGGAATTCGTTGTCGCGACGATTTCAGACGTGCCGCTTCCCGGCGCATTGCCGCTGCTGCTTTCCGGCCTCGCCGGTCTTGGATTTGCAGCCAGCCGTCGCAAGAAGGCCTGATACGTCTCTCATTCGAAGGTACTCCAAGAGACCGGCTTCCTGCGAAGGGGGCCGGTTTTGTTTTGGCCATGTTTCCGGAATTGCTGGCGACGGCGCCCTATTTGCAGCTAAAACGCCAATCTGGCGATCGAACTGTCACGGATAGCGGCGGCGCCAGTGAAGGCAACAGGGTGGAAGGCGACACCGCCTTCTATCAAAAGGGTCTGTAATGGAAGAGTTTTCGCTCGAGGACGCCCTGATCGTTCTGCAGCGGCGGATTGTCTACTTTCTCGCGCCGATTTGCCTGCTCGTCCCGATCGGTCTTGTTGTGATCATGTTGCTGCCGCCCGTCTACGTGGCGCAGGGCAAGATCCTGATTGAATCACAGCAGATACCCGAAGAGTTGATCAAATCTTCCGCGAACGCCTACGCCGCCGAACGAATTCAGACCATCAGCCAGCGTGTGCTGACCCGCAATCGCCTGCTTGAAATCGCCGACAAATTCGATCTCTTCCCGGATGACCTTGGACTATCCGAAAGCGAGCAAGTCGATCGCATGCGTCAGGCTTTCGATATCGATATTATCTCTTCGAAGGTCGACAATCGCCGCCGCAATAACCGGTCGGATTCGACAATCGCCTTTGTCGTCGGATTCGCGGATCGTTCACCTGACAAGGCGTTCCAGGTGGCGAACGAATTCATGACGCTTTTCCTCAGCGAGGATGCGCGCGTCCGCACGCAAGGCGCCGCCACGGCGACCGCCTTTTTTGCGCAGGAATCCCGTCGCCTTTCCGATGCCATCGACGAAGTCGAAAATCGAATCGCAAATTTCAAGGAAAAGAATGCTGATGCGCTGCCTGAGAACCTCGATCTGCATCGTCAGACCCTGATACGCGCGGAAGAAGATCTTTCCCGGAACCAGTCGGCGATGACGCTTGCTGAAGATGAGATCGCCTCGCTCCAAACGCAAATTGCGACTTACCTGGCAGGCGCCGGCGGCTCGGAAGGACCGGCCCAGGAGCTTCTCCGCCTGCGAACCCAGCTCGCTGCGCTGCGCGCTGACAAAACCGAATCCCATCCAGACGTTAAAGCCATGCGCGACCAGATCAGGGCGCTTGAACGTCAACTCGCTCCGAGCGGCGCGGTGCAGCGGCTGCGCAATGAATTGGCCGCCGCCGATCAGGCGGTGCGCGCGGCGCGTAGCGCCGATCCGATCGATGAGGCTCTGGTGCAGGAGCGCCGAAAAGCCTCTACCGAGGCGCGTGAGCGCTTGAGCGCACAAATCGCCCGCGAAGCGGCCGCCGGTTCAGCCGATCTCATGATGACGCAGTTGCAGGGCCGCATGGATATGGCGGGAAGTCGCCTTGTGGCGCTTGAAGACCAGAGCGACGCTTTGAAAAAGACGATCGCCCAAATGCAGGACAGAATCGCCCGCACGCCGGTGGTCGAACGCAGCCTCTCAACTTTGTCGCGTGATTATCAGAATCTGCAGAACGAGTATCAGACGCTTCGCGACAAACAGGCGTCCGCTCAGCTTGCCGAAAATCTCGAGGACGATCAGAAAGCGGAAAAATTCTCGATTTTGGAATCAGCCCAGCGCCCCGATAGCCCTTCAAGTCCGCAAAGGGGCCAGTTGGCGTTCCTGCTGATCGCCGCATCCATCGCAGGCGGTCTCCTGACGGCCTTCGGTTCGGAGTTCGCATTTGCGACTTTGCGGGGCAGCCGCCACCTGACGTCTCTCGCCGGTGAGCCACCGATCGCAGTCATTCCTTATATCAGGGCCGCAAACGAACCATCCTTCTCCTTCCGGTCGCCTGGCCGGAAATCAGCCGCCTAGGAGCCGACGGGCCCCGGAACAATTAGGACGTTGCAATGGATCGCATCAGAGACGCCGTTACAAAAGCGCGCAAGGAAAGAGCGGCCCACGCACCAATCGCCGGCTCAGCGCCATCGCTTTCAGGCGCCAGGTTTCAGCCTAGCCAGAATAGAGCGGCGGAAGCATTTGCGTCGATCGCCTGTGATTTCGACCGCTTTGGCAAGCATCGAATCATCTCAAATGAACAAGATCCGGTGCTGAACGCCTACCGGGTGCTGCGCACGCGCGTGCTGCAGAAAATGGAGGAGAACAACTGGCGCACCCTGGCGGTCGTTTCGCCAGGAGCCGGCGCCGGCAAATCGGTTACGGCGATCAATCTTGCAATCGCGATCGGTTCAAAGGAAGGCTCTCGCGCAACGCTTGTCGATCTCGACTTTTATCGCCCGCGAATCGCGGAGTACCTTGGCGTCAAGGAGCCTCCCTCCATTGTTGATTTTTTCGAAGGAACAAAATCCCTTCGCGATATAACGGTCAAGCCCGACCTGGCGGATGTTCTGTTGATTGCAAACGAACGGGTGTCGCGGCGCGGCGCAGAATTCCTCACCTCGCCTCGCGCCGACGAAATGATCGCTCGAACAGTCAACGAATACGGCTCCCGCGTAGTGATATTCGACATGTCGCCCCTTCTGGGCTGCGATGATTCCATCGCCTTTCTTCCAAAGGTCGATTGCGCGCTCCTCGTAGCTGCTAGCGGCAAGACACGGGTTGCGGAGTTCAAGGAGGCGCAACGCATTTTGGCTCAAACCAAGTTGGTCGGCACGATTCTCAATATGGCGCCGCCCTCGTCTTTCATCGGCTCACAATACTATTATTGATTGACTACGCCGAGAGACCGCGCCGACATCAACGGAAAATTCACAATCTCGATATCTTGGCTCGGCGCAGGCTAATCGAAACGCATAATGTGAGCCCTGATGTGAGCCTTTTGGCTCCCGCATTTAATCAGAGAGTCCTGCAGTTGAATTTTCCATGGTTTACGGTTTGGCGCGCGCGCCGTGCGGGGAGCCGTCGGATAGCGCTGGCACCTGGCACAGTTCAAGCAATCAAGGCGGCGTCTTCTGGCGAGCTGCTGACCGATCAGCCGCCTTCGTCGGGCGATTCCGGCACTTCAAAAATCTGGCCGGGATAAATGAGATTCGGATCTCGGATTTGGTCCGCATTCGCCTCATAAATAATTGTGTACTGGACGCCGCGACCATATACGCGCCGGGCGATGCGCCAGAGACTGTTGCCAGGTTGCACGATGACTTTGCCGTCTCGAAGCTCGATTTCTGACAGGCTTGCGCGCTCAAAAGGCAGCTCAATCGCATAAGCGGGTCGCCCGTTTTCGTCGAGCTGTATAACATGCAGCGTATACACGCCGGGCGGCATCGTCGCGGTCAATCGCCACCGGCCATCACTTTCGGCGGTAGCCTGCCCGACAAACTGCTTATTCGCGAAGAGTTGTACAACACGGCCTGGCTCAGCCCGTCCCGCAAAAATTACTGCGCCCTGTTCGTCGTAATCAATTGTCTCCAATGAGAGCGGCCCCATGCCTACGCCTTCGTCGCGCGGTTCCTGAAGAACTTCCGTTGCGCCCCCCGGCGTAGTGCGCAACACCAGCGGGCGATCGCCTTCGCGTTGCGGAACATAAATAATGATGGTTTGGTCCGACTTGATGCTTCCGCCGTCCGGCGACGTCATTTCGAGCGTCAACTCGACCGAACCTTCTTCCAGCGGCGTTTCAGTCGATATCGCCCATGTGCCATCAGCCTCTGCATTCGCTTCCGCGATCGGCGCATCGTTCGCGTAGATGACCACCTTCGAGCCAGGCGCGGCGCGCCCGGCGATGACGGCATAGCCGGTGCGATCGACGCGAACGATATCGAAGCTGGGCAAAGACGGCGAGGGCGCCTCCGTTCGCACTTTTTCCGGCGGCGCCGTGGCTTGCTCTTGATTTGCTGGCTCAATTAGCTTGAACCGCTCCGCCGCCTTGAAGGCGACAAAACCGAGAACGACCAGCAATACAAAAATCACGATAACGCGCATCGACGACATCCTTCGCCTTGACGGCCGGCTTTAACTTTATCAATAGGGGATTGGCGCTAAAATGACGAGACCACACAAAAAGAAGCCAAGTGCATGAAATCTCTATGTGTTTATTGCGGCTCGCGGGCCGGCGATGATCCTGCTTTCGCCGAGGCGGCGCGCTTCGTCGGCGAGGAAGCGGCGCGGCGCGGGTGGCGCATTGTCTATGGCGGCGGCAAGCTCGGACTGATGGGGATAACGGCCGGCGCCGCGCGTGACGCCGGCGGGAAAGTTTTCGGCATTATTCCGGATTTTCTGGTCGAAATGGAGGGGGTGCTTGACGGTGTCGATCACGTGATCGTCAAAACAATGCATGAACGCAAAATGTTGATGTTCGACGAGGCTGACGCGGTCCTCACTCTGCCGGGCGGCATCGGGACACTCGAAGAAGTAATTGAGACGCTGTCCTGGGCCCGGCTTGCTCTGCATCGAAAGCCAATTATCATTCTCAATTTGGACGGCTTCTGGACGCCCTTGAAAACGCTGTTTGAGCACATCGTCGAGCGAGAATTCGCCGCACGCGAACTCCTTGATGACATGATCTATGTCGATCGGGCGGAAGATATTTTCCCGATGCTCTCGAAAAAGACGCTTGAGGAATTGATTTAGGCGCGTTTTCCGCTGAGGCGCACTCGCGCCTTTTCTCCGCCAATCAGGGGAAAGATCGCCGCCATTTCGGGACCCTTTTCCATGCCCGTGAGCGCAAGGCGCAGCGGGTGGAACAATGCGCGTCCTTTGGCGCCTGTTTGCGCTTTCACCTCATTGACAAATGAATCCCAGCTATCGCTCGTCAACGGACCCATGGGAACAAGGCTCGCCGCCTTCTCGCTCAAAGCGCGGTCTTCGATCACAGGATCGATTTCACCTTCGATGACGGCCTTCCACAACGAGGCGTCAGCGATCCTCGACAAATTTCCCTTGACGGCGTTCCACAGTTCTTCAGAAACGCCAATCGCGCTAAGGCGGTTGGCGATAGCCGCGTAGGGCAGTTCATGGAGAATCTTTGCATTTAGCGCGACCAGCTCGCTTTCATCAAAGCGCGCCGGAGCGCGGCCGACTTTTTCAAAATCAAAGCTCTTCGCAAGCTCCATAATATTGGGCTGCGGCAACACTGGTTCGGCTGTGCCGAGTTTCGCCAACAGACTTGTTATCGCCGACGGCTCAATGCCGTCTGCGCGCATCTGTTCAATCGACAATGATCCGAGGCGTTTCGAGAGACCCTGCCCGTCTGCGCCAATCAACAGGGAATGATGCGCGAACCGAGGCAATGCGCCGGCCCTGCGAACTTCAATGACCGCCTTCATAATTTCAATCTGGACGCCAGCGTTGGTTACGTGGTCCTCACCGCGAATAACGTGGCTGATGGAATAATCTATGTCGTCAATGCAGGACGGTAACGTATAAAGATACATGCCGTCTTCACGGATCAGAACTGGATCAGAAACGCTAGCCGTATCAACGACCGTCTCGCCGCGAATGAGATCAATCCATTTCACTGTTTCGTGTGAAAGCTTGAAACGCCAATGCGGGCGCCGACCCTCGGCTTCGAAAGCCCCTCTTTGAGCATCCGTCAAATCAAGCGCAGCACGATCATAGACCGGAGGCAGGCCGCGTGTACGCTGAAGGCGCCGCTTTCGATCGAGTTCTTCCGCGGTTTCGTAACATGGGTACAGCAGCTGCCTGTCTCGGAAGGCGTCCGAGACGCGATCATATTCGCTGAAACGCGATGACTGGCTGAAAGTCTTGTCCCAACAAAGGCCGAGCCACTCAAGGTCCGAGCGGATACGGTCCTCGTTCTCTTTGGTCGAACGCTCCTTGTCAGTATCGTCAATTCTCAGAATGAATTCGCCGCCGCGCGACCGCGTGAACAGCCAGTTCCACAAAGCGGCGCGCACATTGCCCACATGAAGCTTACCGGTTGGCGAGGGCGCGAATCGGACGGTGACAGTCATGGAGCCTAAAGCCTTGAAATGAGAGGCGGCTTGCTACGACAGCCGCGGCGACAGGTCAAACGTCCGTCGCTTTCGCCCTGTCGCGCAGCCCCGTCGGCTTGGCGAAAGCGACTTGAGGCCGAGAGCGGCCCGCAGGTCTACTACAAATGTCGCAACGGAGGGGCCGGGCAAGGGAATGTCGCAACGAAATTGGAGTTTTTTGACGGCTATCCTTTGCGCATCGCGAATGGCGAGGAAAGCGAGCGCCTGGATATTGAGACCTCCCGGTAGCCGGCAAGCCCGACCCCTTTGCCAAGCTCTGAGAGAGACGACTTGCCTTGCGATCAGATGATCGCCCGTGCGCATTGCGATCGCCAATATTAGGAATTGGCCGAGCGTCAATCGACCTGGACGCCGAACTGAGGCCCAATGGAAGATGCAAGGGGCGCGAAACGCCTGAACGCTGGATTGGCGGCTAATTCTCGGGCTACCCGCTATAGCCTCGACTTGTATATCGGCTGGATATCAACAGGTAAGTCGCCAAGCGAAGCGATGATTTTCTCGGCTGGTTCGTCAAGGAGAGCGTATTTCTTCAAAAATGCGGTCGCTCGCTCATAATCGCCATCGCCCTGGAGAAAAATTATTTCCGCGGTCAAGGCCGTGATTGCGTCCGCAAGCTTCTCGTAGTTCAGTCGCAATTTTCCGGTGTCTTCATCAAGTTTGAAGGCGCCTCGCTCCTTGAAGAAAGAATACTGGAAAGCAGCGCCGCGACCGTGCGCTTCGTTGACGCCAAAGCGCATCGCGCGGAATAGCCCGACGAAATAGGTCGCAAGAAAGTTTTCTTTCTCGGCTATCGGCAGTTCACCTTTCTCCATCATGAACAACACGTTATAGGCGCCCATCACATCCGCCTTGCCTTCTTCGGTCGCAGAGTAAAGGTCCTTCAATTCAGCGGCGACGGTCGTTTCGGCGCCGCTCTTTGAAATTGTCCCTGGTCCGAGGCTGTGGGAGAGTTCATGAAACAGCGTCTCCGCACCCATATATTTCCGCATCAGCATCGACGCCTGATCGTCAACCAGGACCAGCATCGCCATTGGCGAGAGAATTCGGGAAAATTTCGCTTCCATAACATTGTCGAGGAGGACTTTTTTCGCGCCCTTTGCTTCTCGGACGCGCTCGTCGTTCGGCAAGTTGAAGGCGATTGTTTGGACGCCCGGAACATTGTCGCCGCCGCCGTGAACTTGATCGACGACCGCGATCGGCGATTCAAATCCACGACGGAAGTTCTTGTATTCCGGCGGCACTGGGAGATTCGCCTCCATGTCGCGCAAATGGTCCTTGTACTTTTCCAGCGCAGCGCTCTTCTCTGGATTCTTTACTGTGACAAACGCCTCATACGCTGTCTTGTAACCGAACAGGCCGTCCGAATAGACCTCATAAGGCCCGATTGCGACTTCAATCGGTCCTTCGAGATCCATCCAAGCGATCTCGGACTCGTAATAGTCGTCGGAAAGAAAAGCGTCTGCGCGCAGGGTCAGAAATTTTTTCAGCGACGTATTCGTCGTAATCGCAGCCGCTTTCCGCAACAACTCTGCCGCTGGCGTGAGCCATTCACGGTAATAGTCTGAGTACGGAATGGCAATGAGTACGCCGGCAGCGTCGCGCCGAACAACGGTATAGGGACTTATGAACGCCTCTTTGTCGGCCTGGTTGGCGGTCAAATGTGCGTCGAATTCTTCCTTGATCATGTCAGCAGGATAGAATGCGGCGCCCACCGGCTTTTCTTCCGCTCCCCAAAATGGCTTGTCATGATCAAGAGTGTCCCACGGACCAAAGTGCAGATCTATCAGATCGAGAAGAAGCTCTTTGTCGGGATGGTCGCTCGCCGCGATCCCGGCGCGCACCGCAGGCGTTTCCTCGCTGATTTGTCGGAGATAAATCTCGCTCATCAACTTCGCCGCCTGATTGAGAAGATTAACGACTCGCGCTTCTTCACTCGACAGAAATGACGTATCAGGCGTCATTTCAATGATCGCGAACTGCGCGCGTATTGATTCGAGATCGCTGCGACTTGCGGAGGTCGGCGCAGCCTGCTCGACCGATCGGACCGGGACGGACACCGGCTCGGCAGTTCCATCCATCCGTCCGCAAGACGCCGCAATTGCGAGCATCATTATTAGGGGGGGCGGAATATTGCGCATGGCTATTTTCCTTGCTTGGAGCCTAGCAAGGGCCCCTGTGATGAACCTGAGAAGAATCCTAACGCATCGGGGTCTGGCGATGAACCCCGCGATCCCGCCACAGATTCACCCCAATCCGGCCTTGTCGCGTCCCCAGAGGGCGCATTAAAGAGAGAGCATGTCGATCGGATGTTGCCGTCAGGGGACCGTTGCGCAATGAAACCCGGATTATTTGGAAGAATTTTGGCTCTCGCCGCAAGCGCCGCCGTTCAGAACGCTCATGCGGAAGAACCTGGTTTCGATGAATGGCTGAAAGGGTTCAGGTCCGAGGCCGCGGCGGCAGGCGTCCGCTCAGACGTCATCAACCTCGCTTTTGATGGCGTTGAACTTAATCAGCGTGTATTTGAGCTTAACGACAACCAGCCGGAGTTTTCGCGGTCAGTTTGGGACTATCTGGATAGCGCAATCTCGGAACGACGCGTCGCCGATGGCCGCGCGGGCGTCGCGACGAACAAAGTTCTGCTCGACCGGGTTGAAGCGGAGTTCGGTGTCGATCAGGAGATCATTGCTGCGATCTGGGGCCTCGAGTCTTCCTACGGCAAGATCATGGGCGACCATGATGTCTTTGGAGCGCTTGCAACCCTCGGCTGGAAAGGCCGGCGAACCGCTTACGGACGCGAACAGCTTATCGGCGCGCTTAAGATTCTGCAGAACGGCTATGCCGGGCGGGACCAGTTGCGTGGATCATGGGCGGGCGCAATGGGCCAGACCCAGTTCATTCCGACCACCTACTTGCGATATGCGGTCGATCACGGCGGCGACGGCAAACGGAATATCTGGACCGACCTCGACGACGTATTCGCGTCGACCGCAAACTATCTTTCCGCGTCAAAGTACATTCACGGCGCGCGCTGGGGCATTGAAGTGAGTCTGCCGACCGGCTTTGACTACAGCCTGGCTGACGCCGATGTCCGGAAGGCCATCATCGAGTGGGCTGGCGCTGGCGTCAACGCACGACGCGGCGACCTCACGCGCGACTTCGACCCCAACGCTCGAGGCCGCGTATTTCTGCCGGCGGGCGCGAAAGGTCCGGCTTTCCTCGTATTCGAGAACTTTGAGGCGATCCTCAAATACAATCGATCCACATCCTATGCGCTTGCGGTCGGGCTCCTCTCTGACCGCATCGCGGGCCGCGATGAGCCGATCATCGCAGAATGGCCTCGCACTGATCGGGCGCTCAGCCTCGATGAACGCAAGGCTTTGCAACAGGCCCTAAAGGACAAGGGATTTGATCCGGGCCCCGTTGACGGCGTCATTGGAGCTGGTACGAAACGCGCCCTCAAGGCGTGGCAGAAAAGCCAGGGGCTCGCCGAGGACGGCTATGCGTCAATCGATACGCTCAGCCGCTTGGCCTCTTGATCAGACTTGCTGCGGCGCACAAGTTCGCCTAAAAATTCCCCCATGCTGCGCTGCACCATAACGTAGCGGCGCTTCCTCCAAGCGAAACCAACAGATCAAGGGAAAACATCATGGCCGCCAAGAAAGCCGCGCCGAAAAGCGGCAAACAAGACGCATCAATGCCTGCACAGTTCGTGACCGACGCGGATGCACTTACAGAAGTCGCTCGCGACCATTACGAAACGGCGTTTCGGGCGTTCAGCGATAACGCTGAGACTTTTCGTGAGCAAACCGAAGACGCGCTGGCGTCGACGCGTTCTAGTTTCGAATCCGCCAACGAGCGACTGCGAGCCGCCAGCGCTGACGTAATGACGGCTGCGCGGGACGAAGTGACGGAAGCGGTCGATTTCGCCAACAATCTCGCTCGGGCCAAGTCGTTCGCCGACGCCCTCGAAATCCAGCGCGAGTATTGGACAAAGTTATTCGAAACGCGGGTCGAACGCGCCCGGGCAATAACAGAGGCGACCGTCGAAGCGACGCGTGACGCGTTCGAGCCCATGAGCCAATCCTTCGGATCAGCCTACGCTTTCGCTCCCGCCTTCGAGAAATTCTTCCCGTTCAGACAAAAATAGGCTTTATCATTCGCCGTGGCCGGCGAATTGGAACATGCAATAGTGGACTGGGTAGCGAACGCTCCCCGGTCCATTTTGTTTGATGACATTTATTATTCGGGAATTGGCCCCGAGGAATCGCGCCATGTGTTCATCGACGGCAATGATCTTGATGTCCGTTTCTCCTCGAAACGCCATTTGTCGATCGGAGAACTCGGTTTTGGCGCGGGATTGAACCTGCTGGTTGCGTGGGACCTCTGGCGGCGAACGCTGAAGGACGAAGCCGCTCAACTTAATTTCTTGTCCGTTGAAAAATTTCCGCTGTCGTCGGACGATCTGCGCCGCGCTCATCTCGAATGGCCGCAGTTCAGTGATCTTAGCGCAGCACTTTTGCGGAGGTATCCGCCGCTTGTCCGCGGAATTCACCAGTTTCGTCTCGATGAAGGAGTAACGCTCACTTTGTGCTTCGGTGATGCGGAGACGGCGTTACCCTCTATTGAAGCGACAATCGACGCGTGGTTTCTGGATGGATTCGCGCCGGCGAAGAACCCGGAAATGTGGACGCCTTCCATCTTCGCCGAGGTCGCGCGCCTATCGGCGCTGGACGCGACTGCAGCGACATTCACAGTCGCCGGCGCCGTCCGGCGAGATCTTTCCGCCTCTGGCTTTGTAGTCGAAAAACGTCCCGGGTTTGGGCGAAAGCGCGAAATGCTTGCCGCACGCCGCACCGCGCATGCTCCGCCGTCTGCGCGTTCTCCCTGGTTCCAGAACGGCAATGTCCGCCAATTGACGACGGGCGCAAGTGTAGCGATCATCGGCGGCGGCGTCGCGGGCGCGAGCATCGCCGGCGAACTTTCTGCGTCTGGCCTGCGACCGACGATATTCGATCCTCGCGGCCTCGCCGCCGGCACCTCTGGAAATCCGGTCGGGATCATCATGCCGCGTCTCGACGCAGGCGATGACGCCGCAGCGCGATTCTTTCGATCGGCCTATTGTCACGCATTGGCGACGATCGAAATGCTCGAAGAAAGAACTGGTGAAACGTTTTTCCAGCCATGCGGGGCTCTGCTCGTCGCAGCCGACGACGAAGAAAAGGCCCGGCAGCAGAAGGTACTTGCGGCGAACCACCTGCCTCAATCTTGGATCAAGGCGCGCGGAGAAGGATTATTCTACCCGAACGCCGGCGTCATCGAGCCAGTCCGATATTGCAGTGCGCTGGCCTCCGGGGCGCCGCTACGGGCGATAAGGGTCACGTCACTCTCGCTTACGGGAAATGGCGTTTTGATCAACCTGTCCGACGGTTCGCGAGACCAATTCGACGCGGTCGTAATCGCCAATAGTCATGACGCCGCGCGTTTTGCTCAGGCCCGAACATTGCCGATGACCGCCGTGCTTGGACAAATCGACTTTTTTCCAGATGCGACCGCGCCGGCATTCGCAATTGTCGATGGCCTATACGCAGCGCCTGCACCGCATGGAGGCCTTGTTGTCGGCGCAACCTATGAGCCCTTGCATGGCGCAGCGGCTTCTCGCGAATCGGCCGCAGCGACGACTGCCAATATCAAGGCGGCGCGGGCGATTTTGCCTCAGCAGCTATCGCAGCTGGAGCATGGCGGATCGAAGCCCAGAGCAAGCATTCGTTGCCAGACGCCAGACCGATTGCCGATCATCGGTCCGATGCCCGACTGGGACTTCTATGGCGCCGAATATGACGATCTAAGGCTTGGACTACGGCGCGAATATCCGCCTGGGCGAGTTGCGCCGAACATTTTTATCTTCGCAGGTCTAGGCTCCCGCGGCCTGGTGACGGCCCCTTTATGCGCAGCGGCGCTTCGAGCGGAGATGATTGGCGCCCCTTCCCCTTTGGAGCGCGAAATTGCGGAGGCTCTGCACCCGGCCCGGTTCTTTATTCGAGACCTGAAGCGGTCCAAACGGATCCTGCCGGCATAGCTTCCTTTCTTGCCCGCCAGGTCGCTATCGGCTCTAACGACGAATTCGTATCCGCAGGAGGAGAGCGGGATGAAAGAAACGCCGTTCGGACCCGTCTATGACAATGTCCTAGAGGGCATTGGCAAGACCCCAATGGTCAAGCTGTCAAAATTCGATACGGGGCCTTGTGAACTTTTTCTCAAGCTTGAGTCAAACAACCCGGGGGGATCAATCAAAGATCGCATCGGGCTTGCGATGATCGAGCAGGCTGAACAGGACGGCCTCCTGAAATCGGGCGGGTCGATTGTCGAAGCGACCGCCGGCAATACAGGATTGGCTCTGGCGCTTGTCGCCGCCCAAAAGGGCTACAAGCTGACCATTGTCGTCCCGGACAAGATGGCCCAGGAGAAAATATTTCATCTGAAGGCGCTTGGTGCGGATGTGCGCCTGACGCGATCCGATGTCGGCAAAGGACACCCGGAATACTATCAGGACGTCGCCCAAAAAATCGCTGATGAATCCGGCGCCTTCTATGTCAATCAATTCGGGAACAAGGCCAATCCGAAGGCGCATGAAACGATGACTGGCCCCGAAATCTGGGGGCAGATGGATCATGACATGGACGCTATGGTGGCCGGCGTGGGGTCCGGCGGCACGATTGCGGGTTTGTCACGTTTTTTTGAAACTGCCGCGCCGCATGTCGAAATGATACTTGCCGATCCGAAGGGATCGATCCTGACCGACTACGTCAACACCGGCGTCAAGCCGAATGAAGTCGGCTCTTGGTTGGTCGAGGGGATCGGCGAAGATTTCATTCCGGATATTTGCGACCTCTCCCGCGTGAAGAAAGCTTACGGCATAACTGACAAGGAAAGCTTTGAAGCGGCGCGCGACCTCTTGCGCAAGGAGGGCGTTCTTGGCGGTTCTTCATCGGGTACAATTCTCGCTGCCGCTCTGAAATATTGTCGCGAACAGAAAACCCGCAAGCGTGTCGTCGCTTTCGTTTGCGATCGCGGCGACAAGTACTTGTCAAAAATGTATAATGATTACTGGATGTATGATCAGGGCTTCCTGAAACGTCCGCCGCGTGGCGATCTCACTGATCTCATTACGCGAAAGCATTCTGAGCGGGCGACAGTGATTGTCAAACCCGATGATACGCTGATGATCGCGTACGGGCGCATGAAGCTGTATGATATTTCGCAACTGCCGGTGTTGAATGAGGACGGGGCTCTCGCTGGCATTATCGACGAGGAGGATATCTTGTTCGCTGTCGTCCGGAATCGCGAAAAGTTCAAGGATCCGGTGAAATCAGCGATGACTTATCGGGTCGACACTCTCGACGCGTCAGAGAAGATGGAAGAGCTTCTTCCTGTATTTGCCAAAGGCTACGTTGCGGTCGTCACAAAAAACGGGAAATTCGAAGGGCTCGTGACGCGGACTGACCTTCTGAACTATTTGCGACTGCAGGTGGCCTAACCGATGGTGGATTTTTACGGGCTCAAGAATTGCGATACCTGTCGAAGAGCTCGCAAGGAGCTGGGAAATGCCGGCGTCACTTTGGCGTTTCACGATGTTCGCGAAGTAAACGTTTCAACAGCTGATGTGAGCCCTTTGGCTCCCACGTTCATTCAGAGAGTCCTGCGGTTGAATACTTCATCGGTTCGGGTTTGGCGAGCGCGCCGTGCGCGGAGCCGCCAGATAGCTCAAGCGCTCGGCGCGCGGACGCCGGGGATTGTC
>JBGSSK010000380.1:0-1662 GCA_041737095.1 Parvularculaceae bacterium | reverse complement strand
CTCGGTCAGGATCCTGACCGAGCGGGCGGCGCCGACGCACAGGCCGCACAGGAGCCAGTGGACCTCGGCGATCTGCGCCACGATATTCGTCGTGGTCGCGAGGATCAGCGTCATGCCGAACAGCGCCGCAAACCATGACTGGCAATAGCCGGCGAGTTCCGGATCGAAACGCCGCGCCTCGCCGATCGCCCGCAGCAGCGCCAGCAGCGAAAAGCCGCTGACGCCGACGAACAGCGCAAGTCCGACAAGCCCGGTTTCAAGGACGACGCGAAGATAGGAATTGACGAGGTCGATGATGCCCTGGCCCTGGATCAGCGACTGCATTTCCGGCGTGTCGAGATAGGTCTCCGACCCGAAAACCGGGTTCTGCATCGCAACGCCCCAGCCGACATCGAAAAGCCGCTCGCGATAATCAATGGTCGTTTCCTCGACCTCGCCGATGAAGGGCAGCATCGCGATGAGTTCGCCGCCGATCGGCGTCATGGCAAGAAAAGCGAAGCCGACGAGCCCGACAATCCCTGAACGGACCAGGTTCCTGAACCGCTTTTCGCTGGTCAGGACGATCGCCAGCATGGCGATCGCGGCGCCGACCCAGGGCCCGCGCGAGAACGAGGCGATCAGCCCGACAATCAGCGGCGCATAGCCGAGCGTCGGCCAGAACTTCTTTTTCGCGGACTGAACGACCGCCGGCATCAGCACAACCGCGATCGCCATGAAGAGGCCGAAGGAAATCGGTCCGAAGACCGACCCATAGGCCCGAAGGAACCCCGAGCGTTCGAGATAGCGCGAGAAGAAGCCGATATTCCAGAAGTCGACCGGCGTCCTGTAGACGTGCCAGCTAAGAACGACTTCGGCGACGGCGACGCCGGCGAAGCCGATCGCCGGGATGATGTAGGCGAGCGCCGCCAGTTTCAGACGGTCGAGCGTCCAGTTGACGCGGCTGAAAGCGAGATAGGGACCGAACGCCGTCAAGGCGTAGGCCGTTGACTGGCGAATGCCGTCGGTCATCGTCGTGTCGCGGAACGCCAACGCGAGCGACAACACGGAAAAGCCGATGAAACAAAGATCGGCAAGCATGCCGACGCCGCCGGGCCCCTTGTTCTCGCGCGGCAGGATCAGCAGCGGAAAGAGGATGACGAGCGTCAGGATGTTGAAGGGATAAAGCGCCAGAAAATTCTGGATGCCGCCGAAACCTGGCACGATCGCGCTCGCCGCCGGGACCGCGAAGAGAAGGAGGATATAAAGCGCCGGCTTGAATTTCTCCGCGGCGCCCAGTGTGACCGCAAGGACTGCGATCGCCAGAAGCACGATCCAGAAATTCGGCACGAGAAAAGCGACGATGGTGATCGCAAGGAAAATATTGCGCCAGCGGTCGATGGCCGCCGCGCCGATGATTTGCGAAAAGGCGAGGCGCGCATAGAGGAAGGCGGCGAGCGCCATCCCGCCAGCGACGATCAGCGCCTTGACGAGAGCGATCATGGATCGATCCCCCATTGCGCCGCGACGTCGAACCCGTAGCGGTCGCGCAGCCGCCGAAGGTCGTCGCGCAGCAGGTCGATGAGGCGCGCCTCCTCGTCCGGGCGGAGCGCGAAGCGCCCCTTGGCCTGCGTTTCCGGCCGCGTTTTCAGGCGCAGCCGGTCGCGAAGATCCTGCGGCACGATC
>JBGSSK010000024.1:0-11104 GCA_041737095.1 Parvularculaceae bacterium | reverse complement strand
GCGCCCGCCGCCGAAACCGACGCCGCAGCGCCAGCCGCGAAAGCGGACGGCCAGACAACGAAGGCAGGACCTGCGGTCGAGGTCGGGATGTCAATGCGCAGCGCCGTGAAGCCCGGCGATGTCGGCGTCGCGGTCTTGACGATCAGGGACGACTACGCCGCCGGCGCGCTGTCGGTCACCGCCTCGTCAAAGACCGGCCTTGGCGTTTTTCCGACCTCCGAGACGACGCGCTTCGCCATGGAAGGCGATGCGCCGCATCTCTTCGACGTCTATTTCAAGACGGATGTCGCTGGCGTCCACTATCTCGACATTTACGTCAGCGCGACGGACGAAGACGGCAGCGTCCTCGGCGCCCGCAGTTTCAGCTTCGCGGTGAAGGTCGGAGAAGCGACGACGCCGGCCGCCAAGCTGGATCCGCCTTCCGTCGCAACCGACGCAGACGGCGAGACCGTCATCATGCTTGACGCGGTCGAGGAGATCACGCCTGCGCCGTCCGAAACACCCCAATAAGGGAACGGCGACAAGCCGGATCGCCCGGGGCCGGGCGCTGCCCGCCCCGCCTCGGAGATGTTGCGTCCGCCGCATGAAATCCGGATAAGGAGGCGGTTCCTTGTCAGGTGACCCGATGGATACCAAATCGCCGGCGGCCGCACGCACCCTTGTCAATTCCGATGCGGCGCGCGACATCGCCTTTCACGTGCACGCGCAGACCAATCTCGCGGCGCACGCCGCCGTCGGACCGTTCATCATCACAAGGGGCGACGGCGCCGGCGTCATCGATGAGCAGGGCAAGCGCTACATCGACGCGATGGCAGGGCTGTGGTCGGCCTCGCTCGGCTTTTCCGAAAAGCGCCTCGCCGACGCCGCCTACAAACAACTGCTCGAACTGCCCTATTGCTCGACCTTCGCGCACCGGACGAGCCCGGTCCTGATCGATCTCGCTGAAAAGCTGGTCGGCATGGCCCCCGCCGGGGTGACGCGCGCGCTGTTCTGCAATTCCGGATCGGAAGCGGTCGACACCGCGCTGAAGCTGGTCTGGTATTTCCAGAACGCCAGGGGAAAGCCGGCGAAGAAAAAAGTCATCGCGCGCGAGAAAGCCTATCACGGCACCACGATCGCCTCGGCGAGCCTGACCGGCCTGCCGCGCATGCATCAGGAATTCGATCTGCCGATCGCCGGGATCGTCCGCGCGCCCTGCCCTCATTATTGGAAATACGGCCGCGCCGGCGAGAGCGAAGTCGCGTTCGCCGAGCGCATGGCGCGGGAACTGGAAGAAATCATTCTGCGCGAAGGCCCGGAAACGATCGGCGGCTTTTTCGCCGAGCCGCTGCAGGGCGCCGGCGGCGTCATTCCGCCCCCTGACGGGTATTTCAGCCGGGTGCAGGCGCTTTGCCGGAAATACGAAATCCTCTTTATCGCCGACGAAGTCATCTGCGGTTTCGGCCGCACAGGATCCATGTGGGGGTCGCAGACCTACCAGATCCGGCCGGACATGCTGACTTGCGCCAAGGCGCTCTCCGCCTCCTATATTCCGATCGCCGCGCTTCTTGTCAGCGACGAGATATTCGAGGCGATGACCGAGCAGAGCCGCAAGGTGTCGCTGTTCGGACATGGCTTCACCTATTCCGGCCATCCGGTCGCCGCGGCGGTCGCGCTCGAAACGCTGAAGATCTATGAGGAGCGCGACATCGTCGCGGTGGCGCGCGCCGCATCGCCGATCCTGCAAAACGGTTTGCGCGAATTCGCCGGCCATCCGATCGTCGGCGAAGTGCGCGGCGTCGGCTTGATCGCGGGGGTCGAACTCGTCGCCGACAAGGCCTCAAAGGCGCCTTTCGAAGCGGCGCGCGGCGCCGGGGCGATCGTTCAGGAAGAAGCCAAGGCGCGCGGCGTCCTGGTGCGGGCGCTCGGCGATACGATCGCGTTCTGCCCGCCGCTGGTCATCGGCGAGGATGAATTGCGGGCGGTGGTTGCGCGCTTCGGCGAGGCGCTCGATGCGGCGCTGAAGAAACTCGGATAGGCATGGCGGCGGACGATCTGAACAGGACCGACGACCAACACGGCACGCTCGCCGTCGCGCTGGCGCACGGCTTCAGCCTGCTGCAGCAGGACCCGTCTCTGGCGGCGGAGCAGGCGAGCGAGATCCTGAAGCTCTTCCCGAAAAACGCCCAGGCGCATGTTCTCGCCGGCGCCGCCAAACGCCGGCTCGGCGAGCCGCGCGCCGCGATCGCTTCGCTTGAACGGGCGCTGAAACTTTCGCCCTTCGCCGCCGAGGCGCTGCTCGAAAAGGGCCTCGCCGAAGCGGCGGCCGGCGAAAGCCGTCGCGCGCTGAATTCCGTCGCGCATGCGCTTTCGCTGAAATCCGATTTCGTCAATGCGTGGCGCGCGCTCGCCGATGAGCTGTTGCGCGCCGGCGATGAGGAAGCCGCGGGCAAGGCGTACGCCAATCATGTAACGGCGGCGACCAAGGATCCCGACCTCCTCGCCGCCGGCCAGGCGCTGAACGACGGTCGCCTCGCGATCGCGGAGCGCCAGCTGAAGCAGTACCTGTTGCGCGCGCCAACCGATGTCGCGGCGATCCGCATGCTGGCGGAACTCGCGGCGCGCATCGGCCGGTATGTCGATTCGGAAAACCTTCTTGAACGCTGCCTCGAACTCGCTCCGGATTTCGACGCAGCGCGGCACAATCTTGCGATTGTGGCTCTGCGCCAGGGTAGGGCGGAAAAGTCAATCGCCGAGGCCGAACGCCTTCTCTCCCGCAATTCGAAAGATCCCGGATACCGCACGCTGTATTGCGCCGCGCTGTCGCGCATCGGCGATTATGACAAGGCGCTGCCGCATTACCGCTCGCTGCTCGCCGATCATCCGCGCCAGTCCAAAACCTGGCTCAGCTTCGGCCATGCGCTGAAGACGGTCGGCAAACAAACGGAATCGATCAACGCCTACCGGAAATCGATTGAGTTGCAGCCGTCGCTCGGCGAAGCCTATTGGAGTCTCGCCAATCTCAAGACCGTCCGGTTTTCCGATGACGACATCAGGGAGATGCGGGCGCAGCTTGAACGCGACGATCTCAATGACGACGACCGACTCCATTTGCATTTCGCGCTCGGCAAGGCGCTCGAGGACATCGGCGAGTATGAGCCGTCCTTTTTTCACTACGAGAAAGGAAACGCCTTGCGGGCCGGCCAGACGCGCTACGACGAGACCGAACTGGCGAACCGACATGACCGAATTGAAAAATCATTCACTGGCGAGCTGTTCAGAGCGAGGCGCGGCAAAGGCTGCGCGGCGCGCGATCCGATTTTCATTCTCGGCATGCCGCGCGCTGGATCGACCTTGATCGAGCAAATTCTGTCAAGCCATTCGATGATCGAAGGGACGATGGAACTGCCCGACATCATCTCCATGACGAAGCGCCTCGCCGCGTCTGGCGGCGGCGATGAGGAAAGCCGTTATCCGGCAAGCCTTGCGACGATGAGCGACGCCGAATTGCGCGCGCTGGGCGAGGAATTCCTCGAACGCACACGCAGCCAGCGCCGCACTGACAAGCCGCTCTTCATTGACAAGATGCCGAACAATTTTCCGCATGTCGGTTTCATCAGCCTGATCCTGCCCAACGCGAAAATCATCGACGCGCGCCGCCACCCGATGGCGTGTTGCTTTTCGAATTTCAAACAGCATTTCGCCAAGGGGCAGAATTTCTCCTACGGACAGGAACGCATCGCCCGCTATTACCGCGATTATGTTTTCCTGATGAAGCATTTCGATGCCGTCGCGCCCGGCCTTGTGCACCGCGTCATTCACGAGAAACTTGTCGAAGGCCTCGAAGGCGAAGTCCGCGCGCTGCTCGATTTCATCGGCGTCCCGTTCGAGGAGGCCTGCCTGCGCTTTTACGAGACCGATCGAGCGGTGCGGACGGCGAGCTCCGAACAGGTGAGGAAGCCTATCTTCACCGAAGGGCTCGATTACTGGCGCCATTACGAGCCCTGGCTTGGGCCGATGAAGGCGGCCCTCGGCGACGTTCTGGAGGCCTATCCGGGCGTTCCGTGAGGTTCGTTGAGGTGACGCCGAACGGCCACACTCGCCCGCAAAAACGCCTGATGTGATCACAGCAATTGTGACGGTTTGGCGAACGCGATAGCCTTGAAGTCATCGGGCGGCTCTCGCTGCCGGTCCGACAGGGCCGAAGGCATCAACGGAGAATCACTAATGACCATTTCAGGCGCAAGAAATCGCGGGGGCGCAATCAAGACGGCGCTCCTCGCCTCATCGATGCTGACCGTCGCGGGGCCAGCGCTCGCCCAGGTCGACGAGATCACAGTCACCGCCCAGAAACGGTCGGAAAGCCTGCAGGATGTGCCGATCAGCATCACAGCGTTCGGGACCGAAAGGCTCGACGAGCTCGAAATTTCGGCGTTCGAGGATTATTCGAAATTCATCCCGAGCCTCAGCTTTCAGTCGACGGGCCCCAATTCGACAAACGTCTATTTTCGCGGCGTGATCTCGGGCGGCGACGGCAATCACTCGGCGTCGCTGCCGTCGGTCGGCGTCTATCTCGACGAACAGCCGGTGACGACCATCCTAGGCTTCCTGCCGGTCCATATTTACGACATCGAACGGCTCGAGGGGATCGCCGGCCCGCAAGGCACGCTCTACGGCGCCTCGGCCCAGTCGGGCGTCCTCAGGATCATCACCAACAAGCCGGACTTCAGCGGTTTCTCGGCGGGCTATGATCTTGAAGTCAACGCCGTACAGCATGGCGAAATCGGCTATCAGTTCGAAGGCTTCGTGAACCAGCCGCTGTCAGAGAACGCCGCTATTCGCCTCGTCGGCTGGTACCGCAAGGACGCCGGCTATATCGACAATGTGCTGTCCGGCCGGATTTTCCCGGGCACAATCGATCCCGACGCCGGCGGCGTCAACCCGATCACCGGGACTCCCTTGCTCCCGATTGCGAGGGACAACGCCAATCTCGTCGAAGAAGATTTCAATGATGTCGAAACCTATGGCGCCCGCGCGGCGCTGAAGGTCGATCTCAACGAGAACTGGACGATCACGCCGACAATTCTTGCGCAGAAGCAGGAATCGAACGGCGTCCATTTCTTCGATCCGGACTCCGGCGACCTCAAGGTCAGTCGGTTCGAACCCGAATTCTACACCGACAAATTCATCCAGGGCGCGCTGACGCTCGAAGGCAAGATCGGGAATTTCGACCTCGTGGTCGCGAGCTCGTACCTCCGTCGTCAGATCGATTCGAATTACGACTACACGGATTACGCTTATTATTATGACGCCCTGTATCAGTCATATGGGCCCAGCTACAATTTCGCGGCGTATTTCTACGACAACGCCTACAACAACATCGACTTCAGCCAGTTCTATCAGGGCGATGATTCCTTCGGCAAATACTCGAACGAAATCCGCATTTCATCGCCGCAGGACAAGCGCATCCGGTTTGTCGCCGGCTTCTTCCAGAACCGCCAGCGCCACAACATTCATCAGCAATATATCATCCGGAACCTCGCGGACATTCTCGAAGTGACCGGCGAGCCGGATACGATCTGGCTGACCGAACAGAAAAGGACCGACCGCGACCTCGCCCTGTTCACCGAAATGGAATTCGATATCACCGATCGCCTGACTTTCATCGGCGGCGTCAGGGGATATCGGTACAACAATACCTTAATCGGCTTTAACGGCTATGGCGCCGGGTTCTCTTCAAAAACCGGCGAAGCCGCGTGCTTCCGACCTGAGCCGAGCGTTCCGAACTCACCGTGCACGAACCTTGACAGCACGATCAAGAACACCGGCGAGACGCACAAGCTCAGCCTCACCTACGATATTGATGACGACAAGATGGTCTATGCGACCTGGTCCACCGGCTTCCGGCCCGGCGGCGCGAACCGACGGACGCCCTTGCCTCCCTATCTCGAAGATACGCTCGTCAACTACGAGCTTGGCTTCAAATCGTCGTGGGCGGACAATACGTTTGTCCTCAACGGCGCCGCGTTCTATCAGAAATGGGACAATTTCCAGTTCCCGATTCTGGGCCTGAACGGTCTGACGGAGATCCAGAACGCCGCGTCAGCGCGGATCTACGGCGTCGAGGCGGACATGACGTGGGCGCCGACCGATCGTTTCACGCTTAATGGCGCGATGTCTATCATCGACGCCGAATTGTCGGAGAATTTCTGCGGTTTCAATGTAAACGGCAGCCCATTCACCGCCTGCCCCGCCGCGGTTGACGACCCTGCAACGCTCGGCGATGAAACGCTCGATCCGGAAGCGCCGAAAGGAACCGCTTTGCCGGTGGTGCCGACATTCAAGGGCACGCTGACCGCACGCTATGAATTTCCGGTCGGCGCTTTGACCGGCCATCTGCAAGGGTCGATCTCCGGGCAGACGACCGCGCCGTCAAACCTCCTCGTCCTCGACCAGTCGATCGTCGGCGATCAGGAAGGCTTCGCCCTTGTCGACTTCACGATGGGCGTTCGGCAGGACAATTGGAAGGCCGTGCTGTTCATCACCAACGCCTTCGACGAGCGTCCGGACCTGCAGAGCTTCGTCGCCTGCGCGATCACGACTTGCGGGATCACCGGGCCTGGCGGCAATACGGGGGTCTATCAAAGCACCGCCCAGCCGAGGACGATCGGGCTTCGGTTCGGCCAGACCTTCTAGCGCTGGCTGCGGCTGCGACTTGTTTGGCGGGCGGAATGGGGCGACCATTCCGCCCGTTTTCCATTTCGGGGTGATTGATGAGAAAAACGCTCGCGCTCGCCTGTCTCTCCTTGTTCGCAACGTCGGCGGGCGCCGCGGAGAAAAATGTCCGCGCCGGGCGGCTGATCGATGTCGCATCGGGCCGCGTGCTGACGGATCAATTGATCAGCATCGACGGCGACCGGATCGTCGAGATCGCGCCCTATTCGGCGCCGCCCGAGGAAGGGCTCCTGATCGACTGGTCGACAAAAACCGTCCTTCCCGGCCTCATCGACATGCACACGCATCTGGTCGGCGATATTCAGTCGGCAGGCGTCGCCGACCCGCTGCTGACGTCTGGCGCCGAGGACGCGCTGATCGGCGCGGCGAATGCGAAGAAGACGCTGGCGGCCGGCTTCACGACCGTGCGCGATGTCGGCGCATGGCGCGCCTTCACCGATGTCGCGCTGCGCGACGCCATCGACAACGGCTATGTCGCGGGGCCGCGCATGGCGGTCTCCGGCGGCTATTTCACTATCCCCGGCGGCGGCGGCGCGATCACCGGCCTTGCCGACGACATGACGCTGCCTGCGGATTACGAGGCGGGAATCGTGCGCGGCGCCGAGGATGCAAGGCAAAAGGCGCGCGCCTTTATCCAGCGCCGCGTCGACTTCCTCAAAATGATCGCGACGGGCGCCGTCCTCACCATCGGCACCGATCCCGGCATGCCGGAGCTCTCCGAAGCGGAAATGCGCGCGATCGTCGATGAGGCGTCGCGTTACGGCAAGTTCGTCACTGCGCACGCGCACGGCGCCGAAGGCGCAAAGCTCGCGATCCGCGCCGGCGTCCGGTCGATCGAACACGGATCGCTGCTGGACGAGGAAGCCTTGTCGATGATGAAAAAGCGCGGCGTGTGGCTCGTCGCCGATATCTACAATGGCGATTATATCGATGAAGTCGGGACGCGCGACGGCTGGCCGGCGGAAACCATGCAGAAGAATCGCGACACCACCGAGGCGCAGCGCGAGGTCTTCCGCAAGGCCGTGAAAATGGGCGTCAGGATCGCCTATGGCACCGACAGCGGCGTTTATCCGCATGGCGACAATGCGAAACAGCTCCCCTACATGGTCAAATACGGCATGACCCCGATTGAAGCGATAAGAGCCGCGACCCTGTCGGCGGCTGAGCTTCTCGGCTGGGAAAAGAACGTCGGATCGATCGCGCCGGGCCGCTACGCCGACATGATCGCCATCGACGCCGATCCGCTGGCAGATATTGGCGCCTTGACGGGCGACAAGATCGTCATGAAGGGCGGCGAAATCGTCGATTGACGCGGGTCGGCCGCGCGACGGCGTTTTCACGGCCCGTCGCGATAGGCTAGTCTGGTTTGGACATCGGAATCATCGAGGAGGCGACAATCGCCAACAGCTCGTCATTCGACGTCGTCATCATCGGCGGCGGCCACAACGGCCTTGTCTGCGCCTGGCGCCTGGCGCGCGCCGGCCGCAAGGTCTGCGTCCTTGAGCGGCGCGAGATCGTCGGCGGCGCCGCGGTCACCGAAGAATTCCATCCCGGTTTCAGGAATTCCGTCGCCAGCTACGCCGTCAGCCTCCTGTCGCCGAAGATCATCAGCGAAATGGAGCTTGCGCGGCACGGCCTCAAGATCGTCATCCGTCCGATGGCGTATTTCACGCCGACGCCTGACGGCCGACATCTGCTGCTCGGGCGTGACGAGGCGGAAAACCGTGCGACGCTCGAACGCCTGTCGCCGAAAGACGCGATCGCCTATGACGCGTATCATGCGCGGCTCGACCGGCTCGTCGATCTCCTTCGCAAAATGCTTGACGTGACGCCGCCGAATGTCGGCGGCGGCATCCGCGATATCCTGACAGCTGCGGGGCTCGGCAATGACGTCAGGAAGCTCGGCCTTGAAGGCCAGCGCGATCTCGTCGACTTCTTCGGCAAGAGCGCCGGCGAGATTCTCGACCAGTGGTTTGAAAGCGATCTCCTCAAAGGCATGCTCGGCTTTGACGCGATCACCGGCTTTTACGGCAGCCCCTATACGCCGGGCTCGGCCTATGTGCTTTTGCATCACGTTTTCGGCGAAGCGAACGGCGTCAAGGGCGCCTGGGGCCATGCGATCGGCGGCATGGGCTCGATCACGCAGGCGATGGCGAAAGCCTGCGTCGAGGCCGGCGTCGACATTCGCGTCAACGCGCCGGTCAGCGAAGTGGTGGTGAAAGGCGGTCGCGCGAGGGGGGTCGTTCTCGCCAATGGCTCGACGCTGTCGGCGCGCGCGGTCGCTTCGAACATCCATCCGCAATTGCTGTTCGGGAAAATGGTTCCGGACGCAGCGCTCCCCGCAGACTTCACGCATCGCCTCAAGGGATGGCGCTCGGGATCCGGCGTGTTCCGGATGAATGTCGCGCTGTCGGAACCGCCGAATTTCACAGCGCTGCCGTCGACCGGCGCGGCGCGCCATCATTCCGCGAGCATCCTGATCGCGCCGAGCCTTGATTACATCGACACCGCTTTCACTGATGCGCGGCGGCTCGGCTGGTCGCGCGCGCCGGCGATCGAGATGCATATTCCGAGCGTCTATGACGATACGCTGGCGCCGAAGGGCCAACATGTCGCCAGTCTTTTCTGCCAGTATTTCGCGCCGTCCCTGCCGGCGGGACGCAGCTGGGACGATGAACGCGATGCGGCGGCCGACGCGATCATCGACACCGTGACGCGTTACGCGCCGAATTTCCGCGGCGCGATCCTCGGCCGCATGGCGCTCTCGCCGCTCGATCTCGAACGAAAGCTCGCGCTGGTCGGCGGCGACATCTTCCATGGCCAGCTTGGGCTGGACCAGCTGTTCAGCGCACGGCCGATGCTGGGACATGCCGATTACCGCAGCCCCATCGAGGGCCTTTTCATGTGCGGGTCATCGACCCATCCGGGCGGCGGCGTCACCGGCTGGCCGGGGCGAAACGCCGCACGCGAAATCCTGCGCGATTTTCCGCGGCTGAAATCGCCGGAAGCAGACTGACATGAGAAGGCTCGTCGCCATCCTCATCGCGCTTCTGTCGCTTTCAGCGCCGGCGACCGCCGCGCTCGACCTTCAGCGCGCTTCGGTCGAGAGGCTGGACAACGGCATGACGCTGATCCTCCTCGAAGAGCGCGCCTTCCCGATCGTCAGCCTGCAGACCGTCTATTTGACCGGCGCGAAGGACGATCCCGCCGGCAGGCTCGGTCTTGCGCATTTCTTCGAGCACATGGCCTTTCGCGGCTCGAAGAATTTCCCCGATACCGGGCTCGTCAGCGAGATATACGCCGCCGGCGGCGAGTGGCACGGCTACACCTGGATAGACCTGACGACCTATTTCGCGACGATGCCGAAAAGCGAACTGCCGCTTCTTCTTGCGATCGAAGCCGACCGGATGGCGCGCCTCGAAGTCCGCGCAGAAGACGTCGAGGCCGAGCGCGGCGCGGTGCTCGCGGAGATGAACGGTTATTCGAATGATCCCGATGCGACGCTTTTCGATGCGCTGATCGCCGCGCATTTCCTCACCCACCCCTATCGCAACAACACGATCGGCTACGAAACGGACATCCGGGCGATCAGGCATGACGATCTGCTGGCGTTCTACAAGGCTCGCTACGCGCCGCACAACGCGGTGCTGGCGATCGTCGGCGATTTCGACGCCGATGAAGTCAGCGCCGCCGTGCGCAGGAAATTCGCGAAGATCAGGAAACCCGAGACGCCGCGCAATCCGCTGACCGCCGAAGCGCCGCGCACCGGCGAGCGGCGCGTCGATCTTGCGCTGCCCGCCGATAAATCCCTGTTCAAGATCGCCTACCCAGCGCCGGCGGCGGCGTCTCCGGACTTCCCGGCCTTTCTGGTGTTGCAGGCGCTTGTCGGCCAATCCAACGGCGTCAATTTCAACAACAATGACTGGGGAACGCCGGTCGGTGACGCGTCGCCTCTCGTCGGCCTCGCGGACGCCGTGCGCAGTTGGGTGATCCCGACCGCCGAACCCTATGTATTTGTCGTTTCCGGGACTGTCGCCTCCGGGAAGCCGGCGAAGGCTGACCGCGCCGCGATCGAGAAAACCCTGCAGGACGTTTTCGACAGGCTCGCGGCGACGGCCATTTCGCCGGCGAGCCTCACCGAGGCCAAAGCGAAATTGGCGGATGCGCTGACGCTCGATCTCCAGACGACCGAAGACGCGGCGCACCAACTCGCTTATTTCGCCGGCGTCGGCGCGCTCGAGTCATTGCTGTCGCTGCGGGACAGCGTCGCAGCCGTCACCGCGGAAGATATTCAAAGGATCGCCATTCGCTACCTGCCGCGCGACCAGCGGACGATCGCCTGGCTGACGCCCGGTCCGCCGCCTGCGCCGGAAACGCCGGTCGCGCCGGC
>JBGSSK010000309.1:0-2263 GCA_041737095.1 Parvularculaceae bacterium | reverse complement strand
GCGCATGCGCGCAACGCCGCCCTCAAAGTCGCGCGCGGCGCGGCGATCGCCTTCATCGACGCGGACTGCGTCGCCGAACCGGACTGGCTCCATTCCGGAATGGAGGCGCTCAAGACCGCCGATCTCGTTGGCGGGCGGATCATTGTCACGGTTGAAAATGAAAATCAGCCCTCGCCGGTCGAAGCCTTCGAGCAGGTTTTCGCCTTTCGCCAGCGCCATTACGTCGAGAAAAGGAAATTTTCAGCGACGGCGAATCTCTTCGCGCGCCGCACGGCCGTCGACGCCATCGGTCCGTTTACAAATGGCATATCGGAAGACGTCGACTGGTGCCGTCGCGGCGTCGCGCTAGGATTTCATTTAACATTTAACGATAAATCAATTGTCCGCCATCCGGCGCGCCGCGACTGGAACGACCTGGTCCGCAAGTGGGATCGGATCATCGCCGAGCGCTGGGCCGGGTTCGAGGGGGAAGGGCTTTTCCGCAGCGCACGCTGGATCGCCCTCGCCATCGCCACGGCGGCGTCGGCCGCGCCGCACATGGCGCGCGTGCTGACAAGCGCAGAGCTGAAATCTGCGCGAGACAGGAAGGCGGCCGCTTTCGTTCTGGCGAGAATTCGCTGGTGGCGCGCCGTGAGAATGGCGTCGCTGTTGCGCGCCGGGTGAGGGAAGTGCCGATGTTGACGCGACCGGGAGCAATCCTTTCTCTTTTGGCGGCCAGCCTGATCATGCTGGCGACGCCGGCGGCGCACGCCGAAAAGAAAACCGCTGCGAGCGGCAAGACGCAAATCGTCGCCAATGCCGGCGGCCGCGAAATCACCTTGAGCGAATTGCGGCTTGAAATGGCGCGGCTCGGCCTTTCGCCCGCCGATCCGGCCGCGGAACGCATTGCGCTGGAAAGCCTGTTGAATCGTACGCTCCTGAGCAAGGCGGCGCGGGCCGCATCGCTGCACCGCAAACCCGAGACCATGGCGCGGATGTACGCGGCGCAGGATCAGGCGCTCGCGGACTATTATCTCGCCCTCGCCAGCCAGCCGCCCGAACCGACGCGCGAAGAGATCGACGATTACATCAGCCGCCACAAATCGCTTTTCGCCGATCGCAAGACCTATGTGTTTTCGATACTGACGCTCGAGACGAAGAATTTCCGCGAAAAGGCGCTGACGCCGCTCTTTGACCGCGAGCCCGACTTCTCGCGCCTCGCTTCGGTCCTCGACAAGGCGGGCGCGCGCCATTCGGTGGCGGCGGCGACGCAGTCGGGCGCGGTCTTTCCGGCGCCCGTCCGTGAGCAGCTGGCGAAATACGGCGTTCGCGACAACATCGTCATCAAGGGCGATCAGGAAACGCAGATCATGAAGATCGTCGAAATCCGCGACGATCCTGGCGCCGCATCCGACTGGGCGCCGCTGGCGCGGCGTCTTCTTCTGGACGAAGCCGCGGCGAGGCGCGCCGAAGATTTGATGGCGCGCCTGAAGAAGGATGCGTCCATCGCCTATTATCGTCCGACCGCCGCGCCGCAGGCTGAAGCAACGAATGCGAAAAAATAACCATGGGCGTCCTCGACCTCATAAAAGTCCTGAAGCTGCGCAAGCTGATCGTCCTGTGGACGCTGTTTGTCGGGTTCGGCGTCGGGGTCCTGCTTGGCGTCGTGCTGCCGACGAAATACGTGTCGACGGCGAAGGTGCAGGTCGATTCGATCCAGCAGAATGCGCTGACCGGTCTGACCGAGCCGCGCCTGCGCGTCGCTGAGTATCTCGGCCAGCAGGCGGCGATCGCATCGAGCCGGACGGTCGCGCTTGAAGTGATCAACCGGCTCTCGGAGGAAGGCTTCATCGCGCTCGCCGATTACGAGGAGCGTTGGCGCCAGGAGACCGGCGGCGAGTTGATCGCCGGCAATGATCCGCGGCTGTGGGCCGCCGACATGCTGCTGAAGGACTTGACCGTCACGGTCAACGATATCGGCAGCACGATCGAACTCGCCTTCCGCGCCGACGATCCGGCGCAAGCCGCGCGCATCGCCAACGCCTTCGCCAACGCCTACATGGCGACCGTCCTTGACAAGAAGCAGCGACGCTTCGCCCGCAAGGCCGCGAACTTTTCCGACGAAACGCAAGCGCTCGCCGCCGATGTTTCAGAAGCGCAGAACGATCTCGCCGACTACCGAGACGCTTCCGGCATCCTGCCGATGGGAACGCAGCGCGTCGAGGCGGCCGAGATCGAGCTTGCTTCGCTGACCGCGCGCGTCGCCGAAGCGCGCGCCGACGCG
>JBGSSK010000238.1:0-4303 GCA_041737095.1 Parvularculaceae bacterium | reverse complement strand
CCGGGGATCGCGCTGGCGCTTGTTCGCCTTGACCGTCTCAAAGCCGCCGAGGCGGCGGCGCAGGCGCCGGCGACGGGCGGCAGGACGCTGCAGATGACGTTTCCGGACTATCTCGAACACGTATAAGAGCGGCGGCGCGATCAGGGAGCTTTCGAAATGACTGGGACCGCCTTCGCCCTTATGGGCTATGTCGCCTGGACGATCCTTCTCGTCTTTTCGCTCGGGCTCTACCGGACCGGCCTTGTTTTCGGCGGCAAGAAGAAATCGAACGAGTTCAAGGCGTCGGGCGACGACCTCGCCGGCTTCGGCGCGCGGCTGACGCGCGCCCACGCCAATTGCTATGAGAATTTGCCGGCCGCGTCGGCGGTGATGCTCTACGCGATCGCGACCGACCAGACGGCGATCACCGACCCCCTCGCCCTGACGCTGCTCGGCGCGCGCCTGTTCCAGTCGCTGGTCCACATCGTGTCGACCAGCCGCCCGGCAGTGCTCATCCGGTTCGCTTTCTACATCGTACAGCTCGCCGTTCTGGTATTCTGGATCGCCGCGCTCGCGCACATGACCTAGGCGCCGATGACCGCGAAAGACCTTCCCTGCGCCTGGGCGCCCGCCGGCGACGCTCTTTATCGTCAGTATCATGATGAAGAATGGGGCGCGCCGGAATACGACGATCGCGCGCTCTTTGAAAAAATCATCCTCGACGGCTTCCAGGCCGGCCTCTCATGGCGCACGATCCTCTACAAGCGCGACAATTTCCGCCGCGCCTTTGACGGCTTCGAGCCCGAAAAAATCGCGCGCTACACGCCGAAAAAGATCGAGCGTCTGCTGGCCGACGAGGGGATCATCCGATCGCGGTCGAAGATCGAGGCGACGATCGGCAATGCGCGCGCCTATCTCGAAATAATGGAAAGCCGCAAGGACGGGTTTTCCGGATTACTGTGGGAATTCGTCGGTGGCGAACCGATCATCAATCGCTGGACGAATTACCGGGCGGCGCCGACGAAATCGCCGCAGGCCGAAGCGATGTCGAAAGAGCTGAAGCGCCTCGGCTTCAAATTCTGCGGCCCGACGATCCTTCACGCCTTCATGCAGGCGACCGGCATGGTCAATGATCACGAAATCGCGTGCCCGCGCTGGAAAGCGGTCCAGCAGCGGCGCGGCAGGCGCCGGCCCGTTGCCTAAGGACGCCAAGCGGCGCACATTACGCGCCCTCGACCATCCACGCAGAGCTGACCCCAATGACCGCCGATATTCGCATCATCGCCACCGGCCTTTATACGCCGCCGCAGTCGATTTCGAACGCCGAACTGGTGACCGCGTTCAACGAATATGTGGCGCGCTTCAATGCGGAAAACGCGCCGGCGATCGAGGTGGGTGCGGTCGAACCCTTGCAGCCTTCGTCTTCGGAATTCATCGAAAAGGCGTCCGGCATCAAGTCGCGTTTCGTTGTCGACAAGGACGGCATTCTTGATCCGGCGCGCATGGCGCCGCGCTTTGCCGAACGGCCGAACGAGGAGTTGTCGATCCTCGCCGAGATCGGCGTTGCAGCCGCCCGCGACGCGCTGAAAGCGGCCGACCTCGGGCCTGGCGACATCGACGGCGTCATCTGCGCCGCGTCGAACATGCAGCGCGCCTATCCGGCGATGGCGGTCGAAATCCAGGCGGCGCTCGGCGTTGAGGGCTTCGCCTTCGACATGAACGTCGCCTGCGCCTCGGCGGCGTTCGGCATCGAAACCGCGCTCGGCCTCATCCGCGCCGGCTCGCGCCGCATCCTGATGGTCAATCCGGAGATCTGCACCGCGCATCTCAATTTCCGCAATCGCGATTGCCATTTCATTTTCGGCGATGTCGCGACCGCCGTCATCCTTGAGCGCGCCGACGGCGCGGCGTCCGGCGAAGCCTGGGACATCGTGTCGACGCGGCTGAAGACGGTTTATTCGAACAATATCCGCAACAATTTCGGCTTCATGAATCATTGCGAGCGCGAGACCGGCGCCGCCGCCGACCCGCAGACCGCCTGGGACACCGACAAGCTGTTCATGCAGCAGGGCCGCAAGGTCTTCAAGGATGTCGTCCCGATGGTCGGCGACATGATCTCGGCGCACCTCGCCGACAACCGCCTTGGCCCCGCATCGGTCAAGCGCTTCTGGCTGCATCAGGCGAACCTGTCGATGAATGAGATGATCGCGAGGCGCGTGCTCGGCCGCGAGGCGTCTGTACAAGAGGCGCCGATCATCCTCGATGAATACGCCAACACCTCGTCGGCCGGATCGATCATCGCTTTTCACAAATACCGCTCGGATTTCAATGTCGGCGAAATCGGCGTCATCTCCGGCTTCGGCGCCGGCTATTCGGCGGGATCGGTGATCGTCCGGCGGTCGCAATAGCTCACTTCTTCCGCGTCACCGTCAGGTTGATCGCGTTCGCCATGGCGTCGGGGCCGGCGGGCGCCGCGGCGCCGATCGCGGTGAGCGGCACGGGCGTCTCGGGCACCGCCCGGATATCAAGCGTGCCGCCGTCTTCGAGAAAATCGGCGATCGCCTCGATATAGCTCGCAAGTCGCGGGCTTTCGCGTTCGACCTCCAGCTTGCCAAGGCGCATCATCGCCGGCGCGGCGGCGCGGACATCTTTCGCGGTCCCGCCGGTTTGCAGCGCCGACAGCGCATAGAAGGCGTCGAGCAATTGGTCGTCCGCGATCACCATCGAAAAAGCCTTGAGCCGCGCGAGGTCGTAGGCCGGCCGCGGCGCGCCAGCCGCGCGGCCATCCTCGATCTTTTTCAACTGCAGCCCGTCGAGCGCGAAATCGATATCGACATCGGCGAAACCCGCGCTGTCAAAGCCGGTCGAGAACACTGCGTCGCCCTTGTCGGCGTTCCAGTCGAAGGCGAGATCGCTGTCTCCCCTGATCTTGTCGAGGCCGCGCGCGCGCAGGACGTCGATCGCTGCTGTTTCGCTGTCCGGCACATAGGCGGTGAAGTCGTAAAGGCCGCCGCGCGTCACGGCGCGGACCTTCGACGGCGCGAGCCAGGTGAACTCCATCGCCGAAACATCGGTCGTCGGCACGAAGGACAGTCGCTTGTCGCCGATGAATGTTTCCGCATCGGTCAGTCTCATTGTTCCAAGACTGATGAGATTGCGGGCGGTGATCGGCGGACGCTCGCCCTTCAGGCCATACGCCATGAGGCCGGCAAAGGAGATATCGCGCCATACCATCGTCTTGAATCGCGTGCGCTGGTTTTCCGGGGCGATGAAGTTGCGCAAGGGTCCGTTGACGAGGACGTCCGCCGCCGGGCCAAGTCCGCGTCCGGCGGCGGCCAGCGCCGCCGGCGACTGACGCACCAGGAAACTGAGGTCGCGGGCGATGAAGGCGTCGAGCCTGCCGCCGCCGAGACCGACGAACCGGATGTCGGGCGCCTCGAGATCGAACGCGGCGCCGGAATTCGACCCGCCCGGTTCGTCTTCGGCGATCTTCACATCCTTGAAATAAACGCCGGCGACATCGAAGGCGTTGAAGAAACCGGCGAGGCCGGAGGCCGGCGATTGCTTCGGCAGGCCGCCTTCGCGCACGCGGAGCGAGTCGATTTCGACGGCGCCGATCGTCGTTGCGCCAGCGCCGGCGCTGGCGACATCGAAAAGCCGCAGCTTGCCGACGATCAGCTGAAGCGGCGCATCGGGCGCGGCGTCGACCGCCTTTTCGAGTTTCTCGATCGTTTCAAGATCGACGTCGTAAAACTCGGCGCGCGCCGCGGTGAAGCTGTCGGCCTTGGCGACATCGCCGAATTTGAGATTGGCGACAACCGTCGCGCCGGACTTCGCGTCGAATGTCGCCGCCTCATAGGTCGGGCGAAGATACAGCGGCAGCACTGCGAACAGGCGGTCGACATCGAGTTCCTCTTCGCCCTTGAGCCGATAGGGCTTGTCGATCGGCGAGGCGGCGTTGACGTCAGCAGCGGCGAGGCTCGACGAAGACCGCGGCGCATCGGATTTCTCGCCGCAGCCGGCAAAGGCGCATGCCGCCATCAGCGACAGTAAGACATGTCTCATCGATCGGCTCCGATCCGCCCTCGGGCGATTGTTCGCCTGATACGGCCGCAATGGCAAGCAAGCGGCCTATCGCAGCATGATGCGCGGCGCGCCGGCGGCGATGTCGCCGATGACCGACGCCTCGCCATGGCCGTGCCTGCGGAAAAGCGCCAGCACGTCGTCGACGGCGCTCTCGGCGCAGGATACGAGAAGCCCGCCGCTGGTTTGCGGGTCGCAGAGAATGTCACGCGCCGCGTCGCCGAGATCGTCCGGCGCCTCG
>JBGSSK010000220.1:0-3924 GCA_041737095.1 Parvularculaceae bacterium | reverse complement strand
TGATCGGCCGGGAAAGCGCCGGCGTCCCGGACGCGGTGCGCCACGCCTGCGACGCTGCGCTCCTGATCCCGATGGCGGCGGGCGCGCGCTCCCTGAACGCCGCGGCGAGCGGCGCCATTGCGCTCGCCGAGATGCGCCGGCAGGTTGGTTGGTGATTTCAATGCGGCACAGAACCGACGAAAAGCGAACCGAAGAGATCCCATGACGCCAGTCTCAAACGACCTCGACGCCGAAAAGAAGCGGGCCCGCGACTGGTTCAGCGCGCTGCAATCTTTGCTGACCGCGGCCTTTGAGCGGTTGGAGGACGAAGCGGGGGCCCTCTACCGCGAGACTCCGGCCGGGCGGTTCGTGCGAAAGCCATGGGCGCGCGGCGATGGCGGCGAGGACCTCGGCGGCGGCGTCATGGCGATGATGCATGGCCGCGTCTTCGAAAAAGTCGGCGTCCATTTTTCGGAAGTCCATGGCGAGTTCACCGAGGAATTCCGGGGCCAGATACCGGGCGCCGAGGAGGACCCGCGCTTCTGGGCCTGCGGCGTGTCGCTGATCGCCCATACGCGCAATCCGCATGCGCCCTCGGCGCACATGAACACGCGGATGATCGTGACGACGAAACTGTGGTTCGGCGGCGGCGGCGACTTGAACCCGATGATGGACCGCTATCGCACCGACGATCATCAGGACACGCGGGATTTTCACGCGGCGCTGAAGCGCGCCTGCGACGCCCATCACCCGGACTGGCACGCGAAATACAAAAAGTGGTGCGACGAGTATTTCTTCCTGCCGCACCGAAATGAACCGCGCGGCGTCGGCGGCGTCTTCTACGACCGCCACAATTCCGGCGACTGGGAGAAGGATTTCGCCTTCACGCAGGATGTCGGCCGGGCGTTTCTCGACATTTACCCGGCGCTCGTCGCTCGCCGCATGGATGATCCGTGGACAGAAGAAGACCGCGCCGAGCAATTGTTCCGCCGAGGCCGCTACGCCGAATACAATCTCCTTTACGACCGCGGCACGACCTTTGGCCTCAAGACCGGCGGGAACGTCGAGTCGATATTGTCGTCCCTGCCGCCGCTCGCGACCTGGCCGTAAAGGCGTCCGGGGCGGCGCCCGCCGCAACGTCTCCCGGATATGGCGCGGCATTCTGTGACGCGCGGTCGCCAGGGTTATCGGGATTGGGCGCCCTTTCCGGAAGCGACGCTTGTTCTTTTTCCGGCTCTTTCCGCGGGCTGCGGCCGCAAAAGGCGCCCTTTTGAGCGCCTGAAAAGGGCGCCTTCTATTTTCGGACGATCGCCGGTTTTTGAAAAAACCCGCGTCGCCGCCATCCTTCACTTGTCAAAGAGCCGTCGTGTCTCGCCGCATTGACGAGCGAGGGGGCCAGGATGTGACGGGGAGCGCGAAAATATTTTCGAGCGGGTCCGCTCGACGTAGGAGCCCCCAGGTCAAGCCTTGCGCGACAGCTCCCCTGCCTACCGGGGCGCTCCTACGGCCGATATCCCGGCGTCGAGTCCGATAGCGCCTTCTCCGCCGCGTCCATTTCCGCTTCGACGCCGGCGAACAGCGGCGTCGACAGATAGCGCTCGCCGGTGTCCGGGAGCATGGCGAGGATCGTCGCTCCCTTCTCTGCGTTCTTCGCCACCTCGATCGCGGTCGCAAAGGTCGCCCCGGAGGAAATGCCGACGAAGATTCCCTCCTTCGTCGCCAGTTCCTTCGCCCAGTGAACGCCGTCGGCGCCGGAGACTTTCATCACCTTGTCGAAGTAGCGATCGTCGATCGCTTCCTGTGCGATGAGCGGGATGAAGTCGGGCGTCCAGCCCTGGATCGGATGCGGCGTCCACGCCGGATGGCTGCCGTCGGCAGAGCCGTCCGCCTGCCGCTTTTGCGGCGCGCCGTCGATCATCAGCGCCGCGACGTCCGGTTCGCTGACGATGATTTTCGTCTCCGGACGTTCTTTTTTCAGCACGCGCGCAACGCCGGTCAGCGTGCCGCCGGTGCCGTAGCCTGTCACCCAGTAATCGAGGCGCTCGCCCTTGAAATCGTCGATGATCTCGCGCGCGGTCGTCTTTTCATGGATATCGGGGTTCGCCGGATTTTCGAATTGCCGCGTCATGAACCAGCCGTTCTTCTCGGCGAGTTCTTTCGCTTTCGCGACCATGCCGGTGCCGCGATCCTTGGCGGGCGTCAGAACGACTTTGGCGCCGAGAAAGCGCATCAGCTTCCTGCGTTCGACCGAGAAGCTCTCCGCCATGGTGATGACCAGCGGATAGCCGCGCGCCGCGCAGACCATGGCGAGGCCGATGCCGGTGTTGCCGCTCGTCGCCTCGACGATCGTCTGGCCGGGCTTCAAGGCGCCGGATTTTTCCGCCGCGTCGATGACGCCGAGCGCCAGCCGGTCCTTGACCGAGCCCAAGGGATTGAACGCTTCAACCTTCACGTAAAGCGTGACGCCGGGCGGCGCGATGCGATTGATGCGGACGACAGGCGTCTTGCCGACCGTTGCGAGAATCGAGTCGAATTTCGTCATGGCGCTCTCCCTTTAGCGCCGCATGATCGGCCTCGCGGGCGCCGGCGTCAACAAACATCGACGTGAGCCGCGCCTTGCGGCGAAAGCGGGTTTCATCAGGCGCCGAAGCCTGTAGACTGGAACCGATCCGATGCGCCCCAGCAAAGCCGAGACCGCCGCCCCATGAGCTATTCGACGCACGCCTACGCCGATGATCCGCGTAACGATCATATAATCATCGACATCAATGGCGTCCTTTTCGCGCGGCATGAAGCTAAAGTATCGGTTTTCGATTCCGGTTTCGTCCTCGGCGACGGCGCCTGGGAAGGCCTGCGGGTTCATCCGGGGCCGGACGGCAAGGGCGTCATCGCGTTTCTGGACCGCCATCTGACGCGCCTATTCGACGGCGCGAAGACGCTTGATTTCGACATGGGCCTTGCGAAAGGCGACCTTGCAAAGCGGCTCTATGATTGCCTCGACGCCAATAAGGCGCATGACGGCGTCCATATCCGGCTGATGGTCTCGCGCGGCGTCAAGTCGACGCCCTATCAGGATCCGCGCGCGACGATCAGCGGTCCGACGATCGTCATCATACCCGAATTCAAGAGACCGCTCGCCGAGAGCGCCGCAAACGGCAAGCGCCTCTTCACCGTGCATGTCCGGCGCGGCTATCCGGACGGGCAGGACCAGAAGCTGAATTCGCATTCGAAACTCAACTGCATCATGGCCTGCATCCAGGCGACCAAGGCGGGCGCCGACGAGGCGTTGATGCTCGACCCGCACGGCTTTGTCGCGACCTGCAATTCGACGCATTTCTTCATCGTCAGGGACGGCGAAATCTGGACCTCATCTGGCGATTACTGCCTTGGCGGGATCACCCGCGGGGTCATTCTCGAACTTGCGCGCGCCGACGGCGTCGCCACGCGCGAGAAGAATTTTTCGCTGCACGACGCCTACGGCGCGCAGGAAGCCTTCGTCACCGGCACCTTCGCCGGCGTGACGCCGGTCAGCGAGATCGACGGGCGAAAGATTTCCGACCGTCGCGGACCGGTCGTTGAACGGCTGCAGTCGCTCTACAAGGCGCGCGTCGCCGGGGAAGCGGCGAAAGGACGGCTAATCTCATGACCGACAAAACACCTTCCAACGCCGAGCAGATCGAATCGCACGCCTACCGCCTAGCGGCGCTCGACACGGATTTCCTGCTCGCCGATAATCAACGCGGCGTCCGATTTCTTCTTGAATACGAGAAAGCCGAACAGGCGCTGAAGGCCTGGGGCGTTGAATCGACCATCGTCGTTTTCGGGTCGGCGCGCGTGACCGAGGACGGTCGCGGCGAACACGCCGCCTGGTACGCGAAAGCGCGCGAATTCGCAAAAATCGTCTCGCTGCGCGGCGGCGCGCGCGACCGCGACGTCGTCACCGAT
>JBGSSK010000219.1:0-37431 GCA_041737095.1 Parvularculaceae bacterium | reverse complement strand
AGGCCGTTGATGAGCCGTCATTTTTCTGGCTGACGAGGGATCAGTTCGCGAAAATCAGGCCGCATTTGCCGACGGACACGCGCGGCGTCGCGCGGGTCGATGATCGCCGCGTGATCTCCGGCATCATTCACGTCCTGAAGTCGGGCGGGCGCTGGCCGGATGCGCCGCGCGATCAGTTCGGTCCGCACAAAACGCTGTACAATCGCGTTGTCCGCTGGGCGGAGAAAGGCGTGTGGGCCGATCTCGTTCATGCCCTGGCGTCCGCGGGCGGCCCGCCGGCGCAAGTGCTGATCGATTCAACCGCCGTGCGCGCGCATCGCTCGTAAGCGTCCGGTGACGGCCCTGCGGCTACGCGGATTTTTTGACTCGCGGTTTTTTGGTTCCATTGCCTGGCGAGGGCGGCGACGGCTGAGGTGAGTTGATCGAGTGGGTAACCTGCCACTGAAGTTTCATCCGGCGGCGATTAGAGCCTCGGCATTGTTTACGCCTTGCGGCGCGGTTTGAGCAACGGGCGATCGGCGAAGCTGGTCGGGATTGCGCAGCCGATCGCCTGTTGCGGCGAGGTGAGCGGCGTATGGTCGAACGTATACGTTCGACGGTGTTTTGTATCCAAGCGAGGAATGAGGCCGCGCCATATTGTAATCGGCGACCCATTCGCGGAGCTTCTGGCGGGCGTGGTCGAGGCCGTGGAAAAGGCTTTCGTTCAACAGCTCATCCCGCATCCGGCCGTTGAAAGACTCGCAAAAGCCGTTCTGCATCGGCTTGCCCGGCGCGATGTAATGCCATTCGATCCTGTTCTCCTTTGACCAGGCGAGGATGGCGTTCGAGGTGAGTTCGGTCCCGTGATCCGAGACGATCATTTGAATGGAGAGTCCGTCACAAGGAGACGGACGATGAGGAAGTCGAGATTCAAGGAAGAACAGGTCATTGCGATCCTGGCCGAACAGGAACGCGGGATGGGGACGGCGGAGGTCTGCCGCAAACACGGGATCAGCCCCGCGACCTTCTACAAGTGGAAAGCCAAGTACGGCGGCATGGACGTCTCGGACGCTCGCAAGCTGAAGACGCTGGAGACCGAGAACGCCCGTCTGAAGCGGCTTCTGGCCGATTCCATGCTGGATATTGTCGTCCTGAAAGACCTGCTGGGAAAGAGCTGACGACGCCCCAGGCGAAGCGCGATGCGGCGCTGAGGGCGATCGAGAAGCACTCGATCTCCCAAAGACGCGCCTGCCGGCTGGTCAGCGTCGATCCGAAGACTGTGCGTCGTGAGCGCGAGCCCGACTGTCCCGGGATCAGACAGCGCATGCGCGCCATCGCCTCGGAACGGCGTCGGTTTGGGTATCGCCGCGTCGGCCTCATGCTCGAACGGGAAGGCGTCACCATGAACCACAAGAAGCTGAGACGGCTTTACAAGGAAGAAGGCCTCGCCGTGAAGCGCCGCCGGGGCCGCAAGCGGGCGACGGGAACGAGGCGGCCGCTTGATACGCCGACGCGTCCGAACGAGCGCTGGTCGCTCGATTTTGTCTCGGACGTATTCGGCGAAGCCCGGCGCTTCCGCATGCTCGGCGTCATCGACGATTGCACCCGCGAATGCATCGGCCTCATCGCCGATACGTCGCTCTCGGGCGCCCGCGTTGCGAGGGAGCTGGACGCGATCATCCGCCTATACGGGAAGCCCAAAACCATTGTCAGCGACAACGGGACAGAACTGACCAGCAGAGCCATCCTCGAATGGCAGAACGACAGCGGCGTCGCCTGGCATTACATCGCGCCGGGAAAGCCGACGCAGAACGCCTTCATCGAGGCGTTCAATGGCCGACTACGCGACGAGCTGCTGAACGAGGAAGTATTTACGAGCCTCGCTGACGCTCGGCGAAAGCTTTCTCTCTGGAGGTATGATTACAACAATCTCAGGCCGCACTCGGCCCTGAACGGACAATCCCCGGCGTCCGCGCGCCGAGCGCTTGAGCTATCTGGCGGCTCCGCGCACGGCGCGCTCGCCAAACCCGAACCGATGAAGTATTCAACCGCAGGACTCTCTGAATGAACGTGGGAGCCAAAGGGCTCACATCACGTCGCCTGACTGACCCCGTGCGCTCGCGCCAGCCTCGTGCTCCTTCAGCACGCCAATGATCTGCTCTTCCGAAAATCGTGATCGCTTCATTCGTCCAGTCCCTCTTGATGGGCCGGATCCTAAATCCCCGTGGAGGAAAATCTCAGTGGCAGTTCACAATAACATCAGGCCGCACTCGGCCCTGAACGGACGAACGCCGGCGTCCGCGCGCCGAGTGCTTGAGCTACAGATGAGCTCCGCGCACGGCGCGCTCGCCAAACTGAAAACGATGAAGTATTTAACCGCAGGACTCTCTGAATGAACGCGAGAGCCATACGGCTCACATCAAAAGGTCAGCCAGAACTTCCTCGCCGCCGTCAAACTCACAGCGACCGTCTGATACTGGTTATGTGTCTGGACCCTAATATGGGCTGGGCTATTGAACAAGCTTGACAGATTGTCCCGGCCTAAGATCGCTGGCGCTCAAGAGGCCATTCATTACAATGAAGCGATCGACCTTTGCAGTTTCAAATGCAGTCTTTGTTGCGAGGGTGGCGACGCTGTCGCTGGAGCTGACTGTTGCTATTCTAATTCTCGCCGTTTTCGGAAGGCTAATACTCCTAGGGTCGATCGCACGCAATGAAGCGACTGCATTATTGATCTCTCTCTGCAATCGCTCAGTGTCATTCGCAGGCGTCAGCCACAAAAAGACATAATTCGTCGATCCTTCCCACCGGATGACGAATGCCTGTAAATCGACATTGCCGCTCTGCGTTTGCGCACGTGCAACGCCGACTGCCCCTTGACGATTATTGACTGTGAAAGTCCGCGCCGGGGCCAGCGCAACTCCGAGGGACTTGGAGATTGGCCCCTCGATCAGCGCGGTCGGAGTTTCAGACGAATTGGCGCCCGAAAATTGCATCTGAGCCCCAGACTGCGAACGGCCGACAACAGCAGATGAGCTATTCACCAGCTTGAATTCGGAAGGCGCCGCGAATGCGAGCCTCAATGTCGGGTGGATGAATTCATTGCCGTTATGAACAAAACCCTGTTTCAATGGATCGTCGCCATAAAGCATGCCGTCGACCCGCGTCATATAGGTCGTTCTGCTCCGCTCGGTCGACACCGAGCCGGCGGTGGCGACCGCTTGAGCTTCGGCTGCCGCCCGGCGAACTCGATCGGCGGAATTCGGGTGTGTCGACAAGAATTCTGGCGGCCGAGAATTCTGACCTGCGGCCGACATCTCGATTTCCGTCCAGCGACCAAGAGTGTTCAAGAAATCGGCTTGCGCTGTCGGATCATAATCGCTCTTTGCGAGGAGGCGAACGCCGATCAAGTCAGCCTCATATTCCTGGCCGCGTGAATATTTGAGAAGGTAGAGTTGGCCGAGCTGACTGGCGAGCTGCATGCCTTCCTGACTGCCTGTCAGAATACCGACGACAGCGGCGCCGAGGCCGGTTACGTTGGAACGGCTGACGCGTTCCGCCGTATGACGCGAATAAACATGACCGAGCTCATGCCCAAGCACACCGGCTAGCTCAGCCTCCGAATTGGCGAGGGCAAGCAGCCCGCGGGTAATATAAATATGGCCCGGCAGCGCGAATGCATTGACGACCGGACTATCAAGCGTCGTAACAACGATCGGCTCCGCCGGGCTCGGTCCAGCCGCGATCAACCGCATTGCGATTCCTTCTACATAGGATTTGAGGACGCCATCGTCGATCTCGCCGCCAAACTGGGCTACAATTTGCGGATGTTGCTGCTGGCCGATCGCTCTCTCTTGATCCCTCGAGAGGCCCAACGGACCGCCAGTCGACGAGCAAGCCGTCAGCACAAATACGGCCATCGTCACCGCTGCTTTTCGCAAATTGCGCCAAGTCTTTTTGATCGCACGCCCGCGGCTCAAACTCATCATGATTTTTCCCTCCAACATCGAGCAAAGGCTATTTCGCCCATTATAGAGCCGATTTTTCGCGAGCCGAGAGTTTTTGTGAATATCATCGATGCGCGAGCGGCGGAAAAACGCCCGCCGGGGAGATATCCGGCGAGCAATTCCGTCTTCGACGCGTCGCAAACAACTTTTGGCCCTGCGCCGCCGATCGACCGACACGCTGCCGAGCGATTAGGCTTGGCAGGACGGAGTTCGGAGAAAGAGGCGCGGAGCCCGCCTTGCCATACATCGCAAGCGCCCCTGAGACGTCCGCCCTTTAAAGGTGGAGAAATGTTGCAGCGCGGGACGAAAGCGCTGCGCAATTGCGCCGCACCTTCACGAATTTTTGTTAGGTGTTCTTTGAAACTTGTGCAAATTCGAGTTCGACTGGAGTCGCTCGTCCAAAGATCGATACCGCAACTTTGACGCGTTGAGTGTCCTCATCTACATCCTCGACAACGCCGGAAAAGGAGGCGAAAGGCCCGTCGACTACACGAACATTTTCGCCGATTTCGAAGGTGATTGTAGACCGGGGCCGTTCGATCGAGTCGGTGACGACACCTCTGATTCGATCGACTTCCTTCTGGCTTACTGCCATCGGTTTATTGCCCGACCCAAGAAATCCGGTGACTTTCGGCGTCTCCTTGATCAAGTGATAGGTTTGATCGTTTAGGACCATTTTCACGAGGACGTATCCCGGAAGATAACGACGCTCCGCGGTGATTTTTCGGCCACGACGCACTTCGGTTACATCTTCCGTCGGAACGAATACTTCCTCAAAAAGTTCTGCCATCCCCTTCTCGCCAGCAGCCTGTCGGATCGCATCAGCGACCTTCTTTTCGAAGTTCGAGTAAGCGTGAACAATATACCATTTATGTTCCATGGGCTTTATCCGTGTTCCGTTTGCGTTCAGATGCTGATTTTCAGGACGCGCAATTTATCGGCAAAATCTGACAGACGCCAAATTTTAGCGTTTGATCAACGATCAGAAAGAAAATCGCCATGATGACGACCATCGCGAGCACCATCAGCGTCGAGATCCAGGTCTCGTTCCAGGTGGTCCACGTAACTTTCTCCGCTTCCGCGCGGACTTGCTGAAGGAAGAGCAGCGGACTGGTACGCTTTTTTTTCCTTGCCTCTTCTGCTTCGCCTTCAATTGTGACAGCGCCTGTTGGCTTGCCGCCTTTCGGGGAACCGGGTCTTCTTTCGCCTGCCATGGCGCGGTTATCCTGTGCCTCGAAGGCAAGGGTTCTCGTGCGCCGATCCCGACGCTCCTCACCTTCTGATTGTTACGGAAGATGACCGCTTAGGTAACCCATTTAACGCCAAGGTCAAGGGATCGACCGCCTGAGACTATTGAATTAATCCGGCTTCGGCCCTATTTCGACGAGGGTATAGGGGTATAGCTCAGCTGGTAGAGCGACGGTCTCCAAAACCGTAGGCCGGGGGTTCGAGCCCCTCTGCCCCTGCCATTCAGGTGGGCACGCATCGCCGCCAGCTAACGCTTAGAGACCAGCTTTTCGGCGACGAATACTTCGCCCTTGCCGGCGCGGGTGATGCGCCCGATTACGCTGCCGAGCCTGACTGTTGGCGAGCCATACAGACGAATATCCGGCGCAACGGCCTCACCCTCGTGGAAAACCCCGCCCGAGCCATCAATTGTCACCCTCAGTTTGTCGGCCTTGCCGCCCTGAACTGCGACGGCTCCGGACCCCGCTATACGGACAGTCATTGGTCCATCGATACGTGCAACCCGGGCGAGACCTGAACCAGCGATCGAGACATCCAGCATGCCGTCTACAGCGCCGATCATTACATCGCCCGATCCGGCAATATCAATGTCCGCCATGGCGGCGTTCCCGCCGGTGACATTTGCATTTCCAGATACGTCCAATTCTAAAGCGGATTTCACGTCGCCTATTGACAGGCGGCTCCCCGAAATAACGCCAATTGTCGCTTGGCCGAGATTCCCGGTTTCGCCGTAAACATAGCAGGCATCCAGCGTCAGGCGCCCGTCGATCGCCTCCATCGCGAGTTTTACGCGTGCATTTACGAAAGCCACATCGTTCTTGCGCGGCATAGAGACCTCGATGACAGGAAACTCACTCAAAAACGCGTTTGGATGAGTCTCGACCTTATCGACGGCAGTGATCCGATCGTGCCTCAGGCTTTCCGTACGATTGATCCTGTAATTACAGCAATCAATCGAATCTCCTTCGCGCCAGCGTTCCCCGGCGATCATCAGTTCACCATTAGTGACGGTGACCGCAACTGGGTGGTAATTTGCGCCCTGGCGAACATTCACTTCAACGTCTTCTCCGCTGGTCGTCGTGATGACCACTTCCGCCGTTACGTCTTGAAACAAGACCTTGGAAACAGTATAGCGTGCTGCCGCCGCTTCGCTTCCCGTAAACGCGGTCAGAATAACCAGCGCTGCGCGAAAAACTCGCATAAATTTCCTCAACTTGACTGCAGCGCAAGATCAATGGAACGCCGCATAATTGCGAACTCCCGCTCTTGCTAAGCAAGATCGGCGCCCACGCGTCGCTTCATTTTGATACACTTGCGGCGTTTGCCTCATCCTGCGCTTCTTCAATCAGGTTTTCGAGCGCTCTTCGAACGGGCGCGTCAGTCGGCATGATTTCAAGCAGACGCGTCCAAAGCTCGATCGCCTGAAGCGGGTTACCCACTTCTCGAGCTACGCCCCCGCGATAGAATAAAACCATCGGATCGCCAGGTTCTCGCTTTTCTATCTCGTCAAGCGCCGCCACAAATTCTTGATCAATCGGAAATCGCCTTTCCGGAACCGCCGCGATAAGAGCCAAGGAGAAATTCCGCCAATCATCAAGTGTTCCTGCATCAAGCGCTAGGAGTTGACGATAACTCGTTGCGCTTCCGTTCGGATCTCCTAATATGAACTGAGAACGCGCCAACATTCGCCAGCCCTCAACATCATTCGGGGCCTGCTCAAGGCGCGCCGACAAACCCGCCACCATACCTTCGATGATAGCGCGGCGATCATTTTCTGGAAGATTGGCGATTGCATCAGCATCGAGAGCCGGTCTCCCCGGCGAAGTCTCAGCAGCAATGAGCCTCGGCGAACCTATTTCGAAGTACAAGAGACCAGCGGCGACTGGCGTCAGGGCCAAAAACGCAACTGCTGAAAAACGCAGCTTTCTCGCAATGCCATTCGCGTCTCTCGTAGAGTCAGTGGCGGTTGATGCCCGTTTCGCTTCAACGATGGCTTCGGCTGCTACAAACTCACCGACTAGACCGCTAATCCGGTCTCGCTCGATCTGCTCACGGATCGCACCTAAATGATCGAAACGCCCGCCAGCAGGCGGTTCCTTTTCGATGCGGAAAAATGGCAAACTGATCGCCAGAAAAAAAACGACTGCGGTGACGATCGAAACCACCACAAAAAAATAAATTTCCATCAGTCAATTTGGTGCAAAGAATCACCCGTTTCCGTCGTTAAGGGCTTTGGCCCGTCGCCGCGTAACCCCCCTGATCTCATCACAGACCAAAAACCGATGGCGCCGGCGGCTGCAGCAGCGACCGGAGCCGCCCATAAAGCAATGGTATTCATCTGCACCGGCGGCTTAAGGAGGACATAATCGCCGTAGCGTTCGACCAGAAAAGCAACAACCTCATGATTCTCATCACCCGCCACCAACCTTTCGCGGATCAATAGCCTCAAATCGCGCGCAAGGGGCGCATTCGAATCATCAATGTTTTCGCTCTGACACACAACGCATCGGATATCGCGACTTATCAATCTCGCACGCGCCTCAAGAACTGGATCCGACAATAGTTCGTCCGGCTGAACTGCAAGCGCTGACGACGAGAGTACAAGCAAAATGCTAATCACTAGCGGGCGCATTCTGTAAATCCTCTATCATCGGCTTAAGCACATTGCGCCAATCATCAATCGTGATGGGGCCAACGTGTTTGTGCCGAACCCGGCCTCCAGCATCGATAATGAACGTCTCTGGCGCACCGGTAACGCCAAAGTCGATTGCAATGCGGCCGTCTGAGTCATCACCAATCTTCTTATAGGGATCGCCGCGCGCATCAAGCCACTGCGCGCCAGCGCCCGGCCTATCCTTCCAATCAATACCGTAAATTGGCGCAATCCCCTCTCGTTCGATTGCCATAAGAACCGGATGCTCTATCTCACAACTTGCACACCAAGAACCGAAAACATTGACGAGCGAGACCTGATCCTTAAGATCCTCCGAAACAAAGTCTTCCCTGCGTCCGGCTATAGCTGGAAGATAAAATTGCGGTGCCGGACGATTAATCAACATCGATGGAATGTATCGAGGATCACGGCCGAGACCGGCGGCGAACCATGTCGACAGCGCACCAAACAGGACAATTGGCAATAGGAAGATCAATCGCTTCATGATTCTATTACGCTACCTGCGCTAGCGGGCGCTCGACTGGGAACTCGATTACGCACGCCCAATAGGCCGATCATTCCACCAATTGAAATCAGGGCGACGCCAATCCACAACCAGATTGTAAGAGGATGGCGCCAGGCGCGCACAACCCATCCGCGATCCTCATTGTAATCGCCGAGCGTGAGATATAGATCGCCGAATACATCAGTTGCAACCGCCGCTTCGGTCGTTTGCATGCCGCGAACGGGATAAAAGCGCCGCTCAGCAGCCATGGGTCGCAGGCTTTCGCCTCTGCGCTTTATTTCAAAATAGGCGAATTCAGAAAGGTAATTCGGCCCTTGCCGCTGCTCGACCTTTACGAGTCTGGCGTCAAATCCGCCGACACTGAGAATTTCTCCTTCTCGAGCATAAGCAATTGTTTCTGTCTTGTAACCGCTGACGCCGATCACGCCAATTGCTGCAATCGCAAATCCCAGGTGCGCGACCGTCATCGCAATGTAGTTTCGTGGAAGCGACCCGAATCGCACGATCATATTTCGATCGAGAGGGCGAGTCCGCCTTGCGAAATCAACTAACGCTCCCGCGCCGGCCCACGTTGCAAGGGCAATGCCAAGCCCGGCGCCGATCTTCTCCGGCCATGCAATCCACAATGCAATTGCCCCTGCTCCGATAGCCGCCAATCCGGCTGGCGCCACGCGAACGAGCGCATCGCCGATAGATCCTCTTTTCCAGGAGATCGCCGCCGCCGGAGCCATTATCAGCAATGCGACCGCCATAAACGGCAAGAAAACAATATTGAAATATGGGGCGCCGACCGAGAGTTTTTCACCGGTGAGCACAACAATAAATAGGGGATAAAACGTACCAACGAAAACCGTCGAACAGGCAGCGACCATGATGACATTATTGGCGAGGAGGCTTCCTTCGCGACTCACCGCGCTGTAAGCCGCATTCGACGTTAGTGCTGGACCCCTAAGTGCAAAAAGCGTCAATGCGCCGCCGATAAATAGCGCCAAGATTATGAGGATAAACAATCCTCGCGCAGGATCGACCGCGAAGGCGTGGACAGAGGTCAGGACGCCTGATCGAACAAGAAAAGTCCCAACCAAGCTTAGTGAAAAAGCGAGAATCGCTAGCAGCAGCGTCCAAGCCTTGAAAGCGCCCCTGACCTCGAGAACCCGTATTGAATGAATAAGGGCGGTGCCTGCAAGCCAGGGCATGAATGACGCATTCTCGACCGGGTCCCAAGCCCAAAAGCCGCCCCACCCAAGTTCGTAATACGCCCACCAACTCCCCAAGCCGATGCCGATCGTTAGGAAAGTCCAAGCGGTGAGCGCCCAAGGTCTGATTTCTCTTGCCCAGAATTCGTCAACGCGCCCCTCGATCAGCCCTGCCACCGCGTAGGCAAAAGCGACTGAAAATCCTACATAACCGAGATACAAGAATGGCGGGTGAATCGCGAGTCCGGGGTCCTGCAACAGCGGGTTCAAATCCTGACCATCAAGCGGCGCTGGGAACAGGCGTGCAAATGGATTCGAGGTCAGCAAGACAAACGCGAGGAAGGCCACCGCGATGAGGCCATGAACGCCAAGCGCTCGCGCGGTCAAGGCGCTGCGCTTTCCATTCAATGCGACCGCTGCCCCATAACCGGCAAGAATCAACGCCCAGAGCAGCATTGATCCCTCATGATTCCCCCAAACACCCGTCAATTTGTAGATGAATGGTTTGTCCGTATGGGAGTTTTCGAAGACGTTTCGTACCGAGAAATCAGAAGTCGCGTGGGCAAAAGTCAACGCCGCGAAGGCGCATGTAACCAGACCAAACTGAACAAGGGCCGCAGGGCGCCCGGCGCGCATGAGAATCCAGTCGCCCTTGTGTGCGCCAGCCAGCGGAAAGACTCCTTGGAAGAGCGCCGCCAAAAGAGCGAAGATCAGGAAAATCTGGCCGAATTCAGCAGTCATGATACAATTATAGGGAGTCAACCCGGCCTCAGGAAAGCCCTCAGCGAACAAACCTGAAGCGGTTGCCCCGCGACCTTTTACCCTTTCCCTCGCAGCCCATTTTATGGTCATTCGGAAGAACTGGCGGAGTGACTGGGCAATGGACGGCTTTTTGGAGATGGGCGGCTACGGGGCTTACGTCTGGCCGGCTTATGTCGTTTCGGCGACGACTGTCGGCGCACTGTCTTGGATCATCTTTCGTCGGGCAGCAAAGGCGCGACGGCGTTTGGCGGCGCTCGAGCGCGATCGACTGGAAAATCAGAATGAATGAGACCCCACGTCCCCGCCTCTCGGCACGTAATCTCGCGGGTCAGCGAGGAGAGCAAGCGGTCTTTGACTGTATTTCACTGGCGATTGGACCTGGTGACCTCATCGTCCTGCGCGGCGCTAATGGCGCCGGCAAAACGACTCTGCTGAGAATATTGTCAGGGCTGGCGTCGCCCTCTGCCGGATCGCTGGAACGCGACGAACAATCGACTGTTTTTCTGGGTCACGCAGACGGTGTTAAAGGCGCGCTGACAGCGCGTGAAAATATCGAATTCTGGTCGAAAATATACACCACGACTGCGCTCACCGCTGACGCCGCAGTATCCGCTTTGCGCGTATCGCCATACCTACAGCAACGCGCATCGACACTTTCGGCTGGTCAAAGGCGGCGCCTTGCGTTGTGTCGCGCAGCCATATCTGCTCGACCGATATGGATCCTTGACGAACCTACCGCCGGGATGGACGCAGATAGCGTCGCGGCGGTCATCCGCCTGATCAACGACCATTGCCGCGAGGGCGGCAGTGCATTGATAGCGACTCACGAACCACTCGAACTAGATGACACCACAACAATTACTCTAGTCTCGCCGGAGGCTCATTGAACCGGCTCGTCGCAATAATCGGACGGGATTGTCGTCTCGCCTTTCGCAGCGGGGGCGGAGCCGCCAACGGTGTAGTTTTTTTCGCTCTCGTCACGATAATATTTGCGATCGCAATCGGGCCTGATCCTACGCTGCTAACCGCATCCGCCACGTCTGTTCTGTGGGCTGGCGCAACGCTTTCGGGAATGCTGTCTTATGACCGGATATTCCAGGCGGACTTTGAAGATGGTTCATTTGATTCACTAATCGAGACTGGCGAGCTTCTCAGTCTTACTGCGTTGGCGAAGGCAGTAGCACACTGGCTAACGACGATTTTGCCGCTGATCGTTGTTACGCCTGTGCTTGGACTGCTTCTTGGGCTTGATCGACAAGCCTATGGCCCGATGATTATTTCATTGGCGCTTGGAACACCCGGGCTCTCCTTCCTTGGGGTGCTCGTGTCAGCGCTGACCCTTTCTTTGCGGCGTGCTTCATTGCTAATGACCATTCTCACCGCGCCGCTGGTCACTCCGGCGCTGATATTCGGAGTTGAGGCCGCAAAAGCCGGCGCCGCAAATGACCCACTCTATGGCCCCAGCCTGATGATCCTGTCAGCGATAAGCTTAAGTTCTGGGGTCGTGCTGCCGCTTGCAGCTGCTGCCGCCATCCGCTTCAATATTGATTGACATGATTGATCTAGCTAACCCACAGCGTTTCGACGTTCTTGCCACCAAGTTGATACCCTTAACCGGTTCAGCTGCGGCGATCGCTTTGATCACAGGTCTGTATTACGCACTTCTCGCCTCCCCCGCTGACTATCAACAAGGTGACAGCGTGCGCATTATGTATGTCCACGTTCCTGCGGCTTGGATGGCGATGATGTGCTATGTTTCAATGACTGTTGGATCCGCCATTGGCTATGTCTGGAGGCATCCGCTGGCCGATGTTGCAGCAAAATCGACTGCACCAATCGGGGCGACCTTTACACTTCTGGCGATTATTACTGGCTCACTGTGGGGTAAACCAATGTGGGGTACTTGGTGGGCATGGGATGCCAGACTGACTTCAGTACTCATCCTATTCTTTATATACATTGGCTATATTGCGCTTTGGAACGCAATTGATGACAAGGCGCGCGCCGCAAGAATCGCAGCAGTCGCTTGCCTTATCGGTTTCATCAACATTCCAATTATAAAATTTTCGGTCGACTGGTGGAACAGTCTGCATCAACCGACAAGCGTGCTGCGACCCGATGGTCCGACTATTGACGGCTCAATGCTGTCGCCGCTTCTTTTGATGGCGGCTGGCTACACATTGATTTACATCACATTGCTGCTCATCGCTATACAGGCAGAAATCGCAGAGCGGCGCATTGCCCGTCTCGAACAATCGCATCGCTCCCCATCGAAGGCGCTATTCACATGACCAAACGTCGCAAAAGACTGTTGTTGATTGGGGGTGTTCTTGGCGTCGCGGCTATATCTGTCGCCATGGTATTGAGTGCGCTTTCAAGCACAGTCGCCTATTTCTACACGCCGACAGATCTGCAAAAACTAGCATCACCGCCTCAAGGCGTAATTCGTATTGGCGGACTCGTTGAACCCGGTAGCGTCAGCTTTGCGCCAGGTGAAGAGACTATCGTGACTTTTGTCGTTGGCGATACAACAGCAAAGGCTCCCGTATCATATAAGGGGGTTTTGCCAGATCTCTTCCGTGATGGGCAAGGTGTCGTCGTTCAAGGAACCTTAAAGGATGGCGTCATCATCGCCAACGAAGTACTAGCAAAACACGATGAAAACTATATGCCAAAAGAAGTTGCTGACGCACTCAAGGAACAAGGCCGATGGAAGGATGACCAGACACAATAGGTCGCCTTTTTCCTAGATGCGCCCAATCGAGGACACAGGTAGCAGCTAAATTGGCAGCAGACGGTCCGTCAACACCTAGTTCTTTCAGGATCAAATCGGATGCGGAAACTTGCTCGAAATAAGTCTCGGGATTGTTGAACAACGCTTCAAGGGCCGATGCTAATGCAGGCCCGTTGCAGGCTTTCTGAATGAATTCCGGAATTATGGGGCGATTTGCGGTCACATTGATAATTGACGCAAATGGAGTCGTCTTTACTAGGCTCGCCCAGAATGCAGTCAACGGATCGACGCGGTAGGCAACGACCATCGGCGTGCGGTTGATAGCAAGTTCCGTTGATGCGGTTCCGGAAGCCGTCAGCGCCACGTTCGCCGCAGCCATTGCGTCATATTTTTCACCGGCTCCGATGACAATGGGATCACCCGGCCAATCAAGTAGCATTTGGCGCGCCAATTCTGCAACACTCTCCGCAACCGGCGAAACAATCCGAAGCCCAGCAATTTTTTTTTCCAGGCGCCGCGCCGCTTCGAGAAATGGCCGGCCGAGTCGCAATATCTCACTCTTGCGACTGCCAAGCAGCACCGCCAATATTGGCGCGTCACCAATATTGTGACGACGCCGAAAGGCATCTCCATCGCCTCGATTGCGCCACGCTTCTTGAAAGATCGGATTACCTACAAATTCCGCTTTGCCGCCATTGCGTGTGAAATACGTCGGTTCAAAGGGCAAAATAGTCAGCACGCCATCGAAATACCGGTGGACAAACTTAACACGTTGCGGACGTGACGCCCACACCTGAGGCGCAACGAATTTTATACTAGTCGTGCAAGGGGAAAATTTTCGAAGTTGAACGGTTGCGAGCCGCGAGAACGCCCAGCCGTCAATGAAGACCGCTGTATCTATCTTTCTCTCAGCGGCGATTTTGCCAAGTTCCACGGCACGTCTCATTGCCAATGGAGCAACATGAAGAACATCGATTGCACCCATCACCGAAAATTCATCAATTGGAAACAAGCTGGTTAGTCCGGCACGGCTCATTTCTATTCCGCCGCACCCAGTAAGCGACGCTTCGGGTGCTAATTTCCTTAGTTCACGGATGAAGCTGGCGCCAATCACATCGGCAGATGGCTCGACCGCCACAAGCATGATGCTTAGGGTTTCTGTCGTCACGGAAAATGAATTTCTAATTGCGTGTACCCGTATACGAACAGTTCTAGAGCATCGGCTTCACGCTTGATTGCTTCTTTATCTATCAACAGGGCGCCGCCTGCTTCGATCGCAATTCCCGAGAGTCCCGCCGCGGCAGCTCGCTTGACCGTTTCAACGCCGATCGTTGGCAAGTCGACTCTTCGCTCTTGGCTCGGCTTCGGACATTTGACAAGCACTCCATTGCGCTTATCCCCGCCGCGCGCCGCAGCTGGCAATTCCCGACACCGAAGAAGGAGGCAGTCGGTTCCCTCGGCGGCCTCCAGCCCTAGTGTGTGTCCGGAGGCGACAACAGCCGCTTGGCCAATGTCGAAGGGTCCAAGGGCTGCAATTATCGCCGCCGCTTTTCGGATATCGAGCCAGTTTTGCTCTGACGGCGAATATGCGCCCAGCTGGCCTGCTGGAGCCGCTAGATCGGCAAGTACTTCCTCCGCCCCAATTACTCTAAATCCCTCAGCTTCTAGCGTCTCCACAAGCACGTCCAACATTGCTCCATCCCCCTTTGCCGCTGCAGCGATCACTCGCGGGAGTAAAGCAGCCCCGCGCAAATCGGGTTTAAGCAACGAAAAATCGGGGCGGCGCACGACTCCCGCCAATGTGACCGCGTCGCACGCAGCGTCCCTGAGGCTACGAATGATTTTACCAACCTCCGCGAGCCCGCATTCAACATTTGGCAGTGTACTGTAATTCTGGTCTGTGATGCCGGCGAGCCGGACGACAAATGGCGCCGCCACGGACTCATCCGCTTCGGCTAGGCGCAACGGCAATACACCGGCGCCTGCGATTATTCCGAGTTTTCGCCAGCGAGCCATGAACGTTTGGACGGCGCCATAAGGGGGCGCCGCGTATCCTCCCGGATGAATTCAATAATACGTGACACTTCTTCCGCGTGCGCAAATCGCACGGCGACGGTCTCAAGTCGCTCTTGAAATGAGGCTCCTTCAGAAAACAGCAATTGATAGGCAGCGCGCAATTCGTGGATCCTGGCCCGTGTCATTCCGCGGCGTTTCATCCCAATAATATTCAGCCCAGATAACGTAGCGTGATTTCCAGTCGCTGATCCGTATGGAATGACATCTGTCGGCACTGCTGCACAACCACCGATAAACGAATATGCGCCAATCCGGCAGAATTGATGAACGGCGCTGAGGCCACCCAGAAAAACATGATCTTCCACACGCACATGCCCGCCGAGCGTTGCATTATTGGCGAATATAACATGCGATCCGACTTCGCAGTCATGCGCTATATGTGCGCCGGTCATCAAGAAGCATTTGTCCCCGACAACTGTCTTGCCACGGCCCGCAATCGTTCCGCGATTTATGGTCGCGTGCTCGCGGACAATGCAGTCCGCGCCGACACGCAACTGAGTGTCTTCGCCGTGATATCCAAGATGCTGGGGAGGACCGCCGAGTACTGCGAAAGGGTAAATTATTGTCCGCGCGCCTATTTCAGTTCGACCGTCGACAATGACGTGGGATTTGAGCTCGACGTCCTCACAGAGTATGGCCTTCTTCGAAATTCGACACCACGGACCAACGATAACACCCGCTGAAATGGTTGCGCCATCTTCAATGATCGCGGTCGGATGAATAGTCATGCGACGCCACCAGCCTCCTAAGCAATTTGAGCCAGCATCGCGGCAAATGTTGCTTCAGCAACGCGCTTCCCAGACACTGTCGCCTCTCCTTCAAATCGCCAAACCGGCGGTCGGCGTTGCACCGTCGAAACTTTGATTAAGAGCTGATCGCCCGGAATTACAGGCTTCCTAAAACGCGCCCTGTCAACACCCATGAAAAGTACAATCTTTCCTTCAGCGTCAAGATTCTCTGTGTAAGATGTATATGCAGCGGCGGCCTGCGCCATTGCTTCAATCATCAAAACTCCAGGCATGATCGGCTTCTGAGGAAAATGCCCCTGAAAGAATTCCTCATTATACGAAACATTCTTGACTGCAATTGCGCTTTCACCGGGTTTGATGTCAATCAGTCTATCTATCATGAGCATCGGATAACGATGCGGAAGTATTTTCAGGAGATCGTCTATCTCGAGGACGCTTTTTCCAGGCTCAATCGTCATCGCTGGTCGCCTTCCTTCTCTTGCCGGCCGCTCTCGCCAACGCGGCGGTTTCTCGCATCCAAGTCAACATAGGTCGAGCCGGGTAGCCTCCCCAAGTTTCCCCCATGGGAACATCGCGCATAACGCCCGCCTTGGCTGCGATCCGGGCGTCATCGCCGATTGAGACATGATCAGCAATCCCCGCTTGACCGCCAAACAGGACTCTTGAGCCAATTTTCGCACTACCCGCAATCCCTACCTGTGCGGCAATAACACAATCGGATCCAATATGAACATTGTGGGCGATTTGGACCAAGTTGTCGATTTTGGATCCCTCGCCGATTATTGTGTCTCCGAGAGTTCCGCGGTCAATGCAAACATTAGCGCCAATCTCAACGTTATCCCCAAGAATGACGCGCCCCAGTTGCGGAACACGCAGCAAGCCGCTTTTTCCTTCAACGAAGCCAAAACCCGGTCCGCCGATCGCCGAGCTAGGTCCAATTCGACTTCCGGCGCCGACAATCGCACACCAAATCGTCGAATTTTCGCAAACGATTGCTCCTGCGCCCAAGATTACACCCGGGCCAATGACTGCATTTGGGCCGATGAATGCGCCGGGGCCAATCTCGGCATTGTCACCAATGATCGCGGTCGGATGAATGCGCGCACCGCTGGCGATGTTCGCTCTCGGAAACTCACTTATGATTCGCGGTGTATGCAGAGCCGACGCGATCACTGCAAATGAATAGCGGGGAGCATGCGTCACCGCGACTGGCCCATCGATAAACTTGCCTAAATTATCGCAATTGACCAAGCATATCCCAAACGGTTTTCTTCCTAATCGTGAAATCTTTGAAACGTCGTCCGCGTAAATGGCGGCGCCGGAGAGGTCTTTATCTTCAATGCCTGCGACCCTGCAGATTTTCGTGGTAACATCGACGTCGTTATTTGCGACGGCGTCTGCAATGCGCAGTGCATCCCCAATCGTTAGCGGCTCGTGCGTCAGGAAGAAGCGAGGATCAGGCAAGAAGGTCATCTCCTAAACAAAAAAACGGCCGGCGCGCCTAGCAGCCGGCCACTTAGTCGAATGAGCAGCTATGAGACTATTTCTTTTTAGGTGTTGCATCCTTTGGCGTCGCAGTCTGCTTGGTTTGAGCTTCTGCAACCTTCTTCTTGACGTCTGCTAGAGTAACTTTCTGCACTTCCACGGTTTTCAGCTTCTTATTCAACTCGGCAAGGACCTCCTGTGTTACGTCGCTCTCCGGAGCAGCGTACATCACTGCTGAACGATCAAGCAACAAAGTAGCACCGCGCTTGTCGACGATCGCCTTCATGATCGGCTGCGATTCCTGCAGAATTTTCGCTTGTGCAACCTGAACAACATTACTGAACACCTGCTCCATGATTTGCGCTTGCTGAGGCAACTGGACTTGCTGGCGGAGCGCTAAATCCTTTTCCGTCTTCTGGCGGACCTCCTCTGACATCAGCGATGCGCCCTTTTGGTAGTTTTCAATATCCTTCTCGAGTTTGCTCGCTTCCGCGTCAAATTCCTTCTGGATACTTGTTTTTATCGCAGTCGCTTGGGTAGGTATCGTCTTGCCGGCGTCGGACTGAGAAACGATCGCCGCCTGGTCGACGATGAGAATAACAGGGGCTTTCCCAGCCTGTTGTGCTTGCACGCCGGAGATTGCAATACTGGTACCAACTCCGGCTACGAGAAGAATTCCACACGCTCCGGCTATGGTGAGAAATTTACTGGTCATGGTCCTATACACCTCACTGCAGTTAGAAGGACGTTCCCGCACTGAAGCGGAAACCCTCGGTTCGATCGTAGTCTTCCTTGCGCAAAACTTTGGCAAAATCAAAGCGAACCGGGCCAAATGGCGAGTCCCAACTTACAGACACGCCGGCGGTCGCACGGATCGAAAGATCGTCTTGGACAGGTTCGACGCAATTTGCGGAGGGCGACTGGCTACACAATAGGCCTGTATCGAGATTGATAAACAGGTCCAAGTTGTCATTGATGACTTTGTTGCTATCGTCAACCAAGCCAACTGTGCCAAAATCCGTAAAAATAGAGGTACGAATTCCATATTCCCTTGGCAGCGGAATTGGAACCTTTATTTCGAGCGTGCCGATAGCATAGACTTTTGCGCCAATCGCTTGTCCGAAATTCTGCCCATTTGATGATCGTCCAGGCTGAATAAAGCGCGGCCCTACGCCGGCGACCTCGAATCCTCGAAAACTGTCTGCGCCTTCATAGAAACGGTCCTGCAACCTTACATCGTCGCCGCCGTATCCCGTGATGTAACCGCCACGAAGCTGCAGCTTTCCAATGAACCCGCCAATCAGCGGTTGGTAGATCGCACCTGTCGCTTCTGTCCTTAAATATTGCACGTCGCCGCCTAGACCCGCGACTGCCTGAGAAAACGAAAATCGTTTACCCCGGGTTGGATCGATTGGGTCATCACGCGTATCAACACCGACAGAATATCCAACAAGAGATGTCAGAAATGTCCCACGTGACTGGCAGCTCGGAGAAAACGAATTAATCAAAACGTCACAGGTGAATGCTGTGTACTGACTTTGAGGAACGCCGTTCAATACAAATCGACCAGTGACGCCTGCCGCGTTAGGATCCGTGGTAATGGAAGTCACCCGCCCAGCACTGTCGGTAATTTGATATAACTGCACGAGCGCAGGCAGAGTAACGTCCGGCGCAAATATCTCCGTAAGGTCCGTCCCGTCAGCAACTTGGGCCGTCGTGTTGTTGAAGAAATTGTCACGATCAAGTGCGACCTTATCCCGCGCTAACTGATATTGCAGGCTTCCGCGCCAATATTCCGAGATCTGGAAACCAGTATTCAGTCCGAATCCATAACGGTCGCGTACAAAACCAGATTCCCGAAAATCGGTGCGTTGGTTTGTCAGCGAAACCCCCGCTGCCAAATTTCGATCAAGAAAATAAGGCTGCGTAAATCGCAGATCGACAAGCCTTGTCCGCGAGCTGGTCTGCACACGGAATCGCAGGTTTTGACCGCGGCCCATCAGATTTCGTTCTTCAATCGAGAAATCGACGATGAAGTTTTCGGTCGAAGATACGCCTACCCCGATCGAGAAAGACCCTGTCGCCTTTTCTTTTACTGCAACATCAAGTTCGGTGCGGTCAGGCGCCGAACCAGGCTTTTCGGTTATTTCGACCTCAGTGAAGTAGTCGAGCGCACGTATGCGTGATTTTGAGCGATCAATGAGGACTTTATTATATGGATCGCCCTCTGCGACCCGAATCTCTCGACGGATAATCTTGTCGAGCGTTCGCGTGTTGCCCTTTACGTTAATTCTTTCGACATAAACGCGCGGCCCTTCATTTACTTCAAAAGTGATGTCGATCGTCTTCGTGTCAGGATGACGGTCAAGACGCGGAGTAACATCGACGAACGCGTAGCCAGACGCACCAGTCGCAAAAGTTATTGATTCCGTAGCTTTCTCGACGCGGTCGCCATCAAACGTCTCACCTGCGCGAATAGGAACAAACCGCTCAAGCGCATTTTCGTCGAGTTTCGCGAGGCTCGTCTTCACCTTGACCTCGCCGACGGTGTACTTCTCCCCCTCATCGACGGAAAAAGTAATGAAGAAGTCCTTGCGGTCAGGCGTCAGTTCCGCAACCGCCGAAATGACTTGAAAGTCAGCGTAGCCGTTTTTTGCGTAGAATTGGCGGAGCAAATCGCGTTCATACTCGAGGCGATCAGGATCGTAATTGCTGTTCGAAGAAAAGAAGCGCCACCAACGACTCTCCTTCGTCAAAATTGCCCCTCTCAACTCGGAGCTCGAGAAATTTCTGTTGCCGACGAAGTTGACCTTGGCGACGCCCGTCTTGGGACCCTCATCAATCTCGTAAACAACATCGACGCGATTCTGCTCTAGCGGAACGATCTTCGGCGTAACTGTCGCTGCAAAACGCCCGCCCCTGCGATATACTTCAATAATCCTTTGAACATCGGCCTGAGCTTTGGCGCGTGTGAACACTGATCTCGCTGCAAGCTGGACTTCTTTCGAGATCTTGTCTTCCTTTACACGTCGATTGCCTTCAAGGATTACCCTATTGACAATCGGGTTTTCTCTAACTTCGATCAGCAGCGAATTGTCAGGCTGCATCTGCAGCGTCACGTCCGCAAACAGCCCTGTATTGAAAAGCGTCTTCAGTCCAAGGTCCAGAAGCTGCGGATCGGCGCGGTCGCCCGGGTGCACGACCAAGTATGATGCAATCGTCTCAGCCTCGATCCGCTGATTCCCTGCAACCCTGATTGCTTGGATTTGCGGCGCTTCTCCTTCAGCAATTCCAAATGCCGACGGCGCGGAGCGAGCGGTCTCAGGCGCGGCGCCTCCCGGGGTCTGCGCTATTGCACCCCCGACAGATCCCATGGTGGCGAACATGATAGCGCCCGCCGCGCTGACCCCCGACTGAATGAAACGCATGCCGCCGACCTAGCCTTTGACCACAAAAAAACTGGATATGTCATTCCAAGTAACGAACAACATGAAGGACGCCAGAAGGACGATTCCCACCCTGAAGCCAATGGCCTGCGCCCTTGACCCCAGCGGTCTACCGGCCGCAGCCTCATAGGCGTAGAACATCAGATGGCCGCCGTCCAGAACCGGGACAGGGAGTAAATTCAGAAAGCCGATAGAGACTGACACGATTCCGGCCAGGTTGATGAAATTCGCCGCGCTTATTTTTAGCTGGGTCAGGAAATCGAGGGGCTCTTGGCCAGCATCGGAAACAAAGCCGGATAGGGCCGACTGGCCCGCATATTGCGCCATCTTGATCGGCCCGCCGAGCTGGCTTGCGTTTTCCTTTCCGCCGATAAGGCGAACTAGGAATTTTCCAGTAGTATGAATGATTTGCCAAACTTGCTTTACAGCTGCGCCGAAGGCTTCAACGGGACCATACCTCACAAAGCTGACCGCACTTTGATCGCCAACGATACCAAGCACGCCCATTTCAGACTTATTGCCATAAGCGTCCTCGATTTCCTGCCGACGGGGCGTCGCTTCGATCACTATAAGTTCGCCGCTGCGATCGACCTCAAAGCTCAGCGCCTCGTTACTGTTCAGCCGGATAATGACCGCAAGGTCGGTGAATTGACTGACAGCCTGCCCGTCAACGGATAGGATGCGGTCGCCGGCAACAAAACCTGCCTGCTCAGCAGCTGACCCCTCTTGCACGAGACCGACCCTCGGCTCGCTGACAAAGGCCCCAAAGGTCATGAGCAGCCCGGCAAAGATTACGATCGCCAGGGCGAAATTTGCGACTGGTCCCGCCGCTACTATCGACGCACGAGCCCAGACCGGCTTGAAATGGAAACAAACTGCGCGTTCATCTGCAGTCATTCCTCGACCAACTTCATGATCATGGCCGGGCCTTGGAAATTGCGTCGTCGCCGGATGATCCTTGCGGTGATCTTCTAAGTCGACTTCGCTGCTTGCATTTGATGCTGGGCTGGCATCGCCAAAAAACTTCACGTAGCCGCCGAGTGGCAGAATGGCGATACGCCACTCCGTCCCTTGCCGATCCCGCCACTTTGCAAGCGTTTTCCCGAATCCGATCGAAAAAACATCAACTCGGACGCCAAGCAATCTCGCAACCGCAAAGTGCCCATACTCATGGAAAAAGACTATAATGCACAGCAAAGCTACGAATGCCGCCAAAGTGATCGGCAAAGTTAGTAATGCGTCAACGGGAATGCCGGCGATCGTCATCAGATTGCGTCAGTCCTTATCTGCGAAGGCCTGGCTTCATGCTCACGCAGCCGCGCGAGATGCAATCGCCAAACCCGCTATACGCCGCGCTTTTGCATCCGCATCAATAGCCTCCTCAAGCGACGCAATTGTCCGAGGGCTATTGCTCCGCTCGAAATCGTTTAGAACGTGCTCGGACACAGCTGCGATGTCCAGAAATTTCAGCGCGCCGCTGAGAAATGACGCCACCGCGACTTCATTGGCCGCATTTAGCGCGGCCGGATAGAGGCCGCCGCGACGAACCGCGTCCCTGGCAAGACGAAGCGAAGAAAATCGCTTTGGATCTGGCGGCTCAAAGGTCAATTGTCCTATTGCTGCGAAATCAAGTCTTGCCGCCGGCGTCGGTATCCTGTCAGGCCATGCCAACGCCGATGCAATCGGGATCCGCATATCCGGGGTACCCAACTGTGCGAGCACCGAGCCGTCGACATAATCGACCATCGAGTGAATGACCGATTGCGGATGGACGAGAATTTCGATCTTTTCGTGATCAATCGGAAAAATATGAGACGCCTCGATCAGCTCTAGTCCCTTGTTCATCATTGTCGCGGAATCCACCGATATTTTCGCGCCCATCGACCAGTTGGGATGAGCCACTGCCTGGGCAGGCGTAACAGAGGACATTTCATTGATGGACCAAGTACGAAATGGACCGCCGGAGGCCGTAAGGATCAGTCGCGCTACACGATGTGGGCGTTCGAAATCAAATACCTGAAAAATCGCATTATGCTCTGAGTCAACCGGAAGAAGTATGCCGCCGGCCTTTGCAATCGCACCTGTAAGCAGGTCACCCGCGCAAACTAGGCATTCCTTATTGGCAAGTGCGATTGCGGCACCTCGTCTGGCGGCGTTCAGGGTCGGTTTTAGACCCGCCGCGCCGACGATCGCAGCCATCACCCATTCTGCGTCACGCGCGCCGGCTTCCGCAACGGCTTCTGCGCCGACACCAATTTTGACATCAACACCCTTAAGCGCGTCGAATAACTGTTCTCGCTTGCTTTCGTCGGCTATCGCTACAAATTTTGGTCGATGTTTTCGGGTTTGCTCCGCTAACAAGGAGACATTTGAATTGGCAGTCAGCGCCTCTATTTCAATGTCTGCTTCATCACGGGCGCGCGCAAATTCGATGAGGTCGAGCGTATTTACGCCAACCGAGCCGGTCGATCCCAAAACAGTAACCCGTCGGCGAATGCCGCTCATGTCGGTTGTCCCATCCCTAAGCCTCACTCCCCAAGAAGAAATCTATGACCGTAAAGCGCCAACGTCACCGCTGTAGTTACGAAAATCATCCCGTCAAGCCTATCGAGAACCCCCCCGTGCCCGGGAACAAATCCGCTCAAATCCTTGATTCCAAAATATCTTTTGATTGCAGATTCGGTCATGTCACCTGCTATTGAAATAAAGCCGAGGCTCGATCCGACGGCCATATAAGCAAGCTTGGGTCCGGAGCCGAAAATAAGAGGCGCCGCGAAATAAGCGGAAAGCCCTCCGGCGACAATGCCGCCAACCGCGCCCGCCCATGTTTTCGCCGGCGAAATCGCTGGTGAAAGCTTGGGTCCGCCAATTAGCCTCCCGCCAACATAGCCCCCTGTGTCGGCAGCCCAAACAATCGCGAAAAGCAGCAACACAAGACCTTGGCCGCTTTGGGCGCTTTCACGAAGCCATACCAGCGCAACAGATGGAACGAGTATATATAGCGCGCCAAAAGCGGCCCAACGACAACTTCCCGATCCGCGGCGGGAAACAATCGCCGCCGCAACGCCGCTTGCCGAACATACTAAATATGCAATTTCGTATTGCTCGGCAGCAGCTAGTATCATCGCCGCGGCCCCGCCTAGACTCAGGGCATAGAATACTGGCGTCGCCTCCGCTCTTTCGATCATGCGCGACCATTCAAATGCCATAAGCACACAAAGAAATGCGACCAACCCAGCGAAAATTGGTCCGCCAATACAAGTGGCAGCGACCGCCAACGGAGCAAGTACAGCTGCTGAAATAATTCTCAGCAGTAGCGCATCCTGGTTGCGCGGTGCGAAGACGTAAGCAGGCTTATTAAGCATTTGCGCGGTGTCTCACTTCTGTCCACCAACGCCGCCAAAACGCCGTTCCCTCGCAAGAAAATCACCAACGGCCAAAGAAAAATGAGCGTGGTCGAAATCTGGCCACAGAACGTCAAGAAATACGTACTCGGAGTATGCTGCCTGCCAAAGTAGAAAATTGCTAATTCGCTTCTCGCCGCTCGTCCGAATCACGAGATCGGGATCCGGCGTGACCGCGGTATCCAAAGCCTGCGAAAACAAGACTTCGTCAATTGCCGCCGGACTAATCGATCCCGCTTCCACTTTCTCAGCAAGGCGACGAGCTGCCCGCACAATCTCATTACGTCCACCGTAGTTGAACGCAATCTGCAGGAAAAATGCATCATTGGAGGCCGTCTCTTTTTCGGCACGATTAACCAATAACTTGATTTCCGAATCCAGACTATTCTTGTCACCGATGATTGTGACTTTGACGCCTTCTTTCTTTAGTGTTGGCAATTCATCACCAATGAACTGCCTGAGCAAGGTCATTAGCTCGCGTATTTCACTAGCTGGGCGACGCCAATTTTCTGTCGAAAAGCTGTAAAGCGTCAAATATCGTAGCCCAAGATCACGTGCGGCCTCAACAGCGCGTCGTGCCGCAGCAGCGCCTTCCTTGTGCCCGGCACCGCGGGAAAGTCCACGGGACGCAGCCCACCGGCCATTCCCGTCCATAATGATGGCGACATGAGTCAGTTGGCTAGGCGACGACAACATCGACGCTGTTTGTGTCTCGGTCGCAGGCCCCGTCGCCACGTCGATCACCTTCAATTACGTATGCAGAATCAGACCTGCATGATCTCAGCTTCTTTTGCGGCAAGCGCTTCATCGACTTTCTTGATCATGGCGTCTGTGAGCTTTTGCACTTGGTCCGATTGTCGCTTCTGAGCGTCCTCGCCAACGCCTTCGGATTTTTTGATTTGCTCCATGCCCTCCCGGCGAACATTGCGGATCGCAATTCGCGCTTGCTCGGCATATTTATGCGCCACTTTGCCTAATTCCTTTCGCCGCTCCTCTGTTAACGGCGGAACCGGCACCCGGACATTTGTACCATCAACTACAGGATTCAAGCCGATGCCTGCATCGCGGATCGCACGCTCAACAGCACTAACTAAAGCCTTGTCCCAAACTTGGATCGAAATCAGGCGGGGCTCCGGCACATTCACGCTGCCAACCTGGCTGACAGGCAAATTTGATCCATATGCATCGACGATAATATGCTCAACCAGGCTTGCAGAAGCTCGTCCAGATCTCAAACCAGAAAATTCCGACCTCAACGATCCGATGGCGCCTTCCATCCGCTTTTCTAGGTCTTTCATATTTGCGCCGGCGACAACCATAAAATCCTCCCTAGCCGATAAAATGCGCGAATTTGTGGCGCCATAGCGCCTCTTAGTTGTCAACCATCCATTATCGTCGTCGAACGCCCGTCACCTGTAATCGCACCAACAATACCGCCGCGTTCCGCAATTGAAAAAACCACGATTGGTATCTTGTTCTCTCGGGTAAGAGCTATCGCAGCTTGATCCATAACCTTCAGGTCGCGGACCATCACTTCATGATAGGTAAGCCGTTCAAATCGCGTCGCAGCGGTGTCTTTCTTCGGGTCAGCAGTATAAACGCCATCAACGTTCGTGCCCTTGAATAAAGCGTCACAACCCATTTCTGCGGCGCGAAGCGCCGAGGCCGTATCCGTCGTGAAATACGGGTTACCAGTCCCAGCCGCAAAGATCACGATCCGGCCCTTTTCCATATGACGCATAGCGCGACGGCGTATGTAGGGCTCGCAGATCGCGGTCATTTCTATCGCCGAAAGAACGCGCGTGAACAACCCGATCTTTTCCATCGCATTTTGCAATGCAAGTGCATTCATGACTGTCGCGAGCATGCCCATATAATCCGCGCTGGCTCGTTCCATGCCATGTGCTGCCTGCTGCACGCCACGAAAAATGTTGCCGCCGCCAACAACAAGGCTCAATTCGACACCCAAGCTTCGCGCTTCTTTTATTTCTTCGGCGATTCGTTGGACGGTCTCGTATTCTATTCCGTATTGCGCGCCTCCCATCAGCGCTTCACCAGAGATTTTTAATAGCACGCGCCTATACCGAGGAGTTCTTCCTTCTGAAGTCTCGGTCCGATTTGCCATTACATTCTCCGTCTAGCCTCACCCAGCGACTTGGGCGTCAATATACAGGAATAACAAGGGCGGAGACTCCCAACCCCTGGTGCGGGGCTCAGCCTCCGTCTTCGGTCCGCTCCAAGCCTTCGCCAAGTTCTAGCCGAGCAAATCCGCCGAACTCGATAGCAGCGCCGATCTGCTTGCTCATGTTCTCAAGAACTTTTGATACCCGAGTTTCTCCGTCAATGACGAATATTTGTTCTAGAAGTACGGATTCTTCATAAAACTTCCGAAGCCGCCCTTCGACCATTTTGCCAATGATTTCCTCCGGTTTCCCCGAAGCGCGCGCCTGATCGGCAAGCACCGACTTCTCGCGTTCGACCACTGCTGGATCAAGATCGGCGATTGCGCCCGACAACGGTCGGGAAGCGGCGACATGCATCGCAATCTGCTTACCGAGAGCAGCCAGTTTTGTCTTGTCCCCGGCGGACCTGAGCCCAACCAGGACGCCAATCTTGCCGCCGTTTTCAACGGTCTGGTTGTGGATGTAGGCGGAGACGACACCTTCATCAACTTTAACAATTGCGGATCGACGAACGGCCATATTCTCACCAATCTGGCCAACCATTTCCGCGACAAATTCGGCGACGGTTTTTCGTTCGCCCGGCATCGGCGCCATTCTTATGCTTTCAACGGCGCCATCGGTCGAGAGCGCCACCCGAGCAATATCACCGGCCATCTTCTGAAAGATCTCATTACGTGCGACAAAGTCGGTTTCCGAGTTGACTTCAACCAATACTCCGACGCTGTCACGAGTAGCCGCTACGATTAGCCCTTCGGCGGCGGTTCTCCCGGATTTTTTTGCAGCTTTGGCAAGGCCCTTTTTACGAAGCCAATCAACAGCTGCTTCCATATTTCCGCCGGTTTCCATCAGCGCAGCTTTGCAGTCCATCATTCCTGCACCGGTCGAGTCGCGCAACTCCTTCACCATCGCGGCGCTAATGGCGCTCATTGTAATTCTCCTTTAATGTTTGCGCCGAAAGCGCGAGCAACCTTCCACTGGCAGATTGTGTATACGCCGCCGCCCCAATTGCTATTGGCAGCGGCGAACCGTTTGGGCCGATCGGTCTTAGGCGTGTGCTGTCTCGGCGGAGCTTTCTGCAGTGATATTCGCCTCAAGCGGCGCTTCAGCGAGTGCGCCAATATCAACGCCGAGTGACGCTTGACTTGCCGAGATGCCGTCGATCACAGCCTCAGCAACGAGGTTGCAATAAAGTGCAATTGCTCGACTGGCGTCGTCGTTGCCTGGTATGATGTAATCGATATCGTCCGGCGCGCAATTGGTGTCGACGACGGCAACAACCGGAATGCCGAGCTTTTTGGCTTCCTTGACCGCAATCGATTCCTTTTTGACGTCAATGACGAAAAGGAGGTCCGGAAGTCCCCCCAAATCACGAATACCTCCGAGGGATGCCTCGAGCTTCTCCATTTCGCGCGTTAGTTGCATCTGCTCTTTCTTAGTAAGGCCTTTGCCGCCGCCGGATAGAATTTCTTCCATCTCCTTGAGCTTGCGGATAGAATTCGAAATAGTCTCCCAATTCGTAAGGGTTCCGCCGAGCCAGCGAACATTCATGTAATATTGCGCACAGCGCTTCGCCGCCTCAGCAATCGGCTGTTGAGCTTGACGCTTGGTGCCGACCATAAGAATTCGGCCGCCGCGGGCGACTGTATCACGAATCTTGACCAATGCTTGATGAAGCAATGGCACCGTTTGCGACAGGTCGATAATATGAATACCGTTCCGATCGCCAAATATATAAGATTTCATCTTCGGGTCCCAGCGATGGGTCTGGTGGCCGAAATGAACGCCAGCTTCCAAAAGCTGGCGCATGCTGAATTCTGGCAGCGCCATTACTTGTCTCCTTCGGTTTTTTCCTCCGCAGGCGCTTTGGACAGCCTAGGGCAAAGCCCCATCGCCGACCGAGGAACGCATCCCGCGTGTGTGATGGCGCGGCATATAGTCGGAACCCGGACACATTTCAACAGCCCTTTTGGGATGCCAAGTTTGAGCGCTAGCCGGCAGACCTATACCAACTCCACATCGACGACCCCTGCGACCTCTTTCAGCGCTCCCCGCATGGCAGGCGTGCAGGCGACCTTAGATTTCAGCAAGAGCTCGATCTCCCGACCACCCACCTCAGGCAGCGACAAAGCGATCACGACATCTCCAGTTTCGGCGCCGGTAGCTGGCTTAACGGCGTCAAGCCGAAGACGAACTGCAGCAAGCCCCTCGCTGGATCCGACAACAATCCGCAATTGGGAGGTCGTTTGGGCCGCCGCGGCGTCAAGGCGGCGCACCCCTTCGCAGGCAAAGCGCACTTCACCATCCCGCTCTTCAGCGTTGACCGTCAAGAGAAGCAGCATCCCAGGCTCAAACAAGTCCCGCGACGGGGTAAGCACCTCCGAAAATACAGCGATCTCGAACTCGCCAGCGGGATCTGAACACTCCACAAAGGCGAACGGCTTGCCAGCTTTCGACCGGCGGACGCGTACTGAGCGGATCACAGCGGCGACCTGACCGACAAACCTTCCCTTAGACTTGACTGCCTCAATCACTTCTATGGAAGCCACAGTCTTTAGCCTGCGAAGTTCGACGGCATAGTCGTCGAGCGGATGGCCGCTGAAGAAAAAGCCGAGCGCCGCTCTCTCCTCATTAAGGCGCTCAATCGGCGTAAGGTCAGCGGAATCCAAGATACGGGGGCGGTCGAGCGCCGGCGAAGCAGCGAGATCGAAAAGGCCGCCCTGCGCACTGGAGCGCTCGTCAAATGACTGCGCCGAATAACGAATCAGGAGGTCAGCGCCCGCAACCAGGTCCGCGCGCGCCCGACAAAGCCCATCAAAGGCCCCAGCACGAGCCAAATTCTCTATCGCCCTCTTGCCAATCTGGCGGAGATCGACGCGCTCCGCGAAGTCGTAAACATCCAAAAATGGCCCATTTCCGCGTCTCTCTTCGGCGATCAACCGCATCGCTGTCGCGCCGACATTCTTGACTGCGCCCAATGCATATACAATTGCGCGATTGCAGACCGAAAAGTCGGCTTCCGACTTATTCACATGCGGCGCTTCGATGGCGATGCCGCTGCGACGCGCCTCCTTCAGGAAAACTGCAAGTTTATCGGTATTCGCCATGTCAAAAGTCATCGACGCCGCAAGGAACTCGGGCCCGTGATTGGCTTTGAGATAGGCTGTCTGATAGGCAATATATGCATACGCTGCAGCATGAGACTTGTTAAATCCGTAGCCTGCGAATTTTTCCACGAGATCAAAAATCGACGCCGCCTTGTGGGGATCTACTCCATTCTCCTTGGCGCCCTGAACAAAGCGCGTGCGCTGCTGGTCCATCTCCTCCTTCTTCTTTTTGCCCATCGCCCTGCGCAGCAAGTCCGCCTCACCGAGAGTATATCCGGAAAGGATCTGAGCGATCTGCATCACTTGTTCTTGATAGATGATTACTCCGTATGTTTCCCTCAGCACTGCCTCGAGCGAGGCGTGGAGATAGTCCGGCTGCTGATGGCCCTGCTTGCGATCAACATAGGTCGGTATATTCTCCATCGGTCCCGGGCGGTAAAGTGAGACAAGCGCGATGATGTCTTCAAGACAATCCGGTTTCATCGCACGCAAAGTCTGGCGCATGCCGGAACTCTCAAGCTGAAAGACCCCAACTGTCGCGCCTTCACCCAGCATCTCGAAGGATTTCGCATCATCGAGCGGCAGGCGATGCGGATCCACTTCACCACCGGATATGCGGACAAGCTGCGCGGCGCGCTCAATCACCGTGAGTGTTTTAAGTCCAAGGAAATCGAATTTTACAAGGCCAGCTGACTCTACCCATTTCATATTGTACTGCGTCGCTGGCATATCTGATCGCGGATCACGGTAGAGCGGGGTCAATACGTCAAGCGGACGATCTGCGATGACGATGCCGGCTGCATGGGTCGAGGCATGACGATAAAGCCCCTCGAGCTTTAGCGCCTTCTCGATCAAGGCCTCCACGGATTCGTCGCGGTCTCGTTCTTCCTTTAGGCGCGGCTCGGTTGCAATTGCTTCAACGAGCGTGACGGGATTGGCGGGATTGTTCGGCACCAGTTTGCAGAGCCGGTCGACTTGGCCGAATGGCATGCCGATAACGCGACCGACATCGCGAAGTACTGCACGCGCCTGCAATTTGCCAAATGTAATGATCTGCGCGACGCGATCTACGCCGTACTTTTTCTGGACGTACCGAATGACTTCGTCGCGGCGCTCCTGACAGAAATCAATGTCGAAGTCAGGCATCGACACGCGCTCAGGATTGAGAAAGCGCTCGAACAGAAGACCAAACCGAATTGGATCGAGATCGGTGATGGTAAGCGACCACGCTACAAGCGACCCGGCGCCCGATCCCCTTCCAGGGCCGACCGGAATCCCTTCCTTCTTAGCCCATTTGATGAAGTCGGCGACAATGAGGAAATATCCTGGAAAACCCATCTTATTGATGACATCAAGCTCAAATCTTAGGCGATCCCAATACACATTCGATTCCGCGGCGAGACTGATGGCGGCGAGGCGCTCCTCGAGGCCCTTGCGCGCTTGGAGCTCAAGTTCCTTTGCTTCAGCGTCGAGACCGCCGGAAGTAAACCGGGGCAAGATCGGTGCGTGCGTTTTAGGACGGAAAGTGCATCGACGTGCGATATCGAGGGTTGCATCGACGGCCTCGGGCAGATCTGCGAAAAGCGATCGCATTTCTGCTGCAGACTTGAAATAATGATCCGGAGTAACCGTACGCCGGTTTTCTTGATGCACGTAGGCTCCATCTGCGATGCACAGCAAAGCGTCGTGCGCCTCATGATCTCCCGCTTCCGAGAAATATGGCTCGTTGGTTGCGACAAGCGGCAAAGAAAGCTCATAAGCAAGGTCGATGATCACATCTTCGGCCGAAACACTGCGCCGCGCTTCGTGTCGCTGCAACTCAAGATAGAAGCGCCCCGGAAAGGTGGCTGCTAGATGCTCAATTAGCGCGCGTGCGTTCTCGGTCCTGTCGGAGCGGATCAGTCGGTCGATTGGACCGTCAAAGCCGCCTGACAGGCAAATAAGACCGTCAGCAGCCTCGTCCAGCCAATCGAGCGCACCTGCAATTCCGTCATCTCTCGCCGACGACAAATAGGCGCGACTCGAAAGCTTCATTAGATTTTTGAAGCCCGCTTCGTTCTGCGCGAGCAGGACAATCGACGATGACTTCACCAGCTTTGATTCAATCGCCGCCAGCGCAGCAATTGTTATTGACAATTGCAGCCCGGCAATCGGCTGCACTCCAGCGGCGGAAAGGATCTCCGACGACTCGAGCGCGCCAAACAAATTATTACTGTCTGTCACTGCGACCGCCGGCATGCGGTTCGCAAGGCAGAGGTCCCTTAATTTACCAATCTTGATCGCGCCTTCGGACAGCGAATAGGCAGAGTGTAAATGAAGATGAACAAACTCGCCTTTGGGATGCGGCATTGCTGGCCTTTCAGGCGCCTAATTGAATTCGTTGCGGTCATGCGCCGAAAATGAAGCTCGCCATTTGGGTCGACGCGATGATGAGCAACAATACGCCGAGTCCGAGCGCGTCCCTCAACACTCCGATTTCCCCACTAGTTTCGATCCTGTTTTTCTCGACTTTTTCCACAAACGCCTCCAGTGACCTCGGAATATGTTCCTTTTTTGTTCTATATTCTTCTTTTGTTCCGCTCGCAAGGTGTTGGCGATATTTTACTTGCCGTACCCAGTGGGGCAAGCTAGATGGGCTCTAGCTCTCAGCGTTTGGCCATGCCGCGCTTGAAAATCGAGAAATAACCCTCGATGGTGTTGGTGTGAACGGTCGGATCCTCAGCCTTCACATACTCGTCTTTCGAGTGAACGACGAAACCATGGTCGGCGAAGTTATGGCCGATCGCCTTATAGTTAGTCGCTTCATCGGTCATCAGGCGCGCTTCGCGTGAGATATTGGCGTCCAAGATTGGCGCGATGGTTGAAAGCCGAAGGTCATCGACAACGTAGCTGCGTACTTGGCCGCTCTCGCGGTCAACCAGCGACAGCACCTTGTTCATGTTGCCGGAGCGGCGGAACTTGGTCGCGGGCGGGTTTTTCTTGTCGCGCCCGATGAAAGTTTCATCCACTTCGACGGCGCCGCCAGCGGACCCGAAGGGCGCCAGATCGCCCGAGCGCATCGCCTCGCGGATACGGTGCGAAAGAAACCATGCGGTCTTCATCGAGCAGCCAAGCAAGCGCTGAAGCTGGTTGGTGCTGATGCCCTTCTTGGAAGACGCCATGAGAAAAATCGCTTGCAGCCAATGGCGCATCGGCACATGCGAAGCCTCGAAGATGGTCCCGATTTTAACGGTGAAGGGCTTGCGGCACTCATAGCACTTGTAGGTGCCGATCCGAGTGGATTTGCCCTTCAGCTTGCCGACTCGCTCCATAGAGCCGCAATGCGGGCAGACCGGCCCCTGCGGCCAGATGACCGCTTCAACGTAGCGGTAGGCGGCTTCTTCGTCGTGAAAATGCTTGGCGTCGAGGACTGACATGGCCCTATCTCCTTATAGGACCTAATATAATGACGATTATGGGTACGTCAAGTACAATAACGCCAAGGTGTTTCGCTTTTTTAGTCCATAAGGAATTTTCCAACCACAGGCACGAAGGACCTTAACTGGTCGTGGTGCACCCAGTGTCCGGCATCCTCAATCAGTGCTACGCGGGCGTTTCGAAAATGGGCGGCTTGACCGTCCTTTTCTGGGTTCGAGGCCCAGCTATCTGCGCCATAAACGAGCAGGATCGGGCAGTCGATCGCAGCCCATAAGGCGACAATGTCGGCTGGGGGAATATCGACCGGCGGCCAAATATTAACGTAATTGTCGAATTTCCAGCTCCAGGAGCCGTCCTCGCTGCATTTGGCGCCATGTTCCGTGAGATGGCGCGCCTGTTCCTCGCTCAGGAACTTGTTCTCTTCTTTCATCCGGGCAAGCGCGTCCTCAAATGTCGCATAGCGCTTGGGCGTCCTGGCGCTCGCTGCGCGTTTATCGTCGATACATTTACGCATTCTGTCTGCGAAAGGAGTTTTGTCGTGCTCCGTCTGCATCTTGGGCGACAGGCCTAGCCCCTCGATTGCAACCAGCTTTTTCACGGAATTCGGATAGAGCCCCGCATAGCGAATTGCGATATTGCCGCCCAGTGAATGCGCCACAACCGTTACACGCGCCAACTTCAACTGATGAATGAGTTGAGCAAGGTCGTAGATTAAGCCATGCATCGAATAATCTCCGTCCGGTGACCATTCGCTATCGCCGTGACCGCGCAGGTCAGGCGCGATCACGTGAAAGTCGTCGACGAATTCGCGACCGACCCAATCGAGGCTGCGGCAGTGATCGCGTCCGCCGTGCATAAGAATGAGCGGCTGCGCACCGGCATTTCCCCAATCCGCAAAATGCAGTTTCAGGCGTTGCGATATGAATCGGCGCGATGTCGGTCCCACATTCATCGTCGTCTTTTCTCGCGTAGCAAACCTCGCTTCAAGCGCCGTGCGCAGGTGTCATAGCGAACCCCATGGCGGCGGCGGATTGGCGATCGGCTTCGCCAAGTCGAATTCGACTCGGAAATAGCGATTTTCGCGCCTCAGTTCATAAGCAAAGGCCGCAGCGGTTATTTCGACGGCCCACACATTCGTGACCGAAGCCGAGAGGCCCTCGCGCGTGAACATCTCGGCCGAAAACTGATCGACCGGAAATTCTTGTCGCATAGCCGTTCCCTCCCCTACTGTATCGCCCCCATACATAGTTACAGCATCCGGTGAGCCGTCCAGGCGCCGGTGGTCATGCTTCAAGCGCAAGCCGTCGTCGGTTTTCGTGAGCACCCACGTTCGCGATCGATCGTCGCCTATATGAAACGGGATACGGATCTCCTCGCCCGAACATGAGCGCACCTCCATGACCAAAACCTCCGAAGCAAAGTCTCTGTCCACTTCGTCTTCCGAGATGAGGCGACCGGCAAAGGCTTTGCCGCAATGTGCGGTGACGGCATTGAAAAAGGCGTCTTGCAGGGGTGCGGATTCTGGTGCGCAGGAGGCTGCGAAGGCGCAAAGGCAGGCGACTATTCTCATCGATTTCCTTTCCTGAAAGGGTGTGCATTCAAACTAACGTCAGCCGAGCCAGCCATTTCCACTAGCGGAGAAAACTCAAAACCCTTGATTTGCACGAAAACCTTCCCGGATTGAACAATTTGAATCATCCAGGAACTGCTGGCCGTGCAGAATATCCCGTCAGGATTTCGCAGAGCCACCTCCCCGCGGTCAGCGCGGTGATATCGCCGACGTCCAGCGACGGGTCAAATTCGGTGAGATCGACCGCGGCGACTGTCTCCTTCGCGCCAAGAAGGCGCGCGGCCTCGAAGAAATCGTCCGCCGAAAGTCCGCCCGGCCGGGCCCCGGGAGCCCCCGGGCATTGCGCACGATCGATCACATCAATGTCGAAATCGACATAGAGCCGCGCGCAATGAGCGAGCGCCGCAATCGCCTCTTCCAGTATCGCCGCAATGCCGCAAGTTTTCACGTCGGCGATCGTCCGAACGAAAACTCCGTTTGCATTCGCAAACTCAAAAGCGCGACGCGTGTTGGCGAAGGGAGCTAGTCCGATTTGCGCGATGTTGCATCCCGGCATTCCATCCTCGATGAGCGCGCGCAGAGGATTGCCATTGGTCAGTCCGCAATCCGTATCGCGCAGATCGAAATGTGCGTCGAGCGTCAGTAACCCGGTCGTCACGAGGTCGCCGAGGCCATGAACACCCGGTCGCGTCACGGCGTTGTTTCCCCCACAGATAATTGTCAAAGCTCGCTTCGCAGACAGGCTGGAGACCGCATTGCAGACCGGCGCGAAAGACTGCTCCGGCGTCATTGCTTTGAGATGAAGGTCGCCGCCATCGAACACCGACAAAGCAGACAAATCGGTCTCGCTTTCGAGATCAAATATGGAAAAGCGCTTCATTGTCTCCCGAAGGACCTTCGGCGCAAGATCGCAGCGACCTGGGGTCAGGGACTTCTCATTCTGCGGCGCCCCTAGAAAGGCTACAGCCGCCGTCCGGTCGGCAGTCAGCAGATCGGCGATCGACCGCCAGCCGCGGCATTCGGAATGCGGATTTTGCATCATAAGGGACCTGGTTGGCGGCGCTGTTGCAAAACCGGTATAGACCGCAATTCACCGCCGGCCGAAAGACCTCGATGCTCGATCGCCTCTATCAAGACGCCCGGATCGCAACAATGGACCCCACGCGACCGGGCCCATATGGCGAAGTCGGGGACGGAGCCGTCGGCGTACGGGATGGACGAATCGCCTATGTCGGCCCCGCCGCCGCGGCGCCGCCCGCACGAGAGGACATCTCTCTCGCCGGATTCTGGCTGACGCCTGCCTTGATCGACTGCCATACCCATCTGGTGTTTGGCGCGAACCGCGCCGGCGACTTCGAACGGCGCCAGCAAGGCGCGAGCTACGCGGAGATCGCGAAGGCCGGCGGCGGCATCCTTTCGACCGTCAGGGCGACGCGCGACGCGTCGCTTGAGGAACTAGTCGAAAGCGGCCTCAATCGCGCGGAAGATCTGAAGCGCTCCGGCGTTGCGACGATCGAAATCAAGTCGGGTTATGGTCTGACGCCCGGTGATGAGGAAAAAATGCTGATCGCCGCTGGCGAGATTGCGCGTGCGGCCGGAATGCGCGTCCGGCGGACACTGCTCGCCTTGCATGCGCTGCCGCCGGAATTCAAAGATGACCGCCCCGGTTATGTACATTTGGTCTGCGAGGAGATTATTCCGTCTGTCGCCGAACGCGGCCTCGCCGATGCAGTGGACGCCTTTTGCGAGGGCATCGGGTTCACGCCGGATGAGGTCCGCAAAGTGTTCGATGCGGCGAATCGGGCCGGGCTTCGAGTGAAACTGCACGCGGATCAACTTTCGAACTGTCACGGCGCAGCGCTCGCCGCCGAATTCAGCGCACTCTCTGCCGACCATCTCGAATATGTTGACGAGGCTGGTGTCGCGGCGATGGCGAAGGCTGGAACGATAGCGGTCCTCCTCCCTGGAGCGTTCTATGCACTGAAGGAAACGAAAACGCCGCCTGTCGACTTACTACGCAAACATGGCGTTGCAATGGCGGTTGCAACCGATCTGAACCCAGGTACTTCGCCCGTCCGCTCCGCGCAGGCCGCAATGAATATGGCGGCGACACTATTCGGACTGACGCCAGCGGAAGCGCTCACCAGCATGACGCGAAATGCTGCGAGAGCCCTCGACCTCGCCCCGGAAACCGGCATGATCAAGGAGGGACTAGCCGCCGATCTTGCGGTATGGCGTATCGACGATCCAGCCGAGTTGTCCTACTGGATCGCGCATCGTGGCCCTGAGACGTTGATCATCGGCGGCGAGGAAGCACGGGAATGACAGGAACGAGACAGAACGCCCGCACGATCAGGGCGCGCACAGGAGTCGAGATAAAAGCGAAGCACTGGACGACGGAAGCCGCCGTCCGGATGCTGATGAACAATCTCGACCCCGACGTCGCCGAAGACCCGCATGCGCTCGTCGTCTATGGCGGTATCGGCCGCGCGGCGCGAAATTGGGAGTGCTTCGACAAAATCGTCGAGACCCTGGAGCGACTGAACGAAGACGAAACGCTGCTTATCCAGTCCGGAAAGCCAGTCGGCGTTTTTCCGACCCATAAGGATGCGCCGCGCGTCCTTATCGCCAATTCCAATCTCGTGCCGAAATGGGCGACATGGGAGCATTTCAACGAACTCGACGCCAAGGGGCTGATGATGTACGGCCAAATGACGGCGGGATCTTGGATCTATATCGGCTCGCAGGGGATTGTTCAGGGCACGTACGAAACATTCGTTGAGATGGGTCGCCAGCATTTCGGCGGCGACCTCGCCGGCAAGTGGATACTGACCGCCGGCCTCGGCGGCATGGGCGGCGCGCAGCCGCTCGCCGCGGTGATGGCGGGCGCCG
>JBGSSK010000218.1:0-5977 GCA_041737095.1 Parvularculaceae bacterium | reverse complement strand
AGGCCGTTGATGAGCCGTCATTTTTCTGGCTGACGAGGGATCAGTTCGCGAAAATCAGGCCGCATTTGCCGACGGACACGCGCGGCGTCGCGCGGGTCGATGATCGCCGCGTGATCTCCGGCATCATTCACGTCCTGAAGTGAGACTGTCAGTATTCTTGTGCGGGGGGCGTGTTGATCATCCGTTGACGAACCGCTCGCCGAAGTCGAACCGTCGATACAAACCCGCCTTCTCGCCAGCGCTATACAAGAACCGCAACGCCATCGAGCGCTCGTTCTGCCGTCTCAAGGATTTCCGGCGAATCGCAACCCGATATGACACGCTCAGCCGGACCTTCCTCGCCGCCGTCAAACTCACAGCGACGTCTGGTACTGGTTATGTGTCTGGAACTTAGTGCTTCCTGAAGAACACTTTGCGGAGCCCTTCGTGTTCGAAAGGTTTCCAGTCCTCTTCAGCCTGCGCGAGGCGGTCGGCGATCGCGTAGATGACGATCGGATTGACGCCGAGCCCGACATGGCTAGCCGGGACCTCGATGTTCTCGGTGCGGTCGTGACCATGCTCGCGCCGTTGCAGCGAGCCCTGCCATGCGACGATGCCGTCGGTCTTGGTGAAGATCGACGTCGTCGGCACCGGCGGCGCGACGCCGAGCTGCGACAGTTGGCGGGCACGATGCTCTTCCGGCGCGCCATTGATCGCGTCATATAGACTGCGCGCGTTTGAATAATTGCGGTGCTGGGTGATCGGGCTGCCGAGCGAAATAACGCTGCGCACCTTGTCGGGCGACACTTTCGCCAATTCGCGCGCGAAGACGCCGCCGAGACTCCAGCCGATGATCGAGACCTTTTTCCGGTGCTCGTCGTAGACGCGATAGAGGAGCGCTTTCATCGCCGCCTCGCGCTCGTCGTTGAATTTGAGATTGCGGCCGAGCCCCCAGCCATAAGCGGGATAGCCGAGATCCTTCAGCACGGCGCGCAACGGCCTCGTCGACATGTCGCTCGCGACGAAGCCGGGGAGCACAATCACCGGGTGCCCGTCGCCCTTCGGCAGGTAGCGCATGAATAGCCGCAGATAATAGAACGAGCCAAGCTCGAAAACCGCGCGGCCTTCCATCAGCGTCCAGAAGATCGACGGCGGGCGGGCGTCGTGGCGATCATTCATGGAAAATCGGTCTCCGACCTCTGCATACGCAACCATATCGCGGCTCCCTTCTTGGCGCGGCGAAGTCTCGCCCCGTTCAACACGCCGCGCAATTCATTCAGGCAGCCGCCCTCTCCGCCGTCTTTGCGGCCTTGAGGTGCGCCTCGAACGAGGCCTCGATGCAGGCCGCATAAAAGGCCGGGTCCGGCATCGCGTCGCGGCAGGCGGTCGCCGTCACAGTGATCTTGTCGACATAGCTCTGCACGACATGGCCAAGGCCGACGCCGTCGAGAAGGCAGAGATTGCCGTAGATGTTCACGAGGCGCGCGCCGGTCGAATAGATCGGCACGGGCGGGCCCGGCACATTCGTCACGACCGTGTTGAAGATCGGCTTGACGCGGTTTGCAAGGCCCCATTGCGAATAGAGCCGCGCGCCGATGCCCATATAGAGCGCCGGCGACAGTTTGCTCATTTCCGCCATCTGCCGCGCGCCGAGCGCATTCGTCATGGCCTTCGATTTCTGGGTTTCCTGCCGAACGAAGTTCAGCCGATCGGCCGGGTCCTCGATATGGGTCCCGAGGGCGGCGCGCATCGCCGACACCTGGTTGCCCATGGTGTTGCGCTCCTTCGGGTCGCGCACGGAGATCGGCGCCATCGCAGCCAGCGTTTCATCCGGCAATTCATTCTTGTCGAGGAGATAAGCGCGCATCGAGCCGCCGACGATCGACAACATGACGTCGTTGACCGTCGCGCCTTCGGACAGCACCCGGATTTTCTTGATGTCGGCGAGCGCGAATGACCGTCCATCGACGACGCGGTGCGCCGAGACCTTGCCGTTGAACCGCGTGCGTGGCGTCGAGAAGGTCGAGGCGAAATCGAAATCGCCCTTGATCGCGCCCTTGACGACGCGCGCGATGCCGGGGGCCGCCTGCGCAGCGACCTGCATTTGCCGCAACGGATTGGTGAAGCCGCGAACATAGCCGCGCGCGAACATGCCAAGCTGGCTCGGCATCCGCTCCGGCTTCCACGGATCGGGGTCGGCGAGTTCCGGGACGTCCGGCGTGGCGGTGTGCAGCGCCTGCATCAGATCGACGCCGGACACGCCGTCGATCGCAGCATGATGAACCTTCGAGAGAATAGCGTAGCTGCCCTTCGGGACGCCCTCGACATTGTCGAGCCCTTCGACGACCAGCAGCTCCCAGGGTGGGCGCGTCAGGTCGAGCGGACGCGCGAAAGTCCGCGCCGTCAGGATGCAGAGCTGCCGCCAGTCGCCGGGCTTAGGCAACGCGGCGTGGCGGACGTGATATTCAAGGTCGAAATTAGGATCTTCGATCCAGTAGGGATAATCGATCCCGAACGGCACCCTGACCATCCGCTGGCGCATCATCTTCGCCATGTGCAGGCGGCCGCGAATAAAGGTCAAAATGTCCTTGAACCGGACGAAACCGCCGGGCGCGGTCGACGGATCGTAAATCGAGATCGAGCCGATATGGATCGGCGCATTCGGCTGCTCGAACGCGACAAAGGCCGCATCAAGGCCCTGCATCTGCTTCATTGGTCGCCTCCGCCCTGAGGTTCCGGGTCCTTTCTGGCGAAGGACCTCAGGGTTGAAGGCTAACACCCTGAATTAGAATAGTCATCCGGTTAGAGGGCGTTCATCAGCTTGCAAATGAAGCCTTGAGGATCGCTTCGATCCCCTGCCGGTCGACCAGGTCGAATTGGGCCTTCTTGTCGCTATCGACATCGAACACCGCGATCAGCCGCCCGCCCGCATCGAACACCGGCGCGACGATTTCAGACTCGGAACGGGAATCGCAGGCGATATGGTCCGGAAACTCATGCACGTCGTCGACGATCACCGTTTCGCGCCGCATCGCCGCGGCGCCGCAGACGCCCTTGCCGAACGGAATGCGCAGGCAGCCGAGCGTTCCCTGATAGGGACCGACGACAAGCTCGTCCGGCTTGTCCGGATCGACAATGTAAAAGCCCGTCCAGAAATAATGATCGAAGGCGTGATGCAGGAGGTTCGAGACCGTCGCCATGCGCGCCACGAGATTGGGCTCGCCGTCGAGCACTGCGGCGATCTCCGCTGCGATCTCCTGATAGCGCTCGGATTTGATCATCACGACCTTCCGATCCTCTGGGAAATCAGCATCGCCAGTTCCAGCGCGCGCTGCGATCCGATGAGCACACGCTTGCCGTTTTTCAGGACGAGTTGCACGCCTTCATTCCCTTGCGCGTTATAGGCCTTGCCGGAAGGACCGATCCGATAGCCCCAGCCGCCATATTCGATGAGCGGCTTGTATTCGCGCATCGCCGCGCTTTCAATCTCTTCGAACCGGATCAAGCGGTCGACGAAGATGAGACCTTTGACGGCGACGCCCCGATCAGTGATCGTCGTCGTCAGCGCGAGGGTTGCAAAGAGCACGAGCGTGAAAATCATCGCGCCGAGGACAACAAGGAAGCCGGCCGACCCGCCCGGCATATCGCGTGTCGCGACATAGGCGCCGATCCCGGCGACCGCGGTCGACAGCAGGACGAACGCCTGGATTTTCGGCGAGAAGGTCTGTCGTTCGGAGAAATATTCCATCTGCGTTTCTATCATCCCGCCCGCTCCTATTCGATAGCAAAGGTCAGCGCCGGCAGCGGCCCGACCGTCACCTCGACGCGGTCTTGCCGCGCCAGAGGGCCGACGCCCTCCGGCGTGCCGGTGAAGATGAGATCGCCGGCCTTCAACTCGAACAACCGCGACAAGGCGATGATGATTTCGGGGACGGTCCAGATCATGCTGCGCACCGAGGCGCTCTGTTTTTCAACGCCGTTCAATTTGAGCGCGATGCGCGCGTCGTCGAAGAGATCGGGCGGAAAATCCTCGATTCGCGCGATCAGTCCCAGGGGCGCTGAATTGTCGAACGCCTTCGCCGCGTCCCAAGGGCCGCCGGCTTTCTTCGCCGCCGCCTGAAGATCGCGCCGCGTCAGGTCGCAGCCCGCCGCCTGCCCGAAAATGAGGGCGCCCGCTTCCTCTCGCGTCGCGAGATCGCGCCCGCCGCCCTTAAGCGCGATGACGAGCTCCGCCTCGTAATGGAAATTCGAGGTCGCCTGCGGATAGGCGATCACCGACCCTGTCGGGACGATCGCGTCGGCGGGCTTGGTGAAGAAGACTGGCGGATCGGATTTCGGATCGCCGCCCATCTCCTTGACGTGGTCGGCGTAATTCCGGCCGATGCAGAAAATCCGGCGCACCGGAAAGACGCCGCCGCCGAGCACCGGCGCGGCGGGCGTTGCATGAGGCTCGAAAACGAAATCAAGATCGCTCATGTCGGACAGCCCCTTTCCTTGACGATGCGTTTCGTCGACGCCGGAAACTTCGCCAGCAATTTCTCCGGACGCACCGGCCGGCGGACGAACCCGCCGCCGCAATTCGGGCAGACGCCTTTCAGGATCTGGTCAGCGCACGCTGGACAGAACGTGCATTCAAAACTGCAGATCATCGCCGCGCTGTCGGGCGGCAGGTCCTTGTCGCAGCATTCGCAGTTCGGTCGCAATTCGAGCATGGCGCCCTCCTCTCAATCGTCGGGCGCATCGAATTCATCATCCTGGCGCACAGGCGGGCTCGCCGGACCTGCGCTTCGAAGGAGCGGCGCCAGTTTCTCGGCGGCGCCTTCCGGAAGCGACTTGATGAAGACGTCCTGCGCCGGGAACGGAAATTCAATGCCCTCTTCCCGGAAAGCCTTGAAGATCGCGAAACGCAGATCGGTGCGCACCTGCAAACCCTTGAAAATGTCGGCGATAAACGCGCGCAACTCAAAGTCGAGCGACGAGGCGCCGAAATCCTCCCAGGAGACGAATGGTTCGGGATAGCGCACGATCATCGGATGTGCGTTCGCGCAGCGCAAAAGCGCCTCGCGCACCTGCTCGGGATCGCTGCCATAGGAAACGCCGACACGAACGCGAATGCGGCCGAGCGCGCTCTTGTGGGTCCAGTTCGTCACGGAAGACGAAATCAGCTCCGAATTCGGGATGATGATCGACGAGCGGTCCCATGTTTCAAGAACGGTTGAGCGGACGCTGATTTTCTTGACGACGCCCTCGCCCGACGGCGTAACGATCCAGTCGCCCGCCCTCACCGGCCGCTCGAACAGCAGGATGATGCCCGAAACGAAATTGTTGACGATCGATTGCAGGCCGAAGCCGATGCCGACTGACAAAGCGCCAGCGATCAGCGCAAGATTGGAAAGATCAAGGCCGAGCATGCCGAGGCCGACGACCGCCGCTACGACGAGGCCGACATAACCAAACAAAGTCGTCAGCGAGTTCTGGATGCCGGGATCGATGCGGGAATGCGCGAAGGGCCCGCGCTTCATTGCATTCTGGAAGAGCCGCGTCAGCGCCAGGATGCCGACGAAAACACCGATCGCGCCGAGAATGCTGACCAGCGAAATCGTCGTGTCGCCGACGCGGAAGCCGACAAAGGCGCGCAGGATATAGTCGCGCACGATGCCGGCGTTGACGCCGGCGATGATGAAAAGGACCGGCGTCAGGACGAGGAAAAGAACGACATCGATGCCGGCGCCGATCCAGAACCGGAACGCCTGCTTGTCGTCCGCCGGCGCCGCGCTGTCGCGATCCGCGCGCAGCTTCTGGTCGGCCCACGCGGTCATCTCCTTCAGTGACGCGCGAACGAACCAGACGATCGTCAGGACGACCGTCAGGTAATAGAGCCGCGTCGCGAGGAAGAGGCCAAGCGCTTCGTATCCTGCGATCGGCGCCGCGATCATTGCGACCGCCAGAATGCGCCCCGCGAAACGCACGAAGCCCCAGGCGCCGCTCGGCGCCGTCA
>JBGSSK010000216.1:0-2038 GCA_041737095.1 Parvularculaceae bacterium | reverse complement strand
CTGCAGCACGGGACGCGGCGCATGCGGCAGCGGCGCCCCGCGCGGCGCGTCGACGCACAGGCGACAGGCGCGGATTTCCGACAAGAGGCCCGAAAGCGCTTCAGTCATCGTCCTGCGACAGATGCGCGAGGCTCGCCGCATTCGCTTCCCAGTTCCGCCCGTCGAAATTGCGCATCTCGATCGCGCGGAACTGCGCGCGGTCCATGCAATTCAGATTGAGCGAATAACCGTCCGGGTTCGAGCGCGGCACATAAAACGATTTGACGCCGCAGATGCGGCAGAAAAGGTGCCGGGCGACGCCGGTGTTGAAGGCGTAGGTCATCAGCGCATCGGCGCCCTTCAGCAGCCGGAACCGCGACGCCGGCACGATGAGGTGCAGGAAGCCCGTCATCGAGCAGATCGTGCAGTTGCAGGCGTCGATCACGACATCGTCGTCGGTCTCCGCCTCCCAAGCGACAGCGCCGCAATGGCACCCGCCGGATTTCCAGCTTCTGGCCAACTCCTCACCCCACCCAGATCAAGCCGATCACCGCGCCGGTCATCAGGGTCGCGAGGGTTCCGGAGATCATCGCGCGCGGCGCGAGCTCTATCACATCCTGCCGGCGATCGGGCACCAGCGCCGTGAAGCCGCCGATGACGATGCCGAGGCCGGCGAAATTCGTGAAGCCGCAAAGCGAGTAGACGATGATCAGGAGCGTGCGCTCGCTGAACGCGCCGGGGCCCGCTTTCGCCAGTTCGACATAAGCGACGAGTTCGTTCACCGCTGTCTTGACGCCCATCAGCGAGCCGGCGCGGAAGGCTTCCTCCGCCGGGACGCCGGCGAGCCACATGAACGGCGCGAACATCCAGCCGAAAAGACGTTCGATCGTCAGCGGCGCGCCAGCGATGTCGGGCGCGCCGCTGAGCATGATGTTGATGAGCGCGGCAAAGGCGGTGAAGGCGATCAACGATGCGATGACGTTGAGGTACAGCGACAACCCGTCTGTGACGCCGCGCATGAACGCGTCCATCGAGCTTGCATATTTGAAATCGTCGGCGGCGCCGGCCGGCGTCGGGATGGCGCCCTTGTCCTCCGGCATCATCACTTGCGCCATCAGGATCGCCGCCGGCACCGAGATGATCGAGGCGACGATGATGTGCCCGAGGATCGACGGGTCGACTTCGGCGAGGATCGTCGCATAGACCGCCATCACGGTGCCGGCGACGGTCGCAAATCCCGCGGTGATGATGATGAACAGCTCCGACCGTGTCACCTTTGACAGGAAAGCGCGGATCAGCAGCGGCGCCTCGGTCATGCCGAGAAAGGTATTGGCGGCCGACGCCAGCGCCACCGCGCCGCCGACGCGAAAAGCGCGCTCAAGCAGGAAGGCGAAACCGCGCACGATGATCTTCAGAACGCCCCAGTGCCAGAGCAGCGCCGACAGTCCGGAAAAGAAGATCATCAAAGGCAGCAGCGTGAACGCGAAATTCGGAATAACCGACGCGCCCTCTTTCACCTCGAACGGCGCCTCGGCGCCGCCGAGATAGCCGAACACGAAAGACGTTCCGACATTCGTCGCTGCCTGCAGCGCGCGCACGACGACCTGCAGCGAGGCGAGCGCGTCGCGCGCCGGCTCCCAGCGCAGCAGGAAGAGCGCGATGCCGATCTGCGCGGCGAGCGTCCACAGAAAACCAAACAGCGGAAACCGTCGCTTGTTCGACGAAAAGAGCCAGGCGATGAATGCGAAAGCGACGAGGCCGAGCGCGCTCTGGCCGCGCCCGCCCAGCGTTGAAAGATCGATCGGAAAATCCATGCCGCCCTGACACCCCTCGCCGTATCGCCCGCCCCCGCAAGGGCCCCGACTATGGCGATGACGCGGCGGAAAGCAACCGATGATAGCGCCGGCGCCCGCCCTATGCCGGGCCGGTCAGGAGAGCTAGGCTCGCTCGCCCTTTGTGATTCGGAGAACTCGATGCGCTTTTTTCTCGCCGCCCTGATCTTTCTCTCTGGCGGCGCGGCCGCACAGTCTTCGCCCGCCGCGGCGGTCGCGGCAGATCG
>JBGSSK010000119.1:0-3136 GCA_041737095.1 Parvularculaceae bacterium | reverse complement strand
CGCCGCGCGCGCCGCCGCATAGTCCTCCGCGCCGCGGTCGCAATAGGGAAAGCGCGCCATCGCCGCCGCGTATCCCTCATTGAAATTGTCGACCATCTCGTCGCGCAGATCGAAGGCGGGCTGCTCAAGGTCGATCAGTCGTTTCATCCGGTCGCGCCAGACATCGGCTTCGCGGGACGGCTCGCAGGTACGCCTGATATGGTGCAGCTCGCCGAAGATCTCCGCGAGGCCGACCAGCGCCGCACGGCGCGCCGCATAGTTATCCTGCGCCGCCGCAACGCCCGCCGAGAGCGCCATCGCCGTCAAAATCGCCGCGAAACTCTTCATCATTCGATCATCGCCGCCGATCGGGGCCAATCCTTGACCGTATTGCGGAGTTTTATCGCCGCTTCAATGGCGCGCCGCGTCTCGTCCCATTGAACACGGTCGAATGCCTCCTCCGCGGCGACGAATTCAGCCTCCGACGCATCGTCGCCGGCGACAGGCGCGCCGCGCGTCCATTCCGCCCAGTAGTCGATGAGGATCGTATGCCGCAGCAACCCTTCCTCGGCGTGATCGCCCGGCAGCGCCTCGAAGACGCCGATCAGGCCGCCGATGCGGATATCGAGCGACGTCTCCTCCTTGACCTCGCGCCGCGCCGCCTCTTCAAGCCGCTCGCCATGCCGAAGGCCGCCGCCAGGAATCGACCAGCGGTCGAGAAAGGGCGGCTTGCCACGCTTGATGACGAGGATTTCGTCGCCGCGAAAGACGACGGCGCCGACGCCGATGCTGATCGGTTGTTCGTTCATCCCGCCTCTTATAGGCTCCCCGCTCATGTGCGGAAGATTTCTTTTCACCTCGCCGCCGCAAGCCGTCGGCGCCGAGTTCGATCTCGCGATCCGCGAGAATTTTCCGCCGCGCTACAATATTGCGCCGACCCAGCCGATCGCGGTGATCCGGACGGACGCGCAGCGCCAGCGCGAATTCGCTCTCGTCCGCTGGGGGTTCCTTCCGTCCTGGGCGAAAAAGGACTATTTCGAGAAAGTCGGAACAAAGCCGCTGATCAATGCGCGCGGCGAAACCGTCGCGGAAAAGCCGACTTTCCGTTCGGCGTTCAAGCGGCGTCGTTGCCTCGTCCCGGCTGACGGGTTTTACGAATGGCGGACGGAAGAAGGTGCGCGCCAGCCCTATCTCATCAGACCCGCCGCAGGCGGATTATTCGCATTCGCAGGCCTCTGGGAAACCGCGATCGATCCCGACGGCGGCGAGATCGACACCGCCGCGATCATTACGGCCGAAGCCGGCGCTGACGTCAGATCGCTGCACAACAGGGAGCCGGTTGTGATCGCGCGCGACCATTACGAGAAATGGCTGGATCCTGACGAAAAGGAGGCGCGCGGCGCACTCTCGCTGGTCCATGCGCAGCTGAAGGGCTTCTGGACCTTTCACGCCGTATCGAAGGCGGTGAACAACGCCCGCAATGAAGGCGAAGCCCTCGCCCGCGAAATCGGCCAGCGTGAGATGTTTTGATAGCTGGCCCGGCCGGATATGGCGAACAGCCTCGAGGCGCGCTATGCTGCATGCGTCTTTCGAATGAGGCGGCGTCATGACGAAAATGACTTCATTTGATGCCGGTCTTGCTTCCTCCGCAGACTGAAATTCTGAAAGTCGCGCCATGCGAATACTGAGCCTCACGGTCGCTGCGCTCGCCTTGGTCGCCTGCGGGCCGATGACGAAATCTTCGCGGTCCCGCCCAGGTGACGGCGCGGTCATCTATCAGGCGACGATCATCACGATGGACCCGGTGCGGCCGACCGCAGAAGCAGTCGCGATCAAGGACGGCAAGATTCTCGCAATCGGCGACATCGACGATCTCGTCGAAGGCTATTCCGGCGCCAAGGTCGATGAAACTTTTGTCAGGAAGACAATCCTGCCGGGCTTCATCGATCCGCATGTGCATATGGCGCTTGCGTCTTTGATGTATGCAACGCCGATGGCCGCGCCGTGGCCGATGGCGACCGCCGACGGCGTCTTCGACGGCTACCCGACGCGCGAGATGTTTTTCGAGCGGCTGCGCGACCTTGAGGCGGCGGCGGCGCCGAGCGAGCCGCTGGTCGTCTACGGCTATCACAACCTTGTCCATGGCGATCTTGCGCGGGCTGATCTCGATGCGGTGACGATGGCGCGGCCGCTCATCGTCTGGCATTATTCCGGCCATGATTTCTACCTGAACTCGGCAGCGATCGAATGGGCGAAGATCACCGGGGACCTTCACGAGCGCTTCGAAGGGATTGATGTCGACGAGGCCGGCGCGCCTACGGGGCGCGTCTATGAGGATGCGGCGCCCTACCTCCTCGAGACGCTCGGGACCGTGCTGCTTGATCCGGCGCGCGCCGGCAGGGGGCTTTCGGGCTTCACGCGCCTGTTGAATTCGGGCGGCGTCACCACGGTCGCCGATCTCGGTTATGGGCTGTTCGGCCTTCCCTTCGAAAACCGCAATATCAGATCGAACTGGGTCTCGCCCGAACAATCGGGATACAGACTGTATCTCGTGCCGGAACACCGCGCCTTCGAACAGGCGTTCGGCGAGAAGCGCGTCGCCGCGATCCTCGACATGGCGGCGGCGCGGATCGCGACGCCGGCTCCAGTCCTGCCGCAGGTCAAATTCTTCACCGACGCCGCCTATTATTCGCAGACGATGCGCCTCTCCGGTCCCGGCTATCTCAGCGGCCAGTCGCAAGGGACCAATGGGCTTTTTGTAAGCGAGCCGGGCCGCATCGCCGACGTCATCCGTCCCTATTGGGACGCTGGCCTCGGCGTTCGCATCCATTCAAACGGCGATGCGGCGCAGGAAGCGACATTGGCGGCGCTCGAGGAATTGCGCCCGTCCGCAGAGTCCCGGCGTTTCGTCATCGAGCATGGCGCGCTGTTCTCGCCGACGCAGGTCGAACGCGCCGGCGCGTTTGGCGCGGCCGTCTCGGCGGCGAGCCATTATGTCTATTATCTCGGGGAAGCCTATCAGCCGGCGCTCGGCGCAGGGCGCGGAGACTGGATAACGCCGCTTGCGTCGCTGTCGGCGGCGGGGGTCCGCGTCTCGCTGCATTCCGATGCGCCGCTGGCGCCGCCGCTTCCCTTGCGCGCCGCGAGCGTTCAGTTG
>JBGSSK010000118.1:0-2417 GCA_041737095.1 Parvularculaceae bacterium | reverse complement strand
CAGCGCCCGGGCGTCGGCAGCCGGCATTTCGACGCCGAGCGCCGAAGCCGCCGCGTAATTCTCCGACCCGCCAAGATCGAGGCCGCCGCCGCCGGCGCAGGCGGTCGCCATCAAGAACGCGGCAAGGGCGGCTTTGCGCATGGGGTTCTCCGTCGGATTAGCTGTCCCCGAAGCCTTCGGGGATCCGGGTCAAGGATTTCTTAACCGCTGATCCGCCGCCCGGCAAACGCGGCGGGCCACCAGCGTGGGCGGCGGCGCAAGCGAAATTTTTACCGTTGCGCGCGCATAGTCGCCGCCAATTGAGGGAACATGAGTTTATGGCTGTTCAAACGGGGAACGTCTCGCGTCTCAAACAGCTGATCGAGGTGGCGCGCGAGGGCTCGACCGAACGGCGCGCCGACCTGCTGCGCGAGATCACCGACGTCTTCATGGCGGCGCCGGACCGCTATACCTCGACCGAGATGCAGCATTTCGACGTCATCCTGTCGAAGGTGACGGAATCGGTCGAAATCGCGCTGCGCAAGGAGATCGCCGAGAAACTCGCCGACACGCCGAACGCGCCGCGCGGCCTCGTCCGCCAGCTCGCCCATGACGAGATCTCGGTCGCCCAGCCGATCCTCGAGCGTAGCGCTGCGCTGACCGAGGAAGACCTCGTCCGGGTCATCCGCCAGCGCACCCAGGACCACATGAAGGCGATCTCGCGCCGTCGCGAGGTGCCTGAAGCCGTCGCCGCCGAGCTCGTCGAGCGCGGCGACAAGGAAGTTCTCGTCGCGCTCGCCGAAAACCAGGGCGCGCGCTTCACCGGCGAGACGATGTCGCGGCTCGTCGAACATTCGCGGTCAATCGCGGAGTTGCAACAGCCGCTGACCGAGCGCTACGACCTGCCGCCGTCGCTCCTGACGCAAATGTATTTTTTCGTTTCGTCGGCGTTGAAGCGCGAGATTCTGAAGCGGTCGGATCTTCTCGACCCGGCGCTTATCGACGAGGCGATCGAAGGCAATCGCGCGAAGATCCTGAAAAGCGCCGTCGACGGCGCCCAGAGCGACTTCGCCGCCGCACGCAAATTCGTCGAGGACAAGATCAAGGCCGGCCTTCTCAACGAAACGCTGCTGAAGGAACTCGTCGACGGCCGGCGGTCGACCGAATTCCTGCTCGCGCTTGCGCATCATATCGGCGTCGATTCATCGACCGCGCAACGCATCCTGCAGGACCGGTCTTTCGAATCGCTGGCGATCGCCTGCCGGGCCGCCGGGTTCGAGCGCTCGACCTTCGCCAAGATCGTCTTCAGCCTGCAGCGCGGCGATCAGGAGCAGCAAAAGGCGCTGCGCATTCTCGATCTCTACCTGAAAGTGCCGCAGGAAGCGGCCGAACGCGTCATGCGGTTCTGGCGCGTGCGCAGCGAAGCAACCGTCGCAAAAAAGCCGAAGCCGAAAGGCATTCACGCAATCGCCGACCGGGCCGCCGCCGCGCGCTGAGCGATCCGATCGATGCGGACAAGAAAAAGGCGCCGGGAAATCCGGCGCCTTTTCAGTTTTCAGGCGGCGTATCCTCAGGCGTAAATGCGGATATCCGCGCGTCTTGAGCAATTGCGCGCCGCGATCGAGCGCAACTGCCCGTAGGGCACGATCCGCGCATCGCGGCCGCGCGCCGTCACGGTGCAGACGAGTTCGGCGCCGCGGCGCCCGCCGAAGACTTCCTCGACAAGGACCGCGTCGGCGTTATAGCCGCGTATGCGGTAGACCTCGCGGTTGACGACGCGGCCGCTGTCGCGATAGCCGCGCTGGTCGTAATAGGGCCGGTCATAATACCGCCCGCCGCGATCATAGTAGCCGCCATTGCCGAGATTGAGTGAAATCGAGAACCCCGGATCGGCGCGGTAATAGCGGTCCTTCGGATAATAATTGTAATAGTCGCGCTGGTGATAGCGATGATCGTGGTCGATGTCGCAGCGATCTGGCCGCACTGACGCATAGCGCCGATCATCGCGGCGGTAATCACGTCGATCGTCACGTCGATCGTCACGTCGATCGGCGCGGCGATCATCACGCCGGTCATCGTCGCGGTAATCGCGTTCGCGGTGATTGCGATCGCGATCATTGTCATCCGCCGATGCGGCGCTGGCGCCGAGCGCCGTCAGCCCGATCAGGGCCGCCGCCGCCATTTTCGTCAAAGTCCTCATGCTAGCCTCCGAGCCATTTGCCCCAGCCGGATTGCCGATGCGACCTCTCATCGACCGGAATTGCGGCGGAAATAGCAGCGGCGATGTCCGGTTTGCGCCACAATTATATGGTGTAAAATCACAAAATCCGGCGCTGCTGGCGCGTATCGCGATTCTGGTGCATGGGACGGCGATGGGCCCCTATCATGAGTCCGAAAACTCGCCCGAGGGCGCAGCGTTGCGCGGCCGGCGATTCGCG
>JBGSSK010000088.1:0-11940 GCA_041737095.1 Parvularculaceae bacterium | reverse complement strand
CAGCGCCGATCAGCCGCAACGGCAGGATGGCGATCGACGGCCGCGCGCCTGGCGATGGCGCGGCGTGATCGACAGGCGCCGAGGCCGCGCTCCCAACCGGGGCTTTGAATTGCACGCGGGTTTCCGCGACAAATCGAAAGCCTTGTCCATGAATGGTTCGAATGATTTTCTGGCTTTTGCCGTTGTCGCCGAGTGCGGCGCGCAGCGACTTGATGCGGCTCGCCAGCGCCGAGTCCGAAACGAATCGTCCCTCCCAGATCTTTTCAAAAATTTCGTCCTTGCACACGACGCGGTCGCTGTTTTCAATCAACAGGCTGAGGAGGGCGAAGACCTGCCGCTCCAGTGGCACGGCGACGCCGTCCCGCAACAACTCGATTTTCAGGGTGTCGAACGCGAAATTTTCGAAGCGGTAGATCATGGCGTGCAGAATAGCGCTGTCAGGCCGGCTGCGCCCACCCGGAATCCCGTATTCCTTCATGAATTCTCCAGATCGTCTCCAAGCCTCGCCGGCGGGACGCGCCTAAGACATCGATCAAGCGATGGCGTTGGGTCATCGCGGAAAACCTTGAAGGAGACCAGCCATGCCGCTCGTCACAATCGATCTCATCGAAGATGTCTTCACCACGGACCAGAAAGCCGACCTGATCGACCGGGTCACCGAGGCGGTGATCGCCGTCGAAGGCGAAGCGCTGCGGTCCGTCACTTGGGTTCGCATCAACGAATTCGCCGGCGGAAACTGGGCGATTGGCGGACAGAAGCTGTCTGCAAAGGAAATCCACGCGATGGCGGCGGGAAAGGCCGCCTGACGGTGAGCGTTGATCAGACATGCAACCAATTCGAGGAAACCAATGATGAAACTTGCAGGCTGCCTGGCGGCGGTCGGCGTATTGTCGGCGGCGGTGACGCCGATGTTTTTCGCTGTCGCCTTGCTCGCTTGACCAATGGCGGATGCGGCGGCGCATCTGGTTTGCGCCCCCGCATCCTCGACCTCGTCGGCGCCGCCCTCTAAACCCGCCAAACCAGACCGGCGAAATTGAAATCGAAAATACACGCAAATCGACGCTTGAATGATCGAACGGCGGCGCCACATCCGGAAGTCGATGATTGCGCGCCGTTGCGCATGGCTCTTTGACAATTGAATGATTGATTTGCGTCGGCGCATCGTGCGCTGGCGTCGAAATCCCCGCATGTCTCCCAGTTGATTGGGCGCCCTAATCGAGCAGACAAAAGGGCGCCTTTTGCGGCTGGAACCCGCAGGAAATGCCAAAAAAAGGAAGAGCGTCGTTTGCGGAAAGGCGGCCCTTTAGGGCGCCTTCGATGCGCCGACCGGATGAAGCCGCGCTACGCCTTCGCCGCGCCGGCGTCGCACTCCTTCATACGCAGCGCCGCTTCGGTTTCCTGCATATAGTCGCGTCGGATCGGCGCCGACGCGTGCGACTTCGCAAGCTGGATCTGAAAGTTCAGATGACCGCTTGAGCGAAAGGAGAATTCCGCCGTCGCGAGATAGAACTCCCACATCCGGCAGAATCGCTCGTCAAACATTGCGCGAGCGGCGTCGCGATTCGCCGCGAACCTGCGGCTCCATTCCCGCAGCGTGTCAGCGTAGTGGAGCCGCAGCACTTCGACGTCGCTGACCCAGAGCCCAGTCGGTTCGATGGCCGCGAGCGTTTCCGATAGCGACGGCGAATAGCCGCCGGGAAAGATGTATTTCCGGATCCATGGTCCGGTGACGCCAGGCGGGCCCTTGCGGCCGATGGTGTGGATGAGCGCGAGCCCTTCCGTAGTCAAAAGGTCGGCGATCTTGCCGAAAAATTCCGGATAATGCGGAACGCCGACATGCTCGAACATGCCGACCGACACAATCCGGTCGAATTTCCCTGTCGCCTCACGATAGTCGAGCACGCGGAATTCGGCTCCGCCGGCGAGACCGCGCCCAGCGGCGCGCGCCGTCGCGAGGGCGTGCTGTTCGCGCGACAGCGTCAGGCCGACGACTTCGGCGCGAAAGGTCTTGGCGAGATACATGGCGAGCCCGCCCCACCCCGAGCCGATATCGAGGACGCGCATGCCGGGTTCGATCCGGAGCTTTGCCGCAATGTGGCGCAATTTCGCCTGCTGCGCGTCCTCGAGCGACTGGCCCTCATGCTCGAAATAGGCGCAGGAATAATGCATGTCTTCGTCGAGAAAGAGCCGGTAAAATGGGTTCGAGATGTCATAATGATGGGCGACATTCTCCTTCGCCTTGACGATCGGATTGAATTGCTGAAACCGCTTGAGCCGGCGCACGGCGCCGGCGAGGGCCCGCCGGATCGGTCGGGTCCTGAGATTGGCGGCGTTTTGATGGAAGAGCTGCAGGAAGCCGCGAAGATCGCCTTCCGGAATCGTCAGGCCGCCCTCCATATAGGCTTCACCGACGGCGAGTTCGGGGTTGACGAGGATCTTTGCGTATAGAGATGGATCGTCGAGGCGGATCGCAACGAACGGCGGCGCGCCGTCGCCATGCCGGCGGCGCCGGCCGTCGGCGCCGATCAAGGTCAGCGTTCCCGTCTTGATTGTGCGGCCAATCAGACCGTCTAGCAGTTCAAGAGAAAGGTTCGGCGGCATAATGGCCTGCGTCGGTCTTCACTTATCCCTTCGCGGCGCGCTTTCTTTCATGCGGCAACAGCGATTTCTTCCTGAGGCGGATCGATTTTGGCGTCACCTCGACGAGTTCATCATCGCCGATATAGGCGATCGCCTGTTCAAGGCTCATCCGGCGCGGCGGCGTCAGGCGCATCGCTTCGTCCTTCGAGGTGGTGCGGATGTTGGTTAACTTCTTTTCCTTCAGCGGATTGACGTCGAGATCATCGTCCTTGGCGTTCTCGCCGATGATCATTCCCTGATAGGTCGCCTCGCCATCGCCGATGAAAAGCACGCCGCGTTCCTGGATGTACCAGAGCGCGTAAAGAACCGTATGCCCGGCGTCCGTCGATATGAGGACGCCGTTGCGACGGCCTTCGATCGCGCCCTTGTGCGGGGCGTGTTTCAGATAAGACCGGTTCATGACGCCAGTGCCGCGCGTGTCGGTCAGAAATTCTCCGTGATAGCCGATCAGCGCGCGCGCCGGGGCGTGCATGATGATGCGCGTCTTGCCGGCGCCTGACGGCTTCATTTCCGCAAGTTCGCACTTGCGGCGCGTCAATTTCTCGATGACGATCCCGGTGAATTCGTCATCGACATCGATGAAGACTTCTTCGATCGGCTCCAGCAGCTGGCCGTTCTCGTCGGTGCGCGTGACGACACGCGGGCGCGAGACGGAAAGTTCGAAGCCCTCGCGGCGCATGTTCTCGATAAGGACGCCGAGTTGCAATTCGCCGCGGCCGGCGACTTCCATCGCGTCGCCGCCCGCTGCGTCCGTCACCCGGATTGCGACGTCGCCTTCCGCCTGTCGCAGCAGGCGGTCGCGAATGACGCGGCTCTGCACTTTGTCGCCTTCCCGGCCGGCCAGCGGCGAATCATTGGCGGCGATGGTGATCGCAAGGGTCGGCGGATCGATCGGTTGCGCCGGGATGACGATGTCGTTCTCGACGGCGCACAGGGTGTCGGCGACCGACGCCTCGGAAAAGCCGGCGAGCGCCACGATATCGCCCGCCTCCGCCTCGTCTACCGGCTGGCGTTTGAGGCCTCGGAACGCGAGCACCTTGGTGAGCCGCACGCGTTCAATCTCGGACCCGTCGACCGCCAGCGCTTTCATGGTGACGCCCGGCTTGGCTATCCCTGAGACGACGCGGCCCGTCAGGATACGGCCGAGATAGGGATCGGCCTCGAGCGTCGTCGCCAGCATGCGGAACGGCATTTCCTTGGCGTTCGCTGCGACCGGCGGCGGCGGCACATGCTCGACGATTTTCTCGAACAGCGGCGCCAGATCGTCGCGCGGCCCGTCGAGCGACAAGGTCGCCCAGCCGTCGCGGCCGGACGCATAGACGACTGGAAAATCAAGCTGCTCGTTGGAAGCGCCGAGCGCAGCGAAAAGATCGAAGGCGGAATTCAGCGCGTCATCCGGGTCAGCGTTCGGACGGTCGACTTTGTTGAGGACGACGATCGGCCGGAGGCCGAGCGCCAGCGCCTTGGTCAGAACGAATTTCGTCTGCGGCATCGGGCCTTCCGCCGCGTCGATCAGCAGGAGGCAGCCGTCGACCATCGACAGGATGCGCTCAACCTCGCCGCCGAAATCGGCGTGCCCGGGGGTGTCGACAATATTGACGCGAATGGGCGTTGCGCCCTTCTCCCAGACGACGCTCGTGCATTTGGCGAGAATGGTGATGCCCCGTTCGCGCTCGATGTCGTTCGAATCCATGGCGCGCTCAGCCATTTCCGTGTTGGCGCGGATGGTGCCCGACTGCCGCAACAGCGCGTCGACCAGCGTCGTTTTCCCATGATCGACATGGGCGATAATGGCGATGTTGCGCAGGGGAATGTTGGGGGCGGTCATGGCGGCCTTGTTGCAGTGCAAAAGATACTGGAAAGTGCGGCGTCACTTCGGCCTTTTTGATGCAAAGGGCAAGGCCAAAACGAAAAACGCCGCCCCAAAGGGCGGCGTTTCCGGAATGATGGAGGTCGTTCTAGACGCGCTCGAGGCCGCTGGCGTCCTCGCAGAGCGCAACCGGCTCGCCGTTTACGAAGATCACGGTGTAAGGCACATATCCGCCCATTGCGCCGTTCGGCAAGCGCGACTTGACCCGCACGTCAACCCCCCAGCCGGGAAGGTCCGAATGGCCGTTGATATCCGCTTCGACGCGATAGGGCTCGCTGACGATCTGGACGCGAGCGCCGCGGTCATCCGTCAGCCTGCCCTCGACATAGGAGGCGGCTTGGACCGGGTAATCATCCGGGCAGGCGACGATGTCTCCGGCCTGCGAAATCGCGAAAAGGGCGCCGGCGCCGGCGACCAGCGAAACGAGTGTTTTTGCAATGCGCATCCGCGTATCTCCTTGTGACACTTCAATGACAGCAGCGTCATCGATCTGTTATGTAATTGTCACCAGAATGTCATAATCAAAACTGGTGTCAATCAAAAAGCGCAAACCTTGCGCAAAAAAAGCGCATTTTTTGCGACTCTTCGTTTCGGTCCAGAAATAGCGCTCGAAAATTATGTGCGCAATGAGTGCGGCTCGCGGCAATGCCCAAGACCGCCCCGATCACCGCCGCCGTTGCGTCAGGGAGACTACCCGGCTCAACCATCGGCAAATGGGTCTATCGGACGCTGGCCGCGCATTCACCTCGGCGGCCTTTCCCCCTAGTCTGCTCCTAAGTGTGAGGTGTTCGGAGGGGCGTCATGGCGCGATTGCTGGAAAGGTCGGTGCGGTTCACTCAGCCCGGCCGCTACATCCTCAACATGCTGCTTTTCCTCACCGCGGTCGCAGCGGTCGTCTATTACCTGTCGCCCTGGAGCCCCGAGCCTTCGACGGTTCTCATTGAAGCCTTCGCCGCGAACCCGGCGCTGAACGGCCTCATCCTCGGCGTCCTTGCGATTGGCATCATCTACAATCTGCGCCAGGCGGGCGTCATTTCGCCCGCTGTCCGCTGGGTCGAGGCCTTCCGCGAAACTGTCGATCCGCGGCGCGCGCGCCTGCCGCGTCCGCCGATGCTGATCAGCGCGATGGTCAAGCTACTTCTTGATGCTGACGAACGCGGCGGAAGGTTAACGCCGGAATCGACGCGCGCCATTCTCGATTCAATCGGTGTACGGATGGATGAAGGTCGGGAGATGGGCCGCTACATCGGCCACCTGCTGGTGTTCCTCGGATTGCTCGGCACATTCTGGGGACTTATCGAAACCGTCAACGGCGTCGTCAACACGATCAGCGGGCTGGCGGTCACCGGCGGCGAGACTGAGGACGCAATTGCGCAATTGATTACCAATCTGAAAGCGCCGCTCTCCGGCATGGGCACGGCGTTTTCATCATCGCTTTTCGGTCTTTCCGGCTCGCTCGTTGTTGGATTTCTCGATCTTCAGTCGACGCAAGCGCAAGGGCGGTTCTACACGGATCTTGAAGACTGGCTTTCCGGTATGACCGACACGCGGGCGAGCGCTGGCGCCAAGTCTTCTCTGGCGGCCGACGAAGCGTCGCCCTTCGCCTCGCTGGAAGCCTCCCTCGCCGCCAATACCGAAACTCTGATCAAAGCGCAGGCGGGACAGATCGCCGAACTGAAGGACGAGATCCGCGCCCTCAACCGATCCCTCATTCGCGGCGGCAGGGAGTAAGCGATGACGCGCAGGCGGCGCTCATCGGAGGCCAATATCTGGCCGGGTTTCGTCGATGGGCTGACGTCGCTTCTGCTTGTCTTGATGTTCGTCCTGTCGATTTTCGTCGTCGCCCAATTCTATCTCGGGTCGAAGCTGACGCTCGTCAAGGACGAGCTGGCGACCAAAGACAGCGAGCTTGCCCGCTTGACCGCCCGGATCAATCAGCTGGCGGAACAATTGGGTCTTGCCGCCGCCGAAAAGGACAGGCTCGCCGCCCAAGTCCTCGCGCTCGAAACAACGATCGCCGACAAGGACACGGAACTTGCGACCATCGCCGCGGCGCTAGCAGCAAGCCAGTCGGCGGTCGCAGCGTCAGCGGAAGAATTGAAAGCTGAAAAGGCGCTGAGCGAGGACCAGAAATCGCAGATCGCCACATTGAATGCGCAACTCGCTGCGCTGCGCCGGCAATTGCAAAGCCTGCAAGAGACGCTTGATGCAGCCGAAGCGAAGGACAAAGAGCAAAACGCGCAGATCGAAAACCTGTCGCAGCGCCTCAACGCCGCGCTGGCGCGCAAGGTGCAGGAATTGCAGGAAGTCCGCTCGCGGTTTTTCGAAGCGCTCCGCAATGCGCTCGGCGATCGCACGGACATCAAGGTTGTTGGCGATCGCTTCGTTTTCGAAAGCGATGTCCTGTTCGCCTCGTGCTCGGCGACGATCGGCGAGGCCGGCAAGCTCGAACTCAACAAACTCGCCGCGGTTCTGCTCGACATCAAGGACGATATTCCCGCCGAAATTTCCTGGATCCTGAGGGTCGACGGACATGCGGACCAGGCGCCGCTTGGCCCGTCCTGCGCCGCGGTCTATTCCTCGAACCTCGAACTATCGGCGCAGCGAGCGATTTCGGTGGTCAACTATCTGAAAACGCGCGGCGTTCCCGCCAAAAGGATGATGGCGACCGGTTCGGGCTCGGAGTGGCCGATGGTCTCCGGCTACTCCTCTGCGGCGCTGGCTCAGAACCGACGCATCGAGTTCAAGCTGGACGCGCGGTGAGAGGGGGGCGGCGTCAGGTCCCTGTTGATGGACGCGCCGGCCTTTGATGCGATAGAGTGCCGTTGAGCGTGGGGACGCTCGGTCGGGTGCGGGGTGAGGTCATGCGAAAAATCGCGATTGCCGCTGCGACGAGCCTGCTCGCCGCATTTCAGGGCGCGGGCGCGCAGCAGAATGATCCGGAATTCGCCGAGAGGCTGCGCGAAGCCCTCGATGAGCGAGCGACAACGCGCCCACGCTTGGCGCCGCCGCCAATTGGAACGCCAGCGCGGGAAGCAGCGGTGGACGCCATAGACTGGATTGAAATGCGGCGCGCGCTTGCCGTTTCGGCCCAGCGAGATTCGGCCGCGCGGCGGCAGACGACAACAGCGGTGATCGCCCGGCCGCCGGGACTGCGCGCCGCGACGGCCGAACGCTTCAGGCGTGTCGCGGCGATAGAGATCAATCTGACACGCCTCCCGTTGTTGGCGCCGGAAGGGACGCGCGTCGCTGAGACGCTGAAGGTCTATAGCCTAGGCGATTCATATTCAGCGATCGCCGAAGTCGACAATGGCGTCGGCATGCGAATGTCCGGCGCACGCAGGAAAATCATTGTCGGCGATCTGAAATCAGCGCGCTCCCGGGTAGCAGCGATGCGAGCGGAGCGCAAATCGCTTCCCAGCATCGGTGCGCCGTACCTCATTACACGGAGCGAAAGCGCCACCGATCTGACATTCGCAGCTTTCGGGGCCGGCTACGTTCTGTCGATCATGTGCGATGCGCCTGACGATATCAGATGCGCCGAGGATGATTTCATCACCAAACTTGCGTCGAATATTCTTCTCTTCAATCCTGAAGCAGGTGAGCAATGATGCGCACATACCGCCATAAACAGCGCGGCAATGCGGCGGGCTGGTTGCTGCTCCTGATTATCATCCTGCTCTTTGCCGGGGCCTATTGGTGGGCTCAGAAGAACGGCATGCCGGATTTGCCGGGCGGTGACCCGCCGCCAATCGACGACAGCATGCCGACGGACGATACGATAGACGACGAACCGGAAAGCGGCGACGACGTAGAATCGCCGATCGACGACGCCGAAGAACCTGTCGAGCCGGAGGTCCTGACGGATGTAGACGGCAAAGTCTTCAGCTATCTTCCCGTAGGCGACTTGTTGCCAAGTTCCGGACCGGGTTTTATCGACGAAACCGTCTATCGCCCGGACATCTTGTTCCCGACTGAAGATCCGGTGTTCCTTAATAGTCAGGTGTATCGCTTTGGCGGCGGCATGGGCTCGATCAACGGGATGGAAGGAAGCCAGTGCGACACCCGCAACTACGACTATCCGTGGCAGGATACCTTCTGCGAGCGCCGTGACCGCAATCAGCCGCTCTGTCCAGGCGGCGGCCATGAAGGCCTTGATATCCGCCCACAGACCTGCGCGAAAAATATTCATTGGGCGGTCGCAGTCGAAGATGGGCGCGTCATCGATGTCCGTCGCCACTGGGTCACGCTCCAGACGCAGGCGGGAACAATCTACAATTATCTGCATCTCAATATGGGTGCGCTTGCTGTCAGCGAGGGGCAACAGGTCTTGAAGGGCGACCGCATCGGAAAAATATCGAACGACTTCTTCAAGTCCGATGGTACAAGCGTTCCGACGACTACGCACCTCCATTTCGAGATGTATGAAAATTATGTTTCGTCCGAAGAGGAAGACCCGCTTTTCACCAAGGTCAATCCTTATATGACGCTTGTCGCTGCGTTTGACCGCAAGCTGCGCGGGCAATAGGCGGCGATTGATGACGCTTCACCCGCCAACGCCAATCAGCGCCGAAGAGCGACGGAACAGGATTGAGGCGCTGAGAGTCAAGATGGACGCCGGCGGCGTCGATGCGGTCCTCCTTGGATCGACAAGCAGCTTGCGCTATTTCACCGGCGTCGTCTGGCGTCCTTCAGAGCGTTTTCTTGGCGCGATCATCACGCCCCTCCGTGTCGATTATGTCGCGCCGAGATTTGAGCTCGGCAAGGTCGCTAGTGTCGTTTCGGCGGCCGGCGAAATTCTGACTTGGGAGGAGGAGCAAAGCCCTTATAGCCTTATCAGCGATCGCATTGAGGGCGGCAAGATGGCGCTTGACGGAGATTTACCGCTTTTCATGTATCGCAGCCTCCGAAAGGAGATTCCGGATGAAAGGCTGCTCGACGCAGCGCCGCTGATCTCGCCGTTGCGAGCCCGAAAATCACAGGCGGAGATTTTGCTGCTGCAGCGCGCCAAGCGCATCACTCTCGAAACGCAAAAAAGGGCGCGCGCATTCCTGCACGAAGGGGTTTTTGCATCGGAGGTCGCACGATTCATCGATGAGACGCACCGCAAGCTCGGCGGCGGCGGCAACACGTTCTGCATCGTCGCGTTCGGGGACGACACGTCCCTGCCGCACGGGCCGGAAAGGGACCGTGCGCTGAAGCCTGACGAAGTCGTCCTGATCGACACGGGCTGCACAGTCGAAGGGTATAATTCCGATATCACGCGAACTTATGTTTTCGGCGAACCGTCACGCGCAGTGCGCGACGCCTGGAATGCTGAGCGAGAAGCGCAAGCCGCTGCTTTCGACGCAGCGCGACGCGGCGCGCTTTGCGAGAGCGTTGACGCCGCGGCGCGTCGATCGCTTGAGCGGAATGGTTACGGGCCCGGGTACCGCTTGCCGGGCCTGCCCCATCGAACCGGTCATGGCATAGGCCTTGATGTTCACGAATCGCCTAACCTCGTCAAAGGCGACAAGACGCCGCTCGACATCGGCATGTGTTTTTCGAATGAGCCGATGATTGTTGTTCCCGGCGAGTTCGGCATTCGTCACGAAGACCATTTCTATATGGCGCCCGACGGACCGCACTGGTTCACCGAGCCTGCGGCAAGTCTTGACGATCCTTTCGCCAACGCGCCGCCTTTCGCGTGATCGCCGGCGCTCCCGTCAGAGTGAATGATGGTGATTTGGCTATGCGTCTCGACTCGATGGCGATGTGGGAATAATCTTGGTGGCGGCGCTGACCGTTATTTTGGGGGAGCCTCGTGAACAGACCGATGCAGGCTGGTCGCCGCACCGCTGCGGTCGCCGCCCTCTTATTCCCTGCGATTTCGCGCGCTGAGGCGCAGGACGCTTCTTCGGTCCTGTCTGGCCCAGGCGGGCTCGCAATCGGATCTGGAATCGTGCTGGCGCTCCTCGGCGCGTTGACCTTTTCGATCCTAACATCGCGCCGGCTTTCGGGATCATCGCTCTTCAACCGGCTGTTCATTGTCGTCGCAACGACATCGGCTTTTTTCTCGGCGGTCTCGTCGGCGATCGGATTTTCACTGATCACGTCGCAAGAGACAGAGGACTTCTTCCGCAACGCAATCCTGCCGCCGGCCTTTGGCGTTTTTGTTTTCTTTCTCGGGGTCGCGATATGGATCGGAGGCGCTGAACTTGTCCGGCATCGTGACTGGTTCCGCGGCCTTGCCGGCGGTCCGGTCGCAACGGCGCTGCATTTCATCGAGCGTTCGATCAAGATCTTCGTTATCATCCCAGTGCTTTCCCTCATTCTATTCGTTGTCTCGACGTGGACGACGGTCGTCGGGATCGCCGGCGTGGACGCCGTCCGCACGACTTACGCCTATGAGATCGACCGGCTTCAGGCCGAGTGTGCAGCGATCGTTGCATGGCGCCAGCGCGATATCGCAGCATTCGACGATCTCAAGCTGTCGGTGATCACGACCAAGGAGGCGGCGGCGCGCGAACGAGACGGCGGTTTCCAGACAGGCAGCACCGGGCGCGGCGCTGTCGCAGCCTATATCGAAGGTGTCGCGCAATGGTACGGCACAGTCGGCGCTGGCGTCGAGGCGGTGCTGACCAGCGAGGACCCGACGGGCCTTTCTCCTTTTGCAACGGATATTTGCGGGACGAAGAGCGAAGCGCTCCGCAAACAACTCGCTGCGAACGCCTACGCGAATTACGACGCCTGGGCCGGCGCGTTCGAATCCGGTTTCAATGATTTCACGATCATTCTCAATCGATGGCGGCAAGACAGGCGCATCGAGACGCTCCTGCAATCGCAGCTCGACGCCTTTGATCGCGCCAACCCTAAACCGGTCGCCGGCCTTTCAACCTCGCAGGCGCGCGCAATCGATTATTATTCGATCGAAGTGCGCGCAGCCCTCAAGAAATCCCTGAACAGCCAGCGGCGCAACAAGCCCTCGCCTCCAATCGCCTCGGCCGCGGAATTGTCCCCTGAACGCGGTCTCGACATCATCGCTGCGCAGTTCCGCCGCAATGCAAATGCCGACAAAGCCCCAAATCCAAAGAAACAGTCCCGAACAGCCGAAATTGTCGCGAGCGAACGCATTCCGGGATTGTCATCAATCACCCCGCGCGACGCGGTCCTGAAGCACGTTCAGATATTTTCGGATGTGTGGGCGCTGGGAATCGCGTGGGATTATGCAAGCTATGTCCTGATGCTCGCTTTCCTGTTCTTCCCATCCGCCGAACGGGCGGCCGGTCGAAAGGACGATTGACGGGCGATGGTACCGCCTGCTGGTCTCGAACCAGCGACCTCTAGATCCACAATCTAGCGCTCTAACCAACTGAGCTAAGGCGGCGTGCGGTCGGGCGTTCGCCCATCGACGCGGGGCCGGAACCTAGTCGGGGCCCGGCCTGAATTCA
>JBGSSK010000076.1:0-3250 GCA_041737095.1 Parvularculaceae bacterium | reverse complement strand
CGCATTCGGCCGGCAGCGACCAAAATACGATGCAGATAGTCGCGCCCCTTCTCATTCAGCTCATCGCCGCTATGCCCGAGCAGCCGATCACGCGCGCGTCGTCGCCGCGCGCGGCGGCTTCCCGGAAAGCGAAGAAGAACTGAAGGCGCTGCCGGGTATTGGTCCGTATACGGCGGCGGCGATCGCGGCGATCGCCTATGATGCGCCGGCGGTCGCGCTGGACGGCAATATCGAACGCGTCGCGTCGCGACTCTTTGCGATCGCAACGCCGCTGCCGAAAGCGAAGACCGAATTGCGCGCGGCGATCGGATCGATCTGGCCGAGGAAACGCGCCGGCGATTTCGCGCAAGCTTTGATGGATCTTGGCGCGTCCATTTGCACGCCGCGGGCGCCGAAATGCGCGTCATGCCCGATTGCGGCGCATTGCGCCGCGCAAAAGGCCGGCGTCGCCGAGACGCTGCCGACGAAGGCTGCAAAGCGCGCAAAGCCATCGCGCCGCGGCGTCGCCTATGCGCTTTTCAATGCGAAGGGCGAAATGCTGTTCGAACGCCGTCCGGACAAAGGATTGCTCGGCGGCATGATGGGGCTTCCGGGGACTGATTGGATCGCTGCTTCCCCTCGCTCATTGGTAGAGGCGTCGGGGGCGGCGGTCCCGGATTCGCACTCAGTTGCGCCGGTCCTCTGGCGCAACGCCGGGACCGTTCGCCACACCTTCACGCATTTCCATCTCGAACTCGACGTGATGGCGGCGACGGCGCCGAAACCGTTCACGCCCGGCGAACGCCAGCAATGGATCGCGCCCGAAGCGGCGCGTTTGCCGACCGTTATGAAAAAGGCGGTAGAAAAAGCGCTGGCGAATGCGAGGGGCGACGATGATGAGCGAGTGGATTGAGTGTTGCTATGGCCTGTCCGCGGCCATTTCCGCAAACTCGCACAATAACGCCCGCGTGTCCCTCGGGTCTATGATGTCTTCGATCAGGAACTGCTCCGCCGTGCGGAAGGGCGAGGTGACGGCGCCGAGGCGCGCCTTTATTCGCGAAAGCTCCGCAGCCGGATCGTCGGCTTTGGCCAGTTCCGCCTTGTAGGCGACCTCGACGCCGCCTTCCATCGGGAGCGAGCCCCAGTCGCCTGAGGGCCAGGCGAAGCGGTACTGAAAACGCGTGTGGTCCGACATCGCGGCACCGGCGACGCCGTAGGCCTTGCGGATGATGACCGAGCACCACGGGATCGTCGCCCTGTAGATCGCGTTCATCGCCTCGACGCCCTTGCGGATCGTCGCGGCTTTCTCTGCTTCAAGCCCGATCATGAAACCCGGATTGTCGACGAGATGGACGAGCGGCAGGCGGAACAATTCGGCGAGGCCGACGAAACGCCGCGCCTTCTCGGATGCGTCCGCCGTCCATGAGCCGCCGAGAAAAGTCGGGTCGGACGCCAGCACCGCGACCGTATAACCGTCGAGGCGCGCGAATGCGGTGATGACCGAGCGGCCCCAGCGCGTTCCCATTTCGAAGGCTGATTTTCTGTCGAAAACCGAATTGATGATCCTGCGCATCGAATAGGCATGCCGCCGGTCGCGCGGCGCGACCGCGATCAATTCCTCGTCGCGGCGCGAGACGGGATCATGATTGGCGGTGCGCGCCGCCCGGCCTTTTATGGAGGAGGGGAGATAGGAAAGGAATGCGCGCGCCTTGGCGAACGCCGCTTGCTCGCTCTCCGCCTCGTCGTCGATGACGCCGTTGCGCGCATGGATGTCGGCGCCGCCGAGCGCTTCATTGCTCATCGCCGCCTCGCCGATCCCCTCGGCGACCTTCGGGCCCGCCGTGAAAACCTGCGCGACGCCGCGGACCATCACCGAATAATGGCTGGCGACGAGGCGCGCCGCGCCAAGCCCGGCGCAGGAGCCGAGCGCCAGCGCCACGACCGGCACGGTGTCGAGATTCCTGACGACATGCTCCCAGCCCGGCACATGAGGGACATAGGTGAAGCCCATCTGTTCAATGCTTTTGACCGACCCGCCGCCGCCGGTGCCGTCGATCATGCGGATGAGCGGCAAGCCCATCTCGTGCGCCATCTGTTCGGCCTGCGCGAATTTGCGGTGAATGGCGGCGTCGGCGGCGCCTCCCCTGACGGTGAAATCATCAGCGCTGGCGACGACCGTCCGGCCATTGATCCGCCCGCGGCCGAAAATGAAATTCGAGGCTGTGAAATCCGCAAGCGATCCGTCCTCGGCGTAAGTCGCTTTGCCGGCGATCTTGCCGATCTCGCGGAATGATCCCTCGTCAAGCAGCGCATCAAGCCGCTCGCGCGCCGTCAACTTGCCGCGCTCCTTCTGGCGCGCGATTTTCTCCGCGCCGCCCATTTTCTCGGCGAGCGCTTGCCGGCGTTTCAGCTCTTCGAGCTCTTTTTCCCACGACATCGGGCGATCATTGGCCATTCAGCGAAGGCCGCGCAAGCCTTCCCTCGCCCGCCGGGAGACGGGACTCATCGTCAATCCAGAAAATCGAGACCGAGATCGAGGCAGGGGGCCGAATGCGTGATCGCGCCGGAGGAGATGACGTCGACGCCGGTCATCGCGATCGAGCGGACGCTGTCGAGCGTGACGCCGCCGGAAGCCTCGAGGACCGCTCGGCCCTTGTTGAGCGTCACCGCGAGACGCAGCGCGTCGAGCGACATGTTGTCGAGAAGGATAATGCGCGCGCCATGTTCGAGCGCTTCTTCCATCTGCTCGATACTGTCGACCTCGATCTCGATCGCGGTCATGTGGCCGACGGCCGCTTTGGCGGCCTTCATCGCTTCGGCGACGCCGCCGGCGGCGATGATGTGATTGTCCTTGATCATCACCGCGTCATAAAGGCCGAAACGATGATTCGAGCCGCCGCCGCACCGGACCGCGTATTTCTCGAAGGCGCGAAGGCCCGGCGTCGTCTTTCGTGTGCAGGCGATTTTCGCACGCGTGCCGGCGACCGCATCGACGTAAAGCGCCGTCTGTGTCGCGACGCCGGACAGCCGCCCGAGGAAATTCAGCGCGACGCGCTCGGCGGTGAGGATCGCGCGTGACGGCCCCTCGATCCGCATCACCACGTCGCCGTCCTCGACACGTCCGCCATCCGCGATTTCGACCTCGACATCGATATCGCGATCGATGAGACGAAAGGCGGCGAGGGCGAGGTCGATCCCGGCGATAACGCCTTTGCGCCGCGCCGAGAGCGTCGCGCGGCTCATCGCGGCGGCCGGCACGCATGCGGCGCTG
>JBGSSK010000043.1:0-2180 GCA_041737095.1 Parvularculaceae bacterium | reverse complement strand
CCTCGCCGCCCGGCGCGTTGCGCACCGAAAGTCCGCCCGCGAGACGATCGGTCAGGCGATCATTGACGCCGGCCCGCGCCAGCGCCGCCGGCGGCAATTCGCCGGCGACAATCAGCTGGCGTCCGGCGCTGACGATCGCATTCATCAGGTTCAGCACTTCCTCAAGCGTCCGTTTCTTGCCGGCAAGCAGATGAAGGTCATCGATCATCACGAGGTCGTTGGCGAGAAAATTCCGCTGCAAATCCATGGTCGAATTCGACAGGATGGCGCCGACACAGCCGTTTTGAACATTGTTATGCGTGAAGTAGGCGCAACGTCCGCCCGGGTAGCGCGCCATCCATGCATTGCCGCAAGCCTGCAGCAAATGCGATTTGCCGACGCCTGACTGGCCGAAGACATAGAGGATGTCGCGCGCGCAATCTTCTGCGAAAATCTGTTTCGCGGCGGCGAAAGCGACAGCGTTCGATTCATCGACCGCGAAATTGTCAAATGTCGAGCGCGGATCGAGCGGGGAGGCGATTTCGTCAAGCGCCGGCGCAAAGCGATCGGCGCGCAATGAGGCGTTCGTAGACTTGGCGAACGCGCCGTTCATTGATGGAGAAGCGCCGTTCCGCATCGCAGGCGACGGCGCCAGCGCATTCACCTTTGCGGCGTTGTCGCTTAGCCCGTTTCGCTTGATGAAATGCAGCCGCCTTATCGGATAGATGTCTTCGCACCAGGCGCGCAAAAGACCGGGCTTGAATTGCTGGTCGAGTCGATCGCGGCGCATATCGGACTCAGTTGAAAGCGTAATCGTGTCGCCGCCAGCGTCATCGAGAAGCAAATCCGAGAACCATGATGTGTAGATCGCCTTGCCATACCGCTTGATCAATACTTCACGAAACAAAGTGAAGCCGTGTTCGGCCGAGCCGACGCTTTTTGCAGTCATTTCCGGAAGCCCCAATTCTTCAGATTCCGCCCAAAGGCCGACAGCGCGCAACGACGTGCGTCGCGGGCCGCAGACCCTACGATTCCGCAAACTCCGCCCAACCCCGGAGGCGGCGTTCAGATTTTAAGTGATACTCGCCGAGTAAGTCGATTGATGCGCAGTTGAACGCAGAAGCGGGCCGCCGACCAATTGAATCCTGCAATCAGTAATCGACCTGCCCATTTGCGGTCCCTTATTTCTTGCGCCGCCAAGCGCTTTTTTCAGCTACCCCGCATAATGGCGGGAACGGTGTCAACTACACTCAGAACATTCAAACGCAACAGCGAATTTCAGATTAATCCGTGTCCGTCTTAATTCTGTTTTGATCGTATCTCCGGGCTGTTCCCGTGTAAATAGTTTGCGCTGCGATTCTTGCCTCTTTTTTGGGGCGCCGCTGCATTGACATTGAACACACTGCGCGAAAACAAAAACTTAGCGCCGACGCCGAAAAACATGGTGGAAAATTCATACTGCACGCAAGCGGTGCGCCAGGCATTATTTGCGCTGCGAGCGCGCAGATTGCAATCCGTTTTCGCGATTTTCGGAGTCAAAAAAAGGCCCCGCTTGCGATCACGCGAGCGGGGCCATATCGGCGTCCTGTTTCAACTGATTTCAGGCGGAAAGCTTCCTAATGCGCGAGGCGAGCCGCGACAGCTTGCGCGAGACGGTGGATTTGTGGGCGACGCCCTTGGTCACCGAGCGATGAAGCTCGGGCTGAGCGGCGCGCAGCGCGGCGGCCGCGGCTTTCTGATCGCCGGACGCAATCGCTTCCTCGACTTTGCGGATGAACGAGCGCACCCGCGACCGGCGCGCCTTGTTCACTTCCGTGCGCTTCGCGATCTTGCGCACCATCTTTTTTGCTGACGATGTGTTCGCCATGGTTCCTGCTTCCGCTCACCGCGCCGAGGCGGTCCTGAAGATCGATTAACGCTCCGGTCCGTACGAGGTGGGCCGCGCGCGAGGCGTGGCTTATAGCGACGGGCATTCAGCCCGTCAACGACCGGGCCGGAGTTTTCGGCGTTGATGGGTCATGGCGTTATCGCTGGCATTTTCCGCAATAAAATGAGGATCTTCCAGACTGGGCGATGCGGCGGATCGCGCCGCCGCACGCCGGGCATTGCGCGCCCGCGCGGTCGTAAACCTTGAAGCGGTGTTGGAAATAGCCGAGCGCGCCGTCGGCGTTTGCAAAGTCTCGCAAGGTCGACCCGCCGGC
>JBGSSK010000400.1:0-13125 GCA_041737095.1 Parvularculaceae bacterium | reverse complement strand
CCCTCGCCGCAGAAGTCGCGGCCTGGCAGGACAATCGCAACAAGCATCACGCCAAAGCCGATTGGCAGTTCACAACCGCCGACGCCCGCGTCAAACTCAAAAGGTTGTACCCCCAGTTCGAATGACTCACGGCACTAGCGCATTTTCAACCATGCGACACTTACCGAGAATTTGGGCGGGGGCGCGTTATCGCCCTCAAGGGCTCAGGCCGCCGGTGTTTCAGACGCGACGGCGGCCTTCTCGGCCTTTTCCTTGGCCCGTTCCTGGGCTTTGGCTTTCGGCTGCGCCTTTTTCGGATTGTCGCCGTGCTTCCAGGTCGCAAGACCCTGTGCGGTCAGGAAGCGCGCGACGCGATCAGTCGGCTGCGCGCCCTTCGATAGCCAGTATTTGATGCGCTCGGCGTCGAACTGGACGCGCTTTTCGTCGGTTTTACCGAGCAGCGGATCGAAGATTCCGAGCTTTTCAATATAGCGGCCGTCGCGCGCCGCGTGACTGTCCGCGGCAACGATGTGGTAGAATGGCCGCTTCTTGGTGCCGCGGCGGGCGAGGCGAAGTTTCAGAGACATTTTCGTTTTCCTTTCCGAATGACCAAAGTCCGTTAGTTTTTCTTCCCAAAGCCCGGCAGTCCGCCCAAACCGGGCGGCGTCGGGCCCATGCCTTTCATCGCGCGTTCGAGCGCGTCGAAATCGACTTCCTCCTGAGGCTGGGCCTTGCCCCCGCCGAGCGCCGAGAGGTCGGGCGCGCCGCGGCCCATGCCCGGCATCGCGCCGCCCATCCCGGCCATCTGCGCCGCAAGGCCTTTCATGCCGCCTTTGCCGAGCTTCTTCATCATGTCCGCCATCTGGCGATGCGACTTCAGCAGCTTGTTGACCTGCTGCACTGAAGTGCCGGAGCCTGCCGCGACGCGAATCTTCCGCTTGGCGTTCATCAGCGCCGGCTTGCGGCGCTCTTCCTTTGTCATTGACGAAATGATGGCTTCCTGACGTTTGATCTCGCCATCGTCGAGACCGCCCGCAGCGTCGAGCGCCTTCTTCATTTTGCCCATGCCGGGCAACAGCCCCAGAATTGCGCCCATGCCGCCCATCTTGCGCATCTGCCGGAACTGATCAGCGAGATCGTCTAGATCGAACTCGCCCTTCGCCATTTTCTTTGCGGCCTTTTCGGCCTTCTCGGCGTCGATCTGTTCAGCCGCCCTTTCGACGAGGCTGACGATGTCGCCCATGCCGAGAATGCGCCCAGCCATTCGCTGCGGGTCGAAGACATCGATCGCATCGAATTTTTCGCCGACGCCGATGAACTTGATCGGCTTGCCGGTGACCGCGCGCATCGACAGCGCCGCGCCGCCGCGCGCATCGCCGTCAACGCGCGTCAGCACGACGCCGGTGATTGGCAGGCGTTCCTTGAAACGGTCGGCAGTGTTGACCGCATCCTGACCGGTCAGGGCGTCGACGACGAGCAGGGTTTCGATCGGCCGCGTCACCCGGTGAATGTCGGCGACTTCCGTCATCAGCTCTTCGTCGATCGACAGCCGTCCCGCCGTGTCGAGCATGACGACGTCGTAGCCGCCGAGGCGCGCGGCTTCCAGCGCGCGGGTGGCGATCTGTTGCGGCGACTGGCCCGCGACGATCGGCAAGGTCTTGACGCCGGTCTGCTCGCCGAGAATTTTCAGCTGCTCCATCGCCGCTGGCCGGCGGGTGTCGAGCGACGCCATGAGGACGCGCTTCTTGTCGCGGATCTGCAGGCGGTTGGCGATTTTCGCCGTCGTCGTCGTCTTGCCCGAGCCTTGCAGGCCGACCATCAGGATCGGCGCCGGCGGCGCCATGGCGAGATCGAGGGCGCCGTCTGCTGCGTCGCCGCCAAGCGTCTCGACGAGCGCGTCATTGACGATCTTGACGACCTGCTGTCCGGGCGTGACGGAGCGCAGGACCTCAGCGCCGACCGCGCGCTCGCGGACCCGCGCGATGAAATCCTTGGCGACAGGGAGCGCGACGTCGGCATCAAGAAGCGCAACGCGCACTTCGCGCAAGGCGGCGTCGACGTCTTTCTCCTCAAGGGCGCCTCGTCCCCTGAGCTTCTCGAAGATCCCGCCAAGTCTGTCGCTCAGACTTTCAAACATCATTTCCTCGCCGGCACGCGCAACGCCAATCAGCCGCTGTGAGGGCGTCACCCCGACAGCGGCGGCTTCCCGGACCCGTCCCTTGGTCGCCTTGGGGGTCGTGCCGGCAAAGCCAGGAAGACGAACTTCCGGATTTGTGCGCCGGTCTATAGGCCCCTTGCGCGCCATGCGCAACCGGGGGCGCCTCGGCAAGGCCGCTGCGCCTCTTGGTAGCCCAGCCCAACAGCCGCTGTTAGGGTTTGGCTCGCCGCGGCGATGCCGCCTGCGGCGGACAAGGGGGAGCGCAATGGCCGACGTCGAAACCGACTACCTGATCATCGGCGCGGGGGCGGTCGGCCTCGCCTTCGCCGATACGCTGCTCGCCGAAACCGACGCCCGCATGGCCATCGTCGACCGCCACGGAAAGCCAGGCGGCCATTGGAACGACGCCTATTCCTTCGTCTCGCTGCACCAGCCTTCCGCCTTTTACGGCGTCAATTCCCTGTCGCTCGGCGAGAACCGAAAGGACGCGGCGGGCGTCAACAAGGGCTATTACGAGCTTGCATCCGGCCCGGAAGTCTCCGGCTATTTCGACAAGGTGATGCGCCAGCGTCTCATTCCGAGTGGCCGCGTCGACTATTATCCGATGTCGGATTATCGCGACGACAAGCGGTTCGTATCGCTTCTTTCCGGACGCGAAACGACTGTCCGCGTTCGTCGCAAGATCGTCGACGCCACCTATTACGGTACGACAGTGCCGTCGACCCACACGCCGAAATTCACGGTGGCCGAGGGCGTGCGGTTCGCAACGCCGAACGCGTTGCCGCATTTATGGAAGGAGCCGGCGGAGCGGCCCGCCCGTTTCGTCATTCTGGGCGCCGGCAAGACGGCGATGGATGTCGGGGTGTGGCTGCTCCAATCCGGCGCCGATCCGGACGCCATCACCTGGATCACGCCGCGCGATTCCTGGCTGCTCAACCGCCACCACACGCAGCCGGGCGAGGAATTCTTCTTCGAGACGATCGGCGGCCAGGCGGACTATATGGGCGCGATCGCGGAAGCGACGTCGAGCGACGATCTTTTCCTCAGGCTGGAGGCGTGCGGCGTCGTGCAGCGGATCGACCCTGCGGCAAGGCCGGAGATGTTTCATTACGCCACGATTTCACGCGGCGAAGTCGAGACGCTGCGACGGATCAGTAATGTCGTGCGCATGGGACGGGTCAGGTCGATCGAACGTGACGGCCTGTCGCTCGACAAGGGCCGCCTCCCTGTTGAGGATGGCGCTCTTTATATCGATTGCACGGCGACCGCGGTCGAGCGCCGGCCGGTTGTTCCGCTGTTTCAGGACGGCCTCATCACGCTGCAGATGATCCGCATCCCGCAGCCGGCGTTCAGCGCCGCCCTCGCCGCCTATATCGAAGCGCATTTCGAAGACGATGCGCAGAAAAACGCGCTTTGCACCGCAACGCCGCTTCCCGACACACTCGATCAATATCTTGTCGCGACGCTCGTCAACATCATGAACCAGTTCCAGTGGAGTCAGCACAAGGAGGTGCGTCGCTGGATCCACCAGAGCCGCCTCGACGGCTTCAGCAAGGTGATCGCCGCGGCCGATCCCGATGATGCGGAAAAACAGGCGGTGCTGACGCGCCTCAAGACGAACGCCATGGCGGCGGCGGCGAATTTGCAGAAGCTGATCGCGGAGAATGCGACGGCGCAATAGCGGGCGGGACGCGTTCTCCGGCCGCATTTTCGCAACAAGAAACGCCCATCCCTTGCGGGATGGGCGCTGACGCAACACCGGATTAACGCAACAGAATCTATGAGCCGATGAAGCCGTTGTTTTTGCGACGGATAACGAGCGTGGCGTCGCGCGGGATGAGGTAGCCTTTCACCGGCGAGGGAAAGCTCGTCAGGTTCGGATCGCCGTCTCCGGGATGCTGGAGGTTGGTGAAGGCCGTGCGGAAGTCGGGCGTGTAGGCCCAGCCGGTGACCTCGTCGCCGGCGACGCCGGTGAGAAGCCGGCGCGGTTGCGGATTGGCCGCGGTCGTATCGAACACGACGAGCTGGTCTTCGACGATATTGCCCGGTTGGCCGCCGTCGGTGCCGATGAACAAGCGTCCGAAAGGATCGGCGTAGGCCGCGTCCGGATCAGAGAAGACATTCTCGGTTCCGCGCGTCGTTGATGCGAGAATGTATATCTCCCAAGTGAAGGTGAGGCCGAGGAAGCCGCCATCGTCATAGGTGCGGATGATGTGGCCGTCGGGGTTCGGCGCTTGCGGGTTAGCGGCGTTCGGGGTCGCCCGGCCGCCATTGTTCGTCATCGTCCAGAAGACGGACTCGTTGAGGCCGATCGTCGTCCACTCAGGACGGTCCATCGGCGTCGCGCCGAGAATGTCGCCGGCGATGCGGGCGTTGATGAGTATTTCGGCCTGCGACGAGAAGCGGGCGGCGAGCAGCGGATTGCTGATCGTCAGTTCCAGCCAGTCACCAGAGCCGTCATCATTGAAACGGGCGACGTAGAGCTTGCCGTCATCGAGCGGGCTTTCGCCGGCGTCGATCGCCGACTTCCAAGGCTGGTTCGAGACGTATTTGTAGCAATAGTCGCCCGCCTGATCGTCGCCCATGTAAGCGGCGATACGGCCGTCGGGGGCGACGCCGATGGCGATCGCCTCATGCTTGAAGCGACCGAGCGCGGTGCGTTTGATCGGCTTTTTAAGCGGATCGAACGGGTCAATTTCAACGACCCAGCCGAAGCGATTGGCTTCATTGGCGTAGTCGGGATTGGAAAGGTCGAAGCGGTCGTCGAAATTGTGCCAGCCATAGCCGAAGCCGGTGCTGTTGAGGCCGAGGCGGTCCTGTTCCGGCGTCGCCGTAAACGCACCAGTCGCGCCAAAATAGCCGTTGAAGTTTTCTTCGCAGGTTAAATAGGTGCCCCACGGCGTCGGGCCGGACCCGCAATTATTGACGGTTCCAAGCGCCGGATTGCCGGCGGGATTTTGCAGCAACGGCGACCCGGCCGCGGGGCCCGAGAAATCGACGGGCGTATTGACATGAATGCGTCGGTTGTAGGGGCTCGCGATGACGTTCCACGATCCGAACTTCTGTGCGATCGCGACGACCGAGACGCCATGCACATGCTGCATAACGCGGACGTCCTCGAGCGATGTAGGCGCAGGCTTGCCGATGACATGTGGCGTTTCACCGAATTCGTGATTGACGCAGAGGACGCCAGCCCGGCTGTTGCGACCGATGGCTTTTCCGCGGCCCGGGCCGTCATCGGGGAAAAAGAACATGCCGTCGTGGCCAATGCCGATCTGCAGCGCCGCTTCCGCCGATGTCGGACGACGGACGGGATCGCCCTTGTATTCAACGACGCCAGGGAAAAGCGGCGTGCCCTACGGGATCAACACCTGATATTCATAGTCCTTGGAAATGCTCGGCATTGTGCGATCGACATTCGCCTCAGCGATCGTCAGCTCACTAAAATTGACGAGGCCGGAGCCGCCGAGCGACGGGCCCTCACCGAATGCGGCGAACGCCGACGGCGCCAGAAAGCCGGAAGCCGCCGCAGCGAGTGAACCCTGGAGCAACGCACGGCGGGAAGCCGAAGCTGCGAGGACCTCGCCGAAGGGCCGGTTGCCCGATCGGTTGGTGGGAATATTTTCACTGTCTTCATTGATTGCAGAAGCAGCGGTTACGCCGTTTTCGCCAAAGCTCATCAATTACGTCTCCATGAATGCGTACGGCCGATTCCTGATCGGCGTTCGGCCGTTAGTTTGCTTTTGTGACAGCCGTATCGCAGCGACGAGACATAAATGTGCAATCTTGCTTCGATTGCGCATGGTGTGCGCAGCTGTAGAAAAATAATTCGCGGTTATGAGAAGCGCCCGGCGCGGTAGGCGCACTATGTTCGTCCCAAGCGTTCCGGCGACGCGCCGGCCTTATACGGAAGTTTAGCTTCCGGGCTTCGCCCTGAATATGGTCTCGTCGAGTTCGCCTTCCCATTTGGCGACGGCTGTTGCGACGGTGGCGTCGCCAGTGACGTTGACCACGGTTCGCATCATGTCGAGCAGCCGGTCGAACGGGAAAATGAATCCGATGACGAGCGCTGTGTGCTCGGGGCTGACTTCGAACACATCTAGCACGATCGACAGCAGGAAGAGCGACGCCGAAGGGACGCCGGCCGTACCGATCGAGACCAGCGCCGCTGTAAGCGCGATCAACAGATAATGCTGCGGCTCGAGCGTGTAGCCGAACGCCTGCGCGGTGAACAGCGCGACGATGCCGAGATAGAGCGACGTGCCGTCCATGTTGATCGTCGCACCAAGCGGCAGGACGGAGCCGGCGACGGATTTCTGCACTCCGAGATTTTCCGTGGTGGCGCGAATGGTCACGGGGAGCGTCGCTGATGACGAAGAGGTCGAATAGGCCACCATCATCGCATCAAGGATGCCGCGGAAGAAATTGACAAAGGGAAGCCCCAGAACAATTCGAATGATGCCGCCATAGACGATCAGCATATGAAGCGCGCAGCCGAGATAGGCCGCGAGCGTCAGCGACAGGATCGCGGTAAAGGTCGCAACGCCCTTCGTTCCGGCGACATAGGCGATCAACGCGAAGACGCCGAAGGGCGCGAGCTCCATGATGAGGTGCGTCATCTTGAGGATGCCTTCCGAGCACGCTTCGAAGAAGCGTCCCGCCGCCTGTCCCTCCTCGCGCGCCATCAGAAGGCCGACGCCTAAAAGGAGCGCGAAGAAGATGACGGCCAGCATGTCTCCGGCGACCAGCGCCGCAAAGGGATTTTCCGGAATGATCGCCATCAGCCGATCGCCGAGCGGCTGCGCTTCGCCGAGCTGCTTCGGCTCGGCGCCGCCGAGATCGACGCCGCGACCCGGCTGGAACAAGGTTCCCATGCCGAGGCCGATCAGATTGGCGATGAAGGTGGTGGCGATATAAAGAACAAACGCCTTCAGCCCGATGGTCCCGAGCTTCTTCGGATCGCCCATCGCATAGATGCCGGCGACCAGCGTGAAAAAGACGAGCGGCACGACGATCATCCGTATCAGGCGGATGAAAATGTCGCCGACGACCCTTATTTTCGCGAGAAACGCTTCGGCGGCGACCGCATCCATCAGCTGCGCGACGGCCAGCCCGAAGGCGACGCCGAGAACGAGGCCCAGAAAAACCCGCTTCCACAGCTTTGTTCTGAACCACCAACCCATTCTTGTCGCCTCCCGTCGCCGCAAGGCGCGGCGCGCGAAGCATACAGGCTGAGCGTCGAATGAAAACCCCGGCGGCGCTTATCGATTGACCGTTGCGCTCGGCTTGCACCGCTGCTCATCCTGAGCTGTCATGATCACCGTGGTTTCGCCGAGCGGCCGGTTGAAAAAGCGCCGCCGCCAATACGCCATCCCTCGTCCGACCGGGTCATGACGGCGATTTCCCGCGGCTACGGGTCGGCGGTCTCATAGTCGCTCCGTATCAGGAACACTAAGTTTTATGACGCCGCAGCGGAAACGGCGCCCGAGCTGGGCGCAGGGGAGAGCCTTCGCCTGCGCAGCGTCCGGCGTCCACCGCGCATAGGCCGCGGAAATGACGATTGGGACGGCGCCCGGAAACGCACGACGCTTCACCCGCTACTCCGCCATCAGCATATGCGCGAAATAGGCGAATTCGAGCGCCGTTCGATAAGCGAGCTGGTCCTGGTTCGACGTGCCGCCATGCCCGCCCTCGATGTTTTCATAATAGAAAAGCGGATACCCGTACTCGATCATCCGCGCAGCCGCCTTGCGGGCGTGGCCCGGATGAACCCGATCGTCCTTGGTCGACGTATAGAACAGGACTTTGGGGTATTGAGCGTCCTTTCTCAGATTCTGGTAGGGCGAGTATTTCGAGATATACGCCCATTCATCAGGATCATCCGGGTTCCCATATTCAGACATCCACGATGCGCCGGCGAGAAGCTTGTTGTAGCGCTTCATGTCGAAAAGCGGGACGCCGATATCGAGCGCCGCATAAAGGTCGGGGCGCTGCGTCAGCAACGCGCCCATCAGCAATCCGCCATTCGACCGGCCGATCGCGCCAAGTTTTGAGGGGCTGGAGACTCCGGTCCTGATCAGGTCTTCAGAAATCGCAATGAAATCGTCAAAGGATTTCTGGCGGTTTTCCTTCAGCGCCGCCGTATGCCATTCGGGACCATATTCAGAACCGCCGCGAATGTTCGAAATGACGAGAACGCCGCCACGCGACACCCACAGTTTTCCGGCGAGCGCGCCATGCTGCGGCCTTGACGGGTCTTCGTAATAGAGAGGCAGGATCGGATTGAGAAATCCGCCATAGCCATACTGCACGGTCGGCGCGGCGCCGTTTTTCAGGACCGCATTCTTGGCCATGATGAAATAGGGTACTTTCGTCCCATCGGCCGATGTCGCAAAGCGCTGCTCGACGACCACATCCTCGGCATCATAGAACGCCGGCGTTTCAGCGATCTTCTTCGCTCGGTTCCGCGCATCGACCAAATAGAGAGCGTTGGGCGACGTAAGGCTTTCATAAGTCATCAGGAGGTCGTCTGTTCCGCCGCCCGCCGAGACGATCTTGACGACGCCGTTCACCGGCACAGGGATCTCCTTGGCGACCCATTCGCCGGCCTTTGAACGGGTGACCCGCACGGCCTTTCCTGAAACATCCTCGAAATAGCGCACGACGAGCGACGTCTCTGCGATGTCGACGCTGCTGTCATCGGTCGCCTGGTTTTCCTGCGGCGCGAAGACCAGTTCGACCGTGTCGCGCGCAAGATCGAGGGCGACGATCGAGCCTATTCCGAAATCGGCGCCGTGTTTCGTCCACGGCGCGCGCAGCAGAAAAATCGCACGACCGTCTAGGACGCCGAAAAGATCCGCCGCGCGCGGCAAGGCGAGCGGAGTCTTCTCGCCTTCGGCGCCGGCCGCGTACACATACTCACTCTCGAAAAAGGAAACCGCCCTTCGGGCGAACAGGTGAGGGGCGCCGTCGCCCTGCCAAACGCGGGGAAACATTGCGACGTCGGTTTCAGCGGTTTCCGCGAATATTTCGGCGTCGGCGATTGTTTCGCCGCGGCGCCAGAGCTGCAAGCGCCGAGGATAGCCCGATGTCGTCAGCGACCCTTCGCCGAGATCGGCGGCGACCAGCAACGTGTTCTCGTCGACCCAGGCGACGCTCGACTTGCCTTCATCAAGCCGGAAGCCGTCCTCGACAAAGGTTTTCGTCCGGGCGTTGAATTCCCGCCAATAGCCGGCGTCGGCGCCGCCGTCGGACAGCTCGACCATACAATGCGCATAAGCGGGCGTCAGGCAGGCGATCGATCCGGACACCCAATTGCGGCCTTCGTCGGCGGCGAGCTTGTCGTAGTCGATGATTGTTTCCCATTTCGGGGCGCCGGACTTGTAACTCTTGACCGAAGCGCGCCGCCAAAGGCCGCGAACATGATCGGCGTCCTGCCAGAAATTGTAGACTGCGCCGGCATGAATCGACCCGGTCGCAAGACGCGCCGTCGAATTGAGGATCGTCCCTGCTTCCTCGAGCATCGGCTGGAAGCGCGGATCCGCTTCAAGCGCTTCGATGCTCTCCGCGTTGCGCGCGCGGGCCCAGTCGAGCGCTTTCGCGCCGTCGACCTCTTCCAGCCAGAGATAAGGGTCCTCGACATTCGCGGCAGCGGCGGTCACGAGCATCACGGCCGCGGACAAGGCGACTGCGCCGATTCCGGCGAAGCTTTTAAACACGGCTTTCCTCCTCTTCTCTGAGCCTGTCCCTCGGCTCTCCTGCAGGGCGGACAATCGCGCCAGAAGCTAGTCCGGTGTGCCATTTTCGCGCAATAAGTGCAGTTTGGGACGCCGATGAAGCGTTCGAATGATGCGGCGCGCCGATCAGAGCGCGCTTTCCGTTAACCAATGCCGGCCTTGATCCGCAAGAGATCGAGGCAGCCGGCGCGTCGGCAACCGCTAAATTTGTAGGCGTCGCCTTAGCGAAGGTTTGAGCCCCGGCACATAGTCTGCACCGTGACGGCCATGGCAGCTTTCCAGTTGGCGACAAAAATGAAAAAGTCAGAGAATCGGCGCTATCGTCGGATTCCGCTCGATCTACCTGCGCGCATCATCGTCAATGGCATTGACGAATATGACGGGCGCTTGATCAACATATCGCCTGGCGATTTGTCGGTGCAGGTCGACGCGAAAACGATGAAGGGAGATGCTGCGGTCATCTATGTAAGCGGCCTCGATGTCATCGAAGGGCGGATCGTCCGCACCTTTCCGGACGGGTTCGCCCTTTCCTTCATCCTGTCACGCCGCCGCCGCACGCTGCTCACCGAGCAATTGATGCTGCGCGCCAATCCCGATTTCAACGCCGGCCTCGCCGATCGTCGCACGGCGCCGCGTCATCCGAGCGCCGAGCAGCGCATGGTTTGCCGCCTGCCCGATGGCGGCTCGCTGTTCGTGAGAGTGCTCGATCAGTCGGTCGACGGCGTCGCGGTTGAATCGCCGCGCAAGCCCGCCGTCGGCTCCGCCATTCATGTCGGACGCCAGCGCGCAATCGTCATGCGCCACACGCCGCGCGGCTTCGTTGCGGTTTATGAACGCGCCGTCGGCGACAAGGCGCCATCGGCGCAAGGCTCGCCGCGACTTCGCGCCGTCTAGGAGTTACGCAACATATAGCCGCTGATCGACGCCGCCCGGTCCGGCCGGCGTTGATCCATGCATCATCAGGATGTCGGCTGCTCGACGACGTATGATCGCAAATTCTCGATCACTGACCGCGCGTCGAACGCCTGCGGTTCGTCGGCCGGCTTGGCGCCCTTGTGCATCGTCACGAAGGCGATCGCCGTATAGCGGGTGATTTCCCGGGTCGAGAAATCATTATAGGGGGAGCCCCAGCCCCAGCCATAGGCGTAATAGGGAAATGCGCAACAATAAGGGCCGTAGCCGTAGTAATAGCGGCCGAAAAACGCCGGGTTCGATTGCGCGGAATAACGCTTGTTGGCTTCGGTGTCCTGTTCGGTGACGATGAAATAATCGAACCCGCTTTCGACCGTCAGTTCGGCGGCGCGAAACAACAGGAAGGTCTCGACCGCCTCGCGCGTCGTCGAGGAATTTCCCCGGAAAGTGATCCGGTAACGGTTCTCTTCGATGCGCTGATCGGTGAACCCGTATGGGTTGTTCCCCGTCGCCGGGCCATAAGGTGTCGATGTCGCGCAACCGACCAACGTCGCCGCCGCCGCTATCGCCAAGATCGTTCTAATCATCAAAAGCTCCTCTTCACCGCCCGACTTGATCCCAGCCGCATCGGCCAGCCCGACCGCGCGCCGCGAAACTATACAGGACGGCGGATCGCGTGACAAAGCCCCGGGCGATCACATGTCCTCGGATTTGCCGAGGGAAACGCCAGCCGGCAGAGTCTTGATATGGATGTCGCGCTGTGGGAACGGAACCTCGATCGCCAAATCGTGGAGACGGTCCCACACTGCCATCATCACATCGCTGGTGACATTGGCGACGCCGCTCGCCGGATCGCTGATCCAGAACCTGAGGTCGAAATTGACTGAATTGTCGCCGAATTCGACGAGGTTGCAGCGCGGCGCGGGGGATTTCAGCACCCGCTGGACGGTCAGCGCGGTTTCCTCGGCGGCCCTCGCGAGCGCGCGCAGATCGCGCGTCGAATAGGATACGCCGAACTGCGCATGCAGGCGAACGACACGGTCGGAATGCGACCAGTTGATCACCCCTTCCTCAATGAAACGATCATTGGGCATCAGATGCGCCTTGCCGTCGCGCGTCTTTATCGTCACGTAACGCGCGTTCATTTCCGTCACCCAGCCGAAGGTCGATCCGACCTCGACGACATCGCCCGGCTTGATCGACTTGTCGGCGATCAGTGTGAAGCCGGCGAAGAAATTCGACACCGTGCGCTGCAGGCCAAGACCGATGCCGAGGCCGATCGCGCCGCCGAAAATCGCCAGCGCGGTGAAGTTGAACCCGACCATCTGCAGCGCCAGCAGGAACGCCGCCGCCGGCAGCAGAACGTCGAGGATCTTGATCAGCAGCGCCTGCAGCGACGGCGTCAGCTCGTCGACCGCTGAAATCTGGCTTTTGAGGAAGCGGTTGACGATGCTCGTCACCCAGAAGAACGCCGAGAAGATGAAAATGACGCGCACGAAATCGAGCGCTGAGAATGATGAGGGGACGCCCTGCGCATTGACGCCGAGCGGAATGGCGAAGCCGTCGAGCAGCCGCATCACATTGTCGAGCAGATTGGTCGCATCGAGCGCGGCGATCGGCCAGACCAGATAGAACGCCGCGCGCGACCAGAAAGCCGACCGGATGATCAGCGTGACAAGGCGGATGACGATCCACGCCGCAAGGAGGCTGATTGCGGCGTCGAGAAGCCCGTGCGCGACATCGCTGGCGGCGAGCCCCAGCGAGACGCTCTGCCAGATCAGGTAAAGCGCGATCGGGGTTGCGATATGGGCGAATGCGTTGGCGGCGCGGCGGAGGACGCCGTAGGGCGCGCGCGGCGCCACCTGGGCGACGATCAGTTTGCGGATCTGCGGTCCGAAAAGCGCGGCCGGCACCAGCGCGACGAGGATGATCGCAAGCTGGATCAACGTGTCGACCGACTGCAGCTGTTGCTGCGCCCAGGCGAAAGCATCGGCGATACGGTCGGGAGCGCCCTTGACGCCGATTAGCTCGCCGATCGCCGACCCGTCCTCGGCCGGTTCGTCCGGCGCTGGCGCTTCCGACTCCGGCGGGCCGGACTGGGTCAGCGGGAAGATGGAGGGATGACGCATCATTGCGGCCGGCCGGGTTGGGAAGCGCCTTGATATCAACCGCCGGTCGGCGATGCAAATGGCGGCGTATGGCCGCCATCATCCGTACACGATGCTACTCCGCGGCGGCTTTCCCCACCGGCGCATAGTCGCGTGCGCTTCCCGGGAGCGCCGCCCGGAAGACCGCGGCGGCGTTCGCCCGGCGTCCGCGGATCAGCCGGTCCGCCGCCTG
>JBGSSK010000399.1:0-3518 GCA_041737095.1 Parvularculaceae bacterium | reverse complement strand
GCGGCGCAATCCTGATCGACGGCTCCGGCGCGCCGCCATTCGGGCCGGTCGATGTCGTCGTCGAGCACGACCGGATCGCGTCGATCACCGCGGTTGGCGCGCCCGGCGTGCCGATCAAGGACGAGGATCGACCGCCGCTTTCAGGCGGAACCGAGATCGACGCCGCCGGCAAATATCTCCTGCCGGGCTTCGTCAATCTGCACGGCCACATCCATTCCTACGGCGCGGGTCAGGACGTGCCGCCGGATTACGTTTTCAAGCTGTGGCTGATGCACGGGATCACGACCGTCCGCGAAGTCGGCAATGACAAGGGCGCCGATTTCACCGCGGAGCTGGCGCGCGCCAGCGCCCGCAACGAGATCGACGCGCCGCGCATTTATTCCTATCCGTTTTTCGGCAGCTTCGGCTCCGACACCGTCGACACGCCGGACGAGGCGCGCGCGCAGATCCGCCAGTTCAAGAAGGCCGGCGCATGGGGCGTCAAGTTCTTCGCCGGTCCGGAAGAAATCCTCGCGGCTGCTTTCGACGAGGCGAAAAAGCTGAAGCTGAAAACGACGATGCATCATGCGCAGCTATCCGTCGCGCACGCCGATGTTCTCGACACCTCGGCGCAGGGGCTCGGCTCGATGGAGCACTGGTACGGCCTTCCCGAAGCCTTGTTCGACGACAAGTCGCTTCAGGATTATCCGGTCGACTATAATTATTCCGACGAACAGCACCGCTTCGCCGAGGCCGGAAGGTTGTGGGCGCAGGCCGCGGCGCCGGGGAGCGATCGCTGGACCTACGTCCGCGATACGCTGATCGCCCGCGATTTCGCGATGGTCCCGACCTTCACGATCTATCTTGCGAGCCGCGACTGGATGCGCGCCCGCCGCGCCGAATGGCATGATGAGTATACGATGCCGTCGCTCTGGAAATTCTACGCGCCGGACCGCAACGCGCACGGCTCCTACTGGTTCGACTGGGGCAGCGAACAGGAAGTCGCTTGGCGCGAGAATTACCGTACCTGGATGCGTTTCATCAACGAATACAAGAACCATGGCGGCAAGGTCGGCGCCGGAGAGGATTCCGGCTATATCTACTCGACCTACGGTTTCGGATTCATCCAGGAACTCGAATTGCTGCGCGAGGCGGGCTTCAATCCGCTCGAGGTCATCCGCGCCGCGACGCTCGACGGCGCGCGCATCCTCGGCGCAGAAAGCGAGATCGGCTCGGTGCAGGTCGGCAAGAAGGCCGATCTCGTCATTGTCGGCGAAAACCCGGTCGCCAATCTCAAGGTCCTTTACGCCAGCGGCCATGTGCGGCTCGACCCCGCGACCAACAAGCCGGTGCGGGTCGGCGGCGTTGACACGGTGATCAAGGACGGCCTTGTCTATGACGCAAGGGCGCTCGCGGCGGAGGTCCGCGCAATGGTCGCCAGCGAAAAGGAAAAGGCCGGGGTCGCGCCGGGGCCGATGCCGATTGTCGATTTCACGTTTGAGCGCAAGGAGAATACACGATGAAAAGCCGGTTTCTCGCCGCCGCAGCGACCTTTTTGGTCGCCGCCCCCGCTTACGCCGCCGACCAGGCGCTCGCCGAAGCGGTGGCGGCGGATTATCCTTACGTCTTTGAACTCTACAAGCATTTCCACCAAAACCCGGAATTGTCCTTCAGGGAGAGCGAAAGCGCCCGCAAGATGACGAGCGAACTGAAAGCGCTCGGCTTCGACGTGACGACGGGCGTCGGCGACAAATGGACCAAGGCGAAAGCCAAAGCCGACGCCGGCAAGGCGCTGGACGGCGTCGGCGGCTATGGGCTCGTCGCGATCATGAAGAACGGCGCCGGGCCGACCCTGATGATGCGCGCCGACATGGATGCGCTGCCGCTCGAGGAAAAGACCGGCGTTCCCTACGCGAGCAAGGTCGTCTCGACTGATTACAAAGGCCAGACGGCGCCGGTTATGCACGCCTGCGCGCATGACAGCCACATGGCGATCATGATCGGGACGGCGCGCCGCCTCGTCGCGATGAAGGACCAGTGGAAGGGCACGCTGGTCCTCATCGGTCAGCCGGCGGAGGAAATCGGGCTCGGCGCGATGGCGATGCTCGACGACGGGCTCTATTCGAAATTTCCAAAACCCGATTACGTCATCATGGAGCATACGTCGGGCTGGGACCCGGCGGGCGCCGTCACCTACACGCCCGGCTATGCGCTCGCCAATGTCGACAGCGTCGACATCGCGATCAATGGCGTCGGCACGCATGGCTCGGCGCCGCATACTGGCAAGGACCCGATCGTAATCGGCGCGCAAATCGTCACCGCGCTGCAGACGCTGATAGCGCGCGAGACCAATCCGCTCGATTCAGGCGTCGTCACCGTCGGATCGTTCCAGGCGGGCTACAAGCATAACATCATCCCGGATGAAGCGCATCTGAAGATCACCGTCCGCTCCTACAAGGACGAGGTGCGCCAGCATCTCCTCGACGGCATAAGCCGCATCGCAAAAGCGCAGGCGCAATCGGCGGGTCTTCCCGAAGCGCTGTTGCCGGTCGTGACGGTCGAGAAGGATTATACGCCCTCGACTTACAACAATCCGGAGCTGACCGCGCGCGTCATGGGCGCCGTCGCGGCGAGCCTTGGCGAGGTGCGCGTCTATGAGCGTCCGCCAAGCATGGGCGGCGAGGATTTCAGCCAGTTCGGCCGCACCGCGGACAAGATCCCGACGATGATGATGTGGGTCGGCGGGCTCGACCCCGCCGCGTATCGCGCCGGCGTTGACGGCTCGGGACCAATCCCACCCGGCAATCACTCGCCGCTCTTTGCGCCGGTTCCCGAACCGACGCTGAAAACCGGCGTGCAGGCGATGACGGCGGCGGCGCTGGAGTTACTGGGGAAGTAGGACGCTGACCCGCCTCGCGATGCACGGTCGAGGCGAACGAAAAACACCTGCAACGAAGGTGTTTCATGATTTGAATCGCCTATTTGGCGAGTTCGCAAATGCCCATTGGCGTGGCTGCGAAGGGAAGGTGCGACATCGCACCCGTCACCCCATTTCAGGCGCAAATGAAAATGAGACCGTAAAATGATTTCGGGGGATGCTTGCATTGCCGGAAAGTCTGTTACGGTCCCTGCGTCCGGAGAAGGAGCCAGAGCCTGCCGAAAGACTGAATTCACCTTGCCGAGCGGTTTCCGCGCGGGTCTGGCGAATTCGGCTCATCTAGCTTCGGCTTGCGATAAGGCGCCACGTTACCGGACAAACTGGAGTTAACTGTAACGGAGCTAAATTGATGAAAATAGCAGTGAAGATGGGGGCGGCGATGGCCGCGGTTCTCGTCATGCAGGCGGGCGCATATGCGGCCAATCCGAATGCGCCAGGCCAGATGAAGAAAATCGGCTCAGCGCTAGTGCCGTGAGTCATTCGAACTGGGGGTACAACCTTTTGAGTTTGACGCGGGCGTCGGCGGTTGTGAACTGCCAATCGGCTTTGGCGTGATGCTTGTTGCGATTGTCCTGCCAGGCCGCGACTTCTGCGGCGAGGG
>JBGSSK010000378.1:0-7157 GCA_041737095.1 Parvularculaceae bacterium | reverse complement strand
CAGCGCCTGACCGGCGCGTAAAGTCCGCTGGCGCGAATCGCATCGCGCGCCCTCAGTCGCCAGGTTTCGGTGTCATCCGGCCGCGTCATTGCGGGCCGCCGGCGTCAGCGTCCGTCGACCGCCGCCTTCGCGTCCGCTTCGGATGCCCCGATCGCATTGAAGCTGAACGGCGCATCTTCATTGACCGGCGCTTTCAGTTTCTTGCCGACGAAATAGTCGGCGTAAAACGGCGGAACGCCGTCGCCCGGCGATTTGAACGCAATGTCGGCGGCGGTGAGGACCGCGCCCTCCGGCAGGTCGCGCGTCGCGACGAGTTTCTTGCCCATCTTCTTCAACGGCGCTTCTTCCGACGGGTAGGTGCGCTTGATCCCGTCGCCGAGCGCGATGCGGGCGCGCTTCAGGTCGCGGGTCAACCGGCGCAGGCCGTTCGGTTCCAGCGAGAATGCCTGGTCGGTGCCTTTCCACGCACGGTTGAGCGTGAAGTGCTTTTCGAGAACGCGCGAGCCGAGCATGTACCCGACGAGCGCCATCGCGATGCCGCTGTCATGCGAGGAAAAACCGATCACGCAGTCGGGGAATTCGCGGCGATAGGTGTCGATCACCTTGATGTTCAGCTCCTCGAACGCCGGCGGGTAACCCGACGTACACTGAAGAATGCAGAGTTGGCTGTTGATCGGCATGATCGCGTCATGCATGCGGCGCACGTCATCAAGCGTGCCGCCGCCCGTCGAGACGATGAGCGGACGGCCGAACGAGGCGATGTGCTTGATGAGCGGAATCGTGCGCAGGTCGCCCGACGCGACCTTGAAGCAAGGCATCCCGATTTCCGCCAGCATGTCGGCGCTGTCGAAATCCCACGCCGTCGAGAACATCGTGATCCCGATTTCCTTCGCGTACTGATGAAGGTCGATATATTGCTGACGGTCGAATTCTAGCTTTTCGCGATGCTCGCCATAGGTCGGCGCATAAGCGTTTTCGGAATTATACGCCTCGGCGTAGTAGGCCTTGGTGTAGAGTGCGCGATTATTGCGCTTCTGCAGTTTCACCGCGGTCGCGCCGCATTCTTTTGCGGAATCGAACAGCGCCATGCATTTCTTGACGTCGCCTTCGTGATTCTGGCCGATTTCGGCGATCACGAAAGTGTCGCTGTCGTCGCTGATTTCAAAGCCGTCGATAACCAACCGTCTGCCCGCCATAAACCCCTCGCCACATCGTCGAACCGATGCGAAATCGCCAAAATTGAGGCTGTCATAACTCGTTTCAATAGGGTAAGCAACCAACTGGGAAATGATGGTTTTTCAAGGTTTCGCAAGCTATTCCGGGCAGCGCAGGCGAGGCCGAATGGGGAGTGCGCGTCTTGAAATGGGGAGTGCGCGTCTTGAACATGAAGGCTCTTCCGGCTTGAGCGGGTCGACGCATATTCCATCGCATTGGGGCGACGCCGACTGGGAAAAGAAGGCGCGCGAAAACCCGTTGCACGCGATCATGACCGTGCCGGAATATCGCGATCTGACGCTTGACGATCTTGCCGCCGGACCGCCGCCGGCTTTCCTCGAAAAAGGCCGCGACATCTATCGACGCATGGTCGAACAGTTTCTGGCGCCGGATGAGCGCGCGCGCCGCCTCGACATGTTCGATTATGGCTGCGGCGCCGGCCGCATCATGAATGCAGTGTTCGAAGCCGGCCATGGTGCGAACGGCGCGGACATTTCGCCGACGATGATCGAGGCGTGCCGCGCTGTCGTCCCGGCGGCGGGCCTTACCGCGGTTGTCGACGAGCAAGGGCAAATCCCGGCCGCGGATGAGGCGTTTGACGTCGTTTACTCCTTCGCCGTCGTCCAGCACATCAAGAGCCTCACGGCGCATGACCGCGCCATCGACGAGATGATCCGCATCCTCAGGCCCGGCGGACTCCTCTCAATCCAGGTCAATTGCGAGGATTTCGAATGCGGCGGCGACGACGCTCCGGGCTTCACAGTCAATTTCGAAGATTGCTCCGTGCACTTCAAGACAGCGGAGGAAGGCCCGGCCCGCGTCCATGAGCAGGATAACTGGAGCGGCGTCTATATCGGCCTCGACCGCTTGCTGGCCCAGCTTGGGCGCGGCGGCGTCAGGGTCGAGCATGTCTGGAACTGGAATCCGAAGAAGAGGCGCGCCATGGTATTTGTCGGCCGAAAGTCGCCCGGCGCAGGCGTCCTGTCGCCGCGCAAAGACCCGTTTTCATCGGTCTCGATCGCGATGTATCGGGCGCTGCTGAAAAAATACGCCCGCGTCGCCATGGATCGCTCGAGGCTGAAAAAACAGCTGGCGGAAATGTCGAATAACGCCAAGCCCTAGCGGCGTTTTCGCGCGATCACCCAGATGCCCTGGTATTTCTTCGGCGTGTGATGGAACCGGTCCAGGATCTCGAGGCCGTTCTTGTTCAGCCGCTCGACGAGCTGGTCATAGCCGATATAAACGCCGCTCCATGTGGAATAGGTGCGAGTCTTGTACGGCTTCTTCTCGCCGAATCGGAAATGATCGCTGTAGGTTTCGTAATTGACCGTGCGTCCCGGCCGATCGAAAGAACCATGGATGAAATCCTGGCAATTGACGTTGAGGAGAAGCGGCGCGCCGGGCTTCATGATCCGCATGATCTCGTCGAGCGCGGCGTTGTAGACCGAAAAGCTCGGAATGTGCTTGAGGACCGCGAACGAAAGGACGAGGTCGGCGCTTTGCGCCGGCATCGCGGATTTGTTATGCGAATCGAGGACGTAAAGATTTTCAATCGATTCCGGCACGAAATGGCGGCAGTGCTCGATCATGGTTGCGGAAATGTCGATCCCGCCGACGCGCTTGCCGTCTTCGACCGCCGCCTTGAGAATGCGGCCCATCCCGCAGCCATATTCGACGAGCAGGGGACTTTCGGCGCCGGTTTCAATCAGCGCAAGGCGGGGCTTCACGATCTTCTGGTAGACGCGGCGGCCCTTCTCGAAAAAGAAATCGAGCTCTTCCTGCGTGAATTCCTTCGAATCGGAATTCGAGTAGTTCGGGGTCGTCATCACCGCAAAAAGCGGATTTTCCCGAGCCTTGTCCTCCCATGTGTTGGTGGTCCAATGCTCGGGGACGTACACCCCCTCATTCTTCGGTTTCTTCATTCCCCGGCCTTCGCAAGCAACCTGACTCTGAGGCGGGTTTCCCTAGCCCATCGCCGCCTATAAACCAAGGCGATGGGTCGAAGACGGCGGAACAATCCTTATCCAGTCCTTTGCCCCGACGGGCGATAAGGCTCGGATGGGCGGCCGGCGGCTGAAATGCGCTGTCGAATTTGCACGGGTCGATTGCGGCTGCTAGGTCTTGCCGCCGGAAACGGGCGATGAAATTGTCGCCGCGCGGCGGGCCGGCCCGCGGCTGACCGCGGGGCCGCGCATTTTGTTTCCCCCAAACGTGCCTTGTTGAACCATCTCGCTAACGCAGAGCCTCGTCGTGAACCAAACAACGGAATCCAAAACTGAGAAAATCGGCTTCTTCGAAAAGCGTCGACGCGCCGCCTGGCGGGCGGGTGTCGCAAGCGGAATGGATCCGGCGGTGGCCGCCATGCGCGCGCGGCTACATTTGGCGGCGAGAACTGACAGTCCGATCATATTCGGACCGTGGCTGTCTGAGGTAGGCTACGAAATCCTTTACTGGATCCCGTTTCTTCACTGGGCGGTCAAAGAATACGAAATTGATCCGGAACGCGTATGCATCATTTCCCGCGGCGGCGTTTCGGACTGGTACGGCAGGCTCGCCAACCGTTACGAAGACATATTCAAACTCATGTCGCCTGCGAAATTCAAAGAGTTGAACGATGCGCGTTATGTTCAAACGGGCGTTCAAAAACACGTGCTGGTCAGCGATTTCGATCGGCTCGTGCTGGAAAAACTCGGATATGCCAACGGGATCCTCGTTCATCCCGAGATCATGTACAATCTCTTCAACGGCTATTGGTCGGGAACCGATGCGTTTTCTAAATATACCGATCACATCATATATCACTTGATGAAGCCGCCCTCACATCCGGTTGCGAAAAAACTTCCCGACGATTTCGTCGCCGTCAAATTCTACTCTCGACCGTCGCTGGTCATGAATGATGATTCTCGGCGCACTATCGACCAGTATACGCTTGCGCTGGCGGAAGCCGGACCCGTCGTCGTCCTCGACACGGGCCTTGCCGCCGATGATCACGGGGATTTCGCGCCGCCCTCGCATCCAAATATAATCAGCGCACGCGAGTGGATGTCGCCCGAAGACAATCTGGTGACGCAGTCGGCGATCGTCGCGCGCGCGAAGGAAGTGCATTGCACCTATGGCGGATTCGCCTATTTGCCGCTGCTCTACGGGGTGCCGGCTGAAAGCTTCTACTCGGTCGACAAGCACTTCATGAAGATCCACGGGCGGGCGGCCTATTGGTTGGCGGCCAAGACCCGGACAGCGCTGAGCGTTACACACCTTTCATCCGCGGCGCGACTTGCGGACTCGTCCGAGCAGCTTCGACGACAAAGAGCCGCAACCGCTGCCGCCGCCGGGAGAGCGAGCCAGCTCGAACTTACGCTGAATGAACAAAAGTCCAACCAGTTGAATGAACGGGCGACACTGTCAGCCAAGCTGAGGGAGGAGCGGGAGAAACGGAACGCCGAAAGGAAACGGATCGCCTCATTGGTGATGAACCTGAATGTCGTGCGCGCGGACGCTGAAGAAAAGACGATAGCGGATTCCAAAAAACTTGATCAGGAAAGACGCAAGATTGAGGCTTTAACGAAGAGCCTGCAAGCCGCAGTTGGGGAAAAGGATAATCTGTTCGCCGAGCGTCGTCGCGCTAATGCGAAGATCGCAGCGATGCGTGGGGAGTTGGCAATGATCGGCGCGCTGCGCCCTCCAGACACGGCGTCGCTCGCGCAGGCTTGGGAAGGTTCTGCAAGCAAATTCCGAACTGGCGCATCAGCACCGGCGCCGGCGTTTCGTGACGTCAGGGAATTTCGCGCCCTGACGGCGAATTCTCATGCGGCAAGAGCGCTGCTCGCCAATATCCGCATCGCTGAAAACGACATCGACGATTTGCGCGACGCCCTACGGGCCGCCGCCGCGGCATGCGCCGCTTATCCCGGCGATGAGTTTTTTTGGAGATTCGCGGCCCTTTGCGCTCAAAGTCTCGCGGGCGCTCTGCGCAGCCAGCCTTCATCGCCCTCAGTTCCTGAACTGATCAGCGCGGCCGCACTTTCGGGGGAAGGGCTTGCCCCTCAACGCAGCCTGGTTGAAGAAATTTTGCGCAACGGCGAAGCAATTACGGCCACCGATCTTTGCTATTCCGCATTGATCTGGCGGCGCGACGCGGGTTTTCATGCTCTCGCCGCCGAAGCGTTGCTCGCACAGGACCGTACTTCCGCGGCCCTGCTGCACCTTGCTGCCGGCGTTGCATCTCAATCTGACGAGGCGGTGCTCAAAGAATCAACTGTCGCCCGTGCGCTCTCAGTAGCGATCGACCGAGGCGCTAATGCAGACGATCTGCTCGAAGGGTTCGAGGAAGCTGTCGCCCATTGCGGGGGGGCTGATCGGTTGACGTCCGTCTATATCAAATCAGCGAGCGATTCTGAAGCGAGCGCATTTGCGAGGAGGTTGCTACAGCGTGCGCGGCGCGAGTCGATCGAGCCTCGCGCCGAATCGCCATTATTCGACCTCCCCCTTGTCCTGATTTCTCAAGTTCAGCGTTCCGGTGGGACGCTTCTCGCGCAATTGCTCGATCATCACCCCAATCTGCTGACTCACCCGCATGAACTTCACATCGGCTATCCCAACAAATGGGATTGGCCAAAAATCGATATGAAGGACGGGCCGGAAATCTGGCTTGAAAGATTGTTTGAACGAACGATTGCAAAGTTTCTGGCTAAGGAGGGCTACACAAAAAGCGATGGAAACAGCTTCGCTTTGAGAGAGAAAAAAGCGTTTCCGTTCAGCCTCCCGGTGTTAGTCAGTGAGTTTGATCGGCATGCGAGAGCGGCGAAATCGCCGAGGGAATGCGTCGCCGCTTATCTGTCGGCCTATTTCCAAGCGTGGCAAGTGACGCATCCGCTAGGAGAAAAGAAATGGTTTGCAGGGTTTTGCCCGCGAATGCTGCTCCATGAAGAGAGCATTTCGGGATTTTTCGGGGACTATCCTGATGGGCGCCTGATTGCATGCATTCGTGATCCGTTCAGCTGGTATGCATCCAGTATGCGCCATGACGAAGAATACAAAGATATTGAGCACGCGATTGAATTATGGCGTCAGTCCGCCGAGGCGGCGTTACGCCAGTTAGATGCGCGACCAAATTCGACCTATTTGATCACCTATGCCGCGCTCGTCGAAAATTCGCGCGAAGTGATGGCGGGCGTTGCTGATTTTCTCGGCGTACCCCTGACCGAGAATATGCTAGAGCCGACCTATGCGGGCGAACGGATTTTGCCGAATTCATCTTATGACATCAATCAGTATGGAATTCATCGAATGTCGATTGATGCGGGCGATCGGCTGAATAACGAACAGCAGAACTTTATTACGCGCGCAGCTGGCGAGCTTTACAATCGCGCGGTGGATGTTGAACGCCGGCGGAAAGCTCAAATCGGCGATCAACAGGATGCCGGAGCGCGAACTTCTGCAATTGATTTGCGTTAAGGAGAAGCGCAGCGGAACTCATCCAGGCGCCGCAGAATGTGGCCTGCGGCCGGTGACTAGGTATCCGATCAGGCGGAACGGCTGTTCGATCAGATAGTGGGCGCAAGTTGCTATAATTGCTGTCCCTGCAATCACCATGGCAAGCTGCGCGGCTGACGGAAAATTCAGCCGTGCCACATATTCGAGCGCGAGCGGGTGCGCAAGATAAACTCCGAAGCTGATCCGGCCGAGATAGAGGAGAACGGGGTGCGAAAGCGGCCGTCCCCACGCCTCGCAGTGAACGGCAGCGAGAAGGATCGGCGCGATTAATGGACCAAAGAGGATTGGCGAATTTCTTAGAACATCTGTGTCAATCGGCGTTTAAACGGGACCCCGTTTCGGCGTGCAAAAGGGACCCCTCTTTTTGGTTGATCCGGGTACGACGTAGCAGGCGCCGCCGCGCGGCTTTGCGCGCTGGCGGCGGCGCCTGCGGGCGCAGCGTTCTGATG
>JBGSSK010000365.1:0-2091 GCA_041737095.1 Parvularculaceae bacterium | reverse complement strand
GCCGCGAGCCAGCCCTGCCACGGCTTGTCGAGGCACATCGGGCAGACGCCTTCGCGATCCGGCATCGACGGGTAACAAATCCACTCCGCCGATCCTTCCTTCAAGGTCGCGCCGTCCCAGTTTTTGACCGTGGCGATCTCGGCGATCGCTTTCGGCGCCGCCGACAAGGCTTCCTTTACCAGCGCCTCGGGGTCGTCGGCGGCGGCGCGTTTGCCGGCGAGCCGCCGGTGCGGTCAGCGCCCCGCCCGCCAGCACGGCGAGCGAGAGCTTGTGAAATGTGCGCATGATGCGATTCCTTTTGCAGATTTTCAGGGTGAACATATGCAACACAAGATTTTGGAGCGTCGGCCGGGCAAGCGCTATTTGGCCGCTTTCACCTCGACTTCGAGGATACGGCACTCCTCAACGAACGTATAAGCGAAACCGCCATGCGTTTCGGCGGGCGCCCACACCGCGTCGCCGGCGGAGAATTTCCGCTCGATGATTTCGCCCTTATCGTTCGTGCGGCGGTCGACGCAGTCATTGAGGAACACCGCGACGCGCCCCGGATGCGAATGCAGCGGCGTGAACTCGCCGGGCCGCGCCGTCGTCAGGATCGTCCGCACATGCTCGTTTTCGAGTTTCGTCGCGTAAATCTGCGGCGCGACCGCGACCGGGTCGATATAAGACGTCTCGGCGGCGCCGGCTGCGCAGAACGCAGCCGCCATTGCGACGATGGCGAATCGGTTCATGGCGCTCCCCAATTTCGACTCCAGATGCTAGTCTGACGTGTACAGCGGTGCAACAGGGGAAGGACGATGACGAAGGTTTCTCTGCCTCAGACAGGCGGCTGCCATTGCGGCGCCCTGCGCTATGAACTCTCCGCCGCGCCGATGATGATCTACAATTGTCATTGTACGAATTGCCAGAAAATCACCGGGAGCGCCTTCGTCATTTCGGCGACGATCCCGGAGGCGGCGTTCCGGTTCACCGCGGGCGCGCCGAGGAAGATCGAATGGACCTCCGACGCCGGCAACAGCCGTTTCGGCTGGTTCTGCGGCGATTGCGGCGCGCGCATCGCGCACGGCCAGTACCCGTCGATCGGCTTTTTGAGCCTGCGCGCCGGGACGTTCGATGACACGAGCTGGGTCGAGCCGGTCGGCGACATCTGGACGAAGAGCGCGCAAAAATGGGTGACGTTGGGCAAGCTGACCGCGGAAGGTCAGCCGAGGGATTATGCGCCCTTTGTCGAGGCCTATCGCGCGCAAGCGCGGTTCTGACGCCGGGACATTGCTCTGTCGCTGCTTCGAATTCGCTTCAGGCGACGCCCGGCGCGGCGTAAAACGCCGGCTGCCTGAACCCCTAGGAGGAATGTCATGCCGAAGCTCAATCCGGTTGGAATCGCGGTCGCCTCGATTGCGTTCTTCCTCATTGGTTTTCTTTGGTACGGAATTTTATTCGCGGAAGCGTGGATGACTGCGGAAGGACTGACGGAAGAAGACGCCGGCGACCCCGTGTCGATGCTCGGCGGCTTCCTGATCACAGTGATGCAGGTCCTTGGCCTTGCAATCGTCCTCAAATGGAAGGGCGTTGAGGGAACCGCCGATGCGGCGTCGGCCGCGGCGTTCTTGTGGGCGGTCCTGGCGCTTCCCCTCGCGCTCTACGATTTTGTTTATTTGCCGGCGCACGACCTCAAGCTGCTGATGATCGACGCCGGTCATCTGCTCATCGGCTGGGTCGTCTCCGCCGCGGTGTTGTCGCGCTTCAAATAGGGCGCCGGGCGCACCGTCTCACTTGATGCGCTTCACGCGGATGCGACGGTCAAGCTCGTTCAGGGTCATCCAGTAGCCGCTGACCGGTCCCTTCTTGATGGTGACGGTCGCGGCTTCGTCGATCTTGTTTGCGGCGATGAAGGCGCGATCACTTTCAAGCTGCCGCCAGACCTGGCCGTTGTCGAGAACGACGGTGATGTTTTTCAAGGCGCCGATGCGGATTTCCGTAACGCCGGCGTCCAGCCGGTCTTCCTTCTCCGGATCGCGCTGCGCGTATGGCGCCGGCGCGAACGCATCGGCGCTCATCTGACCGGCCGTCGCCTCCTCGTCGGCGCTTGCG
>JBGSSK010000363.1:0-4424 GCA_041737095.1 Parvularculaceae bacterium | reverse complement strand
ACGCCAAGCCCGCCACCAGCAAGGAAGCGCGCGGCGACCGCGCGCCGCGCCGCGGCAAGCCGGATGACAAGAAGCCGTTCCGCAAGAACGAGGAAAAGACGCCGCGCCGTTTTTCCAGCGAGCCGCGACGCAGCGCCCGCGAGCCTGATCCGAATTCGCCCTTCGCCGTCCTTGCGGCGCTCAAAGCCAACATGACGGGCAGCGATACAAAGCCCGAGTGATTGCGCTTGCAGTCACGCTCGGGCCTTCGCGGCGCATCGACAAATGGCTATGATGCGCGCGCCGGTTCCGGACACGATCGCTTGCGGCATCATTAGTTTCCGAAACGAATGTCCGCGTCACGCGCAACGGCGCCACGCAACGCGTCGAAAAGCCAGGCTTCCTGCTTTGCGAAGGCGACGTCGTTTCCTATATGCTCGCCGAAAAGCTGGTCGTTCTGAAGGTCGTCGGTTTTGCGCCGCAGCGCGGCGGCCCAGACGCGGCACAGCTTCTGTTCTCGACCGACGAAAGCGCCGGCGCCGTGTCGCAGGCGACTGCGCCGGCTTGCAAGGCCGACAGATGACGCTAGAAAGAGCCAAAGAGGGGCTCAGGAGCTAACGCATGACCTACGTCGTCACCGACGCCTGCATCAAATGCAAATACACCGACTGCGTCGAAGTGTGTCCAGTCGACTGCTTTTACGAAGGCGAAAACATGCTCGTTATCAGCCCTGACGAGTGTATTGACTGCGGCGTTTGCGAACCGGAATGCCCCGTCGAAGCGATCGTTCCTGACACAGACGACGCCGATGGGAAGTGGACGGAGTTGAACGCCAAATACGCCGCCGAGTGGCCGAACATAACCGAGAAAATGGACCCCGCCGCGGACGCCGATAATTTCGCCAAGGAAAAAGGCAAGCTTGATAAATATTTCAGCCCGAATCCCGGAAAGGGCGACTGACCATCGACGATTTGCCGAACCGCCCGAATTGACGCACCTGCCGCCTCCCCGTGGCGCCTGGCGGTATTTTGTGCTAGGAACTACTCCGAAATGAGCATTGCCGCTGGCGATTGACGAAAGCTATTTACCCAGAAACGAAATTAACCGCCGTAACTCATTGTTATAAATGAGTTTCTTCTGGTTATTCTCGTTTGAGCCCTGGTGGGAGTTTTCGACTTTCCGCGGCGGAAGAATGCGCAACGCAGCAGAAAGGCGGCGCGAATCATTCGTCTGGCCCAGCGCCCTTCGCCGTTCATTGGCTGAAGGCGACGTCGCGACGAGTACAGCATCCGCCAAGAGAAACGTAGAGATGGCCGCCAAGAAACCCGCTTCGAAGCCCGCCGCCAAGCCGGCGAAAAAGACCGCGAAAGCCGCCAAGCCGGTAAAGTCGGTCGTAAAGAAACCGGCGCGACCTGCCGCAGCGCCCAAGAAGTCGCCAACCAAGCCGACGGCGAAATCGGCGGCGAAGCCGGCGGCGATAAAACCGAAGGCGAAGGCGCCGGGCCCAAGGACCGAGCAGAAAAAACCTGAGGCAAGGAAGACGGAAAAGCCGGTCGCCAAGGGTGCAGCCAAGCCGACCACAGTCAAAGCGACGGGCAAAGCGGCCGCCAAGACTACGCCGGCCATCGCGGCCAAGCCTGCGCCAAAAAAGAAGCTGAATGTCGGTCAGAAGCCGCGCACCGAAAAAGCCGAGCTTTCCTTGAAGCCGCAAAGCTTTGCGCCGCCGCCGCGGGAGATCGACGCGTCGGCGACCAGCGGCGCCAAGGCGACCCCTGCGTCGAAGGAAGCCAAGCAGACCTTCAAGGTCAATGACCACGTCGTCTATCCGGCGCATGGCGTCGGACGGATCGTGAGCATCGAGAAGCAAATGATCGCCGGGATTGCGAACGAGCTCTTCGTGCTCGATTTCGAACAGGAAAAGCTGAAGCTGAAAGTGCCGACTGCGAAGGCGATATCGAGCGGCATGCGGGCGCTGTCCGATGACACGCTGATCAGGAAGGCGATCGACGTCCTGAAAGGACGCGCCCGGATCAAGCGAACGATGTGGAGCCGCCGCGCGCAGGAATACGAAGCGAAGATCAATTCCGGCGACGTCATCGCCGTCGCGGAAGTCGTCAGGGACCTCTATCGCGCCACAGACCAGCCCGAGCAGAGTTATTCGGAGCGCCAGTTGTTCGAGGCGGCGCTCGACCGCCTCGCGCGGGAAGTCGCGGCGGTCCGAAAGAGCGACCTCGCCAAGGCGCTCAACGAACTCGACGCATCGCTACAGCAGAAAAAGGCTGCCTAGGCGGTTAGAAGCCGCAATTGTTTTTCGTGCGCCAGTTCGATTGACGGCCCGTTGATCGACTGGACGAGACCACGAATTTCCGCGGAGCGCCCGACAAGCAATGCAATGTCCGGCTTACTGCGCCACCGCCGGAGTGCGCCTTTCGGCGCCGTTGCGGTGAAGTCGGTACGAAAATCGTCGCCGAAATTAAGAAATATCCGCCCCCCGCGATCGCTCGCGCTGCGAATGAAGCCGCGATAGATCTGAAAGCCGCTCGTCCATTCGCCAGCGGCGGCGTCGCGGATGCGGTACGCTTTATCGCGCCACAGCCCGAGCGCCGCCTCACGGGCGGCGTCTTCGGCGCGAAAACAGCGATCAATGAATTCATGATAGGCGGATTGCGGGGCGACGCGTGCGGCGCCCTGCGAAAGCAATAGTTCCTGCAGCGTCGTATTGCGGCCGTCCGCAGTCTTCCAGTTCAAGGGGCCGGTGAGCCTGCCCCAGCGATCCGTCGGCGCAGCCATGTCCGGCGCAGCCTCGCCATAATGTGCAAGCGCCTTCAGTGCGATCTGCGCGAACGACGCCGCGAATGCGCGGGCGCCGCGATCGGGTCGAGACGACGGCGCGACGATATCGGTAAGACAAAATTCGCGGTCGCCGAGCGCTATCGTTTGTCCGTCTTCCAACGGCGCCATGCCGCTCGCCAGCGCCGCCGCGGTGGAGAGGCCGCCGACTATCAACGCCCTTCGGTTCATTCGAGAGCAGCGACGCGGACCTTCGCCGTTGCGCTGAGACCGCGGGCATCTACAACAGCGACGTCATAAAAGCCGACAGCCGCCGGCTTCCAGACTGCCCGCCGCTCGGACGCCGGCGGAGTGATTTCGGCGCCATCAACATACCAGCGATAAGCGCCGTCCCCGCCGCTAGCGGTGAGAACGACGCCGTCGCCGCCAAAGGCGCCGGGAAAGATTTCAGAGCCCGCAACGGGATAGATGATTGTCGGTGGCGAAGCATTCACCGGGCGCGCCAGCCGCACAAGCGCGGGCGCGGCGATTTCTTCTTCAACATCGATCGGTCGTCTCATCTGTCCGTTCGACATCGCGTCGAAGAGTGAAAAGAGCAGAGGAGCCGCCGTCCCCCGGCCGGTTTCGCCAGGACGCGGCGCGCCGTCGGCACGGCCAACCCAGACGACAATCGTCAGACCATCCGCATGTCCTGCCGCCCAGGCGTCGCGATAGCCGTAAGATGTCCCAGTCTTGTATGCGACCATCGGCGCCGAATGCGACAACGCCGGCGGCGCGCGCCCGGCAAGCGACGGCGTCCCGCGCAGGATCTTATTGATGCGAGCCGCGGTGTCGTCGGCGAAAAGCTGAACGCCGCCCTCGGCTGGCGCCAATGGATCGAAACTGAGCCGCTTGACGCGCCCGCCGTCGGCGAGTCCGCCATAAAGCGCTGCAATGTCGCGCAAGGTGACGCCGGCGCCGCCGAGGGCAAGCGCAAGGCTTGCATGATCATCGGCGCGCTTGCGTCGGAATATTTTGGCGCCGGCGCCGGTCAGCATGGCGGAGAAGCGTTCGACGCCGACTTTTTCGAGCGTTGCGACTGCCGGCACATTCAACGAATGCTGCAGCGCCTCTTTCACGCGCACTTCGCCGCGGAAAGTGCGATCGAAATTTTCCGGTCGATAATCGCCGAAGCCGCGCGGCGTGTCGTCGATCAGCGTATTGGCGCCGACAATCCCGTCCTCGAAGGCGAGCGCGTAGATGAAGGGTTTAAGCAGCGAGCCCGGCGAGCGCACCCTGTCGGTAAGGTCGATCCAGCCGCCGTCGGCATCGAGACCCGATGAGCCGACGCTGGCGAGAACCTCGCCCGTACGGCTGTCGACGACGATCGCCGCTACTGTCGCGCCATCTGAAATCTTCGCCGCGTGATCGGCGATCAACTGCTCGGCCGCTATCTGCTTTGGAAGATCGATTGTCGATGAGATGATCGATGACCGACCAGTGCGCGATTGCGCCCGCTCGAGGGATGCATGATAGGCGATCCGAGGAAACGCCCGGCGTTCGCCGATGACCGGCGCATTCATTGCGTCGGCGGCGCGCGCCGCGTCAAGGACGCCTTCCGACGCGAGACGATCGAGAATGGCGGCGCGCGCCGCCATCGCCGCTTTCTGGCGTCG
>JBGSSK010000362.1:0-1942 GCA_041737095.1 Parvularculaceae bacterium | reverse complement strand
CGCAAGCGCCGTCTGCGCCGGCTCCGCTTTCAGGCCAATCGCGCCGCCCGCAAAATTCTCGGGAACAATGCGTCCAAGCAGGAGGTCGGCGTCGGTCACCGTAAACGCCGCCCCGCCGCGCGCATAGCAGGCGGGACCCGGTTCGGACCCGGCGCTCTCCGGCCCGACGCTGATCCGCTTCAGGCTGTCGAGATGGGCGATCGAGCCGCCGCCGGCGCCGATCTCGACGAGATCGATGACCGGGATCCGGATCGGCATCCCCGACCCCTTCCTGAAACGATAGGAACGATCAACCTCGAAAACGCGAGCGCTCGCCGGTTCGAAATCATCGATCAGGCACATTTTCGCGGTCGTGCCGCCCATGTCGAACGAGAGAAGTTCCGGAATATCGAGACGACGCGCCAGCGACGCCGCGAGCACCGCGCCGCCGGCCGGACCTGACTCAACGAGGCGGATCGGATGGCGCGCCGCCGTCTCGACTGTGCAGACGCCGCCGCCGGATGTCGCCAGCAGGAACGGACAGTCAAAGCCATTTTCAGCAAACATCCGCTCCAGCGCGCGCAGATAGCGCTCCATCAGCGGACGGACATAGGCGTTGGCGACCGTCGTCGTTTGCCGCTCATATTCGCGGATTTCCGGAGCGGTCGCGGAACTCAGCGAAATCGACAGGCCGGGCCGCGCCGAGGCGACGATGTCGGCCGCGCGTTCTTCATGGGCCGGATTGGCGTATGAATGGAGAAATCCGATGGCGAGGCTTTCAACCTTCTCGCGATCGAGTATGGGCAGCGCCGCCATGACGCTTGCGTCATCGAGCGGGACAAGCACTTCGCCCTTCGCGTTCAGTCGTTCGCGAATCGGCAGGCGCAACCAGCGAGGAACCAGCGGCGCAGGGCGGTCGATATCGATGTCATATTGCTCGAAGCGGTTTTCGTACGCCATTTCGAGCGAATCGCGATGGCCCTCGGTCGTCAGCAGCGCCGTCCGCGCCCCGCGCTTTTCGATGAGGGCGTTCGTCGCAAGCGTCGTCCCGTGAATGATGACGGCGATATCGCGCGGGTTGAGCCCGGCCTTCGCCAGCGCCTCGGCGACGCCGATCATGACGCCTTCTTCCGGCGCTCTCGGCGTCGTCAGGGTCTTCGCCGTGATGAGCGCAGCGCCCGGCCGCTCCAGCGCGATATCGGTGAAAGTCCCGCCGATATCGACCGCGAGGCGCGCCCTAGCCTGCATTGACCGGCACGATGTAATTCAGCGCCGCGCGCCCGCCGTCTGCTATGATCGTCTGGCCGGTGATGTAGCTTGCAAGTTCGCTGGCGAGGAAGAGCGCGATGCCGGCGATCTCCGCCGGCTCCCCAACGCGGCCGAGCGGCGTTCTCGAAAGTATTTTCTTCCGCCCTGCATCGTCGGCCATCACGGTCTTCAAGAGTTCGGTCATGATCGATCCGGGACCGATCGCGTTCACTCTGATGCCATGCTCGGCGAGGCCGAGCGCGGACGCCTTGGTCAATTGCTGAACGCCGCCCTTTGACGCCACATACGCGACCTGGTTGGCGATTGCGAGCTCCGCGTTGAGCGACGACATGTTGACGATCGATCCGCGAATGCCGCGCTCGATCATTGCGCGCGCCGTCATCTGGGACAGCACGAAATAGGCGCGCAGGTTAATGTCCATCACCCGGTCCCACTCAGACGGATGCAGTTCAAGGATCGTCCCCGGCGCGACGACGCCGGCATTATTGACGAGCACGTCAATCCGCCCGAATTCGTCGAGCGCGCGCAAGACGAGCCCCTCGCAGTCCGCTTCGCTCGCGACATTGCAAGCGTGCGGGATGCAGCGCGCATCGATATCAATGGTGATGAGGTCGGCCGTGTCGCGATTCTTCTGGTCGTTGATGTCGGCCATGACGACGCCGGCGCCGGCCGCCGCGAAGGCCCGCGCGCAAGC
>JBGSSK010000302.1:0-2232 GCA_041737095.1 Parvularculaceae bacterium | reverse complement strand
CGCCTCCGATTTCGGCATTTCGAGCGCCGTCGCCAGCCGCAAGGTCATCGCCCGGCTCGGCGCGGCGCGCCCGGATTCGAGAAAACTCAAATGGCGCGAAGAAACGCCGGCGGCGAGCGCGAGATCGAGCTGGCTCAGCCGCCGCGCCGTTCGCCAGCCGCGGATGATATCGCCGAAGCGCCGCTCCACTCGAGCCTCCCTCTATTGTCTGGATGATCTTAGCGGCACGGCGCAGCCGCGCCATTACCTCCGAAGTAATTGTTTCAGTTTGGCCGAACAGGCGATCTGAGCCATGCTCAATGAAAGGAAACCGCCATGCCGACCAAACTCGCCGCCGCGATCTTCCGCACGCATGTCTTTGTCAGTTTCGTTCTCGGCGGCCTATTGTGGGCCGCCGGGTCGACGCCCGGTCTTGATGGCGCGACGCAATGGTCGTTCGACCTCCTCAAATGGCCGATCGACGGCGATCCAGGGGCGATCAATGAGGGCGGCCGGCTGATGAGCGCGATCGGCGGCGGCGTTCTGACCGCGCTCGGCGTTTTCAACCTCCTGCTGGTCGCCCCCGCCATCGAGGCGGGGGAGCGCCGCATTCTGAACGCCGCCCTGTTGTCGACCGGCTGCTGGTTCGTGATCGACAGCACGGGGTCGATCGCCGCCGGGGCGGCGTCGAACGCCGGGTTCAACGTGCTCATCTTCGCGCTCTACGCCCTTCCGATCCTGCTGGCCCGGCGTCCTTCCTGAGGGTCGGCTGACATTCGCAGGCGCGCGCGCTAGATAGCGCCATGGTGAAAAAATTTGACCTGCTCTTGAAGAACGGAACCGTCGTCAATCATGACGGCGAAGCAAAGCGCGATGTCGGCGTTCGCGACGGCCGGATCGCCGAGATCGGCGATCTCGGCGCGGCGAGCGCCGGCGAGACGATCGACTGCGCGGGCCTTCATGTCCTGCCTGGCGTCATCGACACGCAGGTGCATTTTCGCGAGCCGGGACCTGCCCACAAGGAAGATCTCGAATCGGGAAGCCGCGCGGCGGTGCTTGGCGGCGTCACCGCCGTATTCGAGATGCCGAACACCAATCCGCTGACGACGACCGCGGCGGCGGTCGACGACAAGCTCCGTCGCGCCCATCACCGCATGTTCTGCGATCATGCGTTCTATGTCGGCGCGACGCATCACAACCCGAAGGACCTGATCGAGCTGGAGCGCCTCAAGGGCGTTTGCGGCGTCAAGATATTCATGGGCGCCTCAACCGGCGACCTCCTCGTCGAGGATGACGCCGGCGTTCTTGAAGTGTTGCGCCACGGGTCGCGCCGGGTCGCCGTCCATTCCGAAGACGAATTCATGTTGCGCGACAACAGGAAATTCGCGCGCGACGGCGACTGGACATCGCATACCGATGTCCGAACCGCCGAAGCTGCGATCTCCTCCACCAACCGGTTGCTGCGCTTGGCGCGCGAGGCGCGGCGGCGCATCCACGTCTTGCATGTTTCAACCGCGGAGGAAGGCCCGATCCTCGCCGCCGCCAAGGATATTGCGTCGGCGGAAGTGACGCCGCAGCATTTGACGCTGGCGGCGCCCGACTGCTATCGCGAAATGAAGGGCCGTGCGCAGATGAACCCGCCGATCCGCGACCGCCGCCATCAAGCCGGGCTCTGGACCGCGCTCGAACAGGGCGTCTTCGATGTGATCGGGTCGGATCATGCGCCGCATACTCGCGAGGAAAAAGAAAAGCCCTATCCCGGCTCCCCTTCCGGCATGCCGGGCGTGCAGACGCTGGTTCCGGTGATGCTGAACCACGTCGCGGAAGGGCGGCTGAGCCTGCAGCGTTTTGTCGATCTCGTCTGCCACGGGCCGAATCGCATCTTCGCGATCGCCGGCAAGGGGCGCATCGCCAAGGGCTATGACGCCGATTTCACGATCGTCGATCTCGCCCGGCGCGAGAAGATCACCGACGCCTGGTCCGCCTCGCGGGTCGGCTGGACACCCTTCGACGGCATGGAGGTCAAGGGCTGGCCGGTCATGACGATCATCCGGGGCCGGACCGTCATGCGCGATAATGAAATTCTGGGCGCCGCGGCCGGCGAACCGATCCGCTTTCAGGATACGCTCTGATGGCGCGGCCTTATTGCGACTCGCCGCCGCGATAGACGACAACGCCCTCGGCGTCATCGCTGCGCCCAGCGGCGGCGAGCGGCGCGGCGAGGCCGGCGACGATCGCCTCTCCCGCCGCCGC
>JBGSSK010000299.1:0-4513 GCA_041737095.1 Parvularculaceae bacterium | reverse complement strand
GCCTCGCGCCGCCGCCGCGCCAGTCAAGGCGCGCTTCGCCGGGTTTCAACGCCTTGTCGCCGGCGACCGACACGATCTCCGAAAGCGCCTGCGCATCGAGCGCCGCATCAAGGCGCGGCTTCAATCGCACGAGGCTTTTCGCGCTGAGGAAGAGTTTCGCTGCACGCCGGTCCTCGGAATTCTCGACGAGGCGCGCGAGAAGATCCGTCGCAACGTCGATTTCGCGCGCTTCGGCGACGCCGATGCAGAACTCTTCGAGAAAGAGCCGGGCGATTTTGACGACTTCCGAGCGCGCTTCGATCATTGCGGCTTCGCCAGCGTGCGCCTCGCCGGCGAGGCGTGCGGCGATCCGCTCCAGCGACGCGACTTCTTCCGCCGCCAGCGTTTCCATTGCGAGCCGGCGCCCTTCGACAATTCCAGCTTCCCTAGCCTCGGCGAGGTCCTCTGCGGAATAGGTCGCGACGGCGGGAGCCGCCTCGCCCGCCTTCGCCGATGCGCGAAATTCGTCGAAACTGAAGGGGAGGCGCACCGTATTCATCTAGTAAACGAGCTCCTCTTCGTCGCTCGTCGAAACGAAAATCGATCCTTCATCCGCAAGCTTCTTGGCGATCTCGATGATTTTACGCTGCGCCTGGTCGACATCCTTGAGGCGAACGGGACCCATGATTTCGATATCGTCGCGCAGGATGCTCGAAGCACGCTCCGACATGTTGGCGAGGAAATGCGTCTTGATGGCGTCGCTGGATCCCTTTAGCGCGACTGCAAGATCCGACTTGTCGATGAAGCGCAGCAGCGTCTGCATGTCCTGCGCGTCGAGCCGGGCGATGTCTTCGAATACGAACATCAGCGACCTGATGCGGTCGGCGGCGCTCGGATTCTTCATCTGCAAGGCGTCCATGAAACGCCGCTCCGTCGCCCGGTCGAAACTGTTGAAGATTTCGGCCATCGACTCGTAAGAATCGCGGTCCTGGCCGCGCGAAAGGGCGGCCATGAATTCCGTCCTGAGAGTCAGCTCGATCTGGTCGAGAACTTCCTTTTGCACCGGACCAAGATGCAACATCCGCGTAATGACCTCCTCTGCGAAAAGCGGAGGAAGCGCGCTCAGGACCTTCGCCGCATGCTCGGCCCGGATGCGCGACAGGATGACGGCGACGGTTTGCGGGTGCTCGTTCTTCAGATAGCCGGAAAGGATGCGCTCATTCACGTTGGCGAGCTTGTCCCACATCGTCTTGCCCGCGGGGCCCTTGATGTCTTCAAGGATCGATTCGGCTTTTTCGGCCGGCAGGACATGTCGGAGAAAGCGTTGCGCCGATGCGGTCGATCCCGAGATTGCGCCGGTCGAGGAGAGGTTCATGACGAAATCATAGAGGAGGCCCTCGACGACTTCCGAGGCGACGGCGCCGAGTTTCGAAATCGCCAGCGTGACCTCGCGCAACTCGTCCTCGTCGAACGCCGCCCACAACGGCTTTGACGCTTCCTCGCCGAGGGCGAGCATGACAACGGCGGCGCGCTCGGCGCCGCTCAGCTCGCTCGCGGAATTGATGGTGGTCGCGCTCATGACGCCTGCCTGATCCAGCTTTTCAGAATGCCGGCCGATTCATCGGAATGGTTTTTGACGACCTCGGCGACGCGTTTCAGCGAGGACGCCTTCACCTTGCCGTCGACCTGCGCGAGATCAATGAGGTTTTCGAGCCCGCCGGGCGTCGGCGCGGGCAGGGCGGCCTGCGCCGCGGGTCTCGGCGTTTCGAGTTTGCCTTGCGCGGCGGCGACGGGCGTCTCGGCATTCGGGCTGGCGGAGAGCAACGGCCGCAGCACAAAGACAATGAAAGCGAGCGCGACGAGAGCCAGCGCGCCGATTTCCGCCGCGCGCATCGCAACCGCGGAACTGAGCGCCGGCGGCGCAGCGAAGGCGGACTGACCGCCTGCTTCGACCGGCGCGGTCGGCTGGAAGACCGCTTCGACAACGTTGATCTGGTCGCCGCGCGCCGCGTTGTAGCCGATCGCGGAACGGACGAGCGCTGTGATGCGCGCTATTTCTTCCTCGCTGCGCGGCGCCGGGATGAGAGCGCCGTCCGCGCCCGGCTGCGTCGCCATATTGAGGGCGACCGCGACTGACAGCCGCTTGACGCCGCCGACCTCTCGCACCTCATTGCGGACCGTGCGCGTCATTTCGTAATTGGTTGTCTCTTCGGTGCGCCGCGCCGCAGCGGTCGCTGCTGCGATCCCTTGCGGATCGACCAGCGCGGTTTCAGGCAACTGGTTGGCGACTGTGACGCCGCGCGTTAGCGCCGGATCGTTGGAATTCGACGCATCCTCGACGATCGTCGCCGACAAAACGGTCTGGCTGTCCGGGTCGATGATGTTGGCGGTTTCGGTGACGCGGCTGAAATCGATATCGGCCGCGACCTGCACCCGGAGATTGTCGGCGCCGACGATTTTCCCGACGATGTCTTCAATCGTGCGGCGCATGCGCGCTTCAGTCGCGGCGATGCGTTCATCGACGCCGCCCGTCATCGACAGCGGATTGTCGCCCTCCTGGCCGGACGCCAGAAGATCGCCGGCGGAATCGAGGATCGTCACCCGCGACGGCGAAAGCCCCGGCGCCGCCGACGCCGTCAGATTGACGATCGCCCGGACCGATCGCTTGTCGAGCCCGGCCGGCGCATCGACGACGATCGAGGCCGTCGCCTGCTGGCGGTCTCGGGAAAACAGCTCGCGCTCCGGCAGCACCAGATGGACGCGGGCTGATCTTACGCCGGCGATCGTCGCGATGCTGCGCGCGATTTCGCCTTCGAGCGCGCGAAGCCGGTTGATGTTCTGCTGGAACGACGTCGCGCCAAGCGCGTCCTGCTGGTCGAAGATTTCATAACCGACATTGCCGGAGCTTGCGACGAAGCCGTCGCCGGCGAGTTGCAGCCGGATTGCGGGCGCGTCGTCGCGCGCCGTGAAGATCGAGACCTTGCCGGCGCTTTCGCGCAGATCATACCTGACGCCCTGCTGCTCAAGGCGCGCGACCAGGTCCTGGCCGTCTTTCGGTTCCAGATCGGCGTAAAGAAGTTGCATCGGCTGATCGCCAATGCGGATGACGAGGAGCGCCATGGCGACAGCGACGCCGATCGTCACGCCGACGATCGCCGCAAGTCGCGCAATCCCGAAGGATCGGATCATCCCCATCAATTCATTCACGGCCGGCCCTCGTCAAATCGCGTCGTCGGTCACAATGTCCTGACGTCGCCCGGCAAAATTTGCCGTGCTCACCGTAAATATTCCGTTAGGCCGGGAGTTCTTCGATTGATGAAGAATGTCTTAAACGAAAAAGGCCCGCGCTCTGCGCAGGCCTTTCCAAAGTTCAGATCGACAATTGCGTCTAGCGATATTGCTGGACACGAGTCGCGCGAAGGCCCGGCATGCCGAACTGGTCGATCGCCTTTTGCCAGGCGAGAAACTCCTCGAGAGTGAGTTGATAGCGCTCGCAAGCTTCTTCGAGCGTCAGTAGACCGCCGCGAACAGCGGCGACGACTTCCGCCTTGCGGCGAATGACCCACCGCTTGGTGGTCGGCGGCGGTAGATCCGCAAGCGTCAGCGGCAGACCGTCAGGGCCGATGACATACGGCTCCTTCGATCGCGGTTGCGCTGCTTGTTGAGCGGCGACGGTCATTGGCTGTCGTTCCTTCGAAATACACAACTCAGTGTGCCGACCATACGCGATCCGCTTTTAAGAAACGGCTAAATGTCACGGTAAATTCAAGCCTAAGACATTGATACGGTATGAGGATTTGAATTCTGTTTTGGCACGCGCCATTGCGGGACCAGGTGTTCCGAATTGATCCTAGGACGCGGTCTCGACAAGCGTCCGCCAGAGTTCGTCTGCGGTCGAAATGACCCGCGAGGCCGTCGAGTAGGCGCGCTGCGTCGTGATCAGCGTCGAGAATTCCTGGCCGATATCAACGGTCGAGATCTCGAGGGCCGATCCTTCGATGGCGCCGGCCGATCCGCTGCGCGCCGCAGAAAGGGTCGCATCGCCCGACAGCGTCGTGTTGCGAAAAGCCGTTCGCTCGGCGTTCTCGAGCCCTTCGGGATTGACGAACTGCGCCAGCGGAATGCGGAAGAGCGCGAAGGTCTCACCGGTCGCATAGGACGCATTGACGAAGCCGTCGGCGTCGATCGCAATTCCGGTCAGGGCGCCCAGCGTCGCCGGGTCGGCGCCGGCCGGGGCGCGGTTGACGTTGACCGTTTCGAGACTTTGCAGGCCGCCGAAACCGGTCCGCGCGCCGGTCGTGACGCTCGCGCCTTGCAGGTAATAGCCGCCGGCGCTCACAAGATTGCCGAGCGCGTCGGGCGCGAAATCGCCGGCGCGCGTGAACAGCAAGGGCGACGAGCCCTCGGATCTCGCGGTTTCGGCGACAACAAAAAACCCGTCGCCTGTTACCGCGATATTTGTCGGCGTGTTGGTGCGGGTGACGGCGCCCTGTTCGCTTACGAGCTGCCGCGTCGCCGCCCGGACGCCGCCGCC
>JBGSSK010000092.1:0-7217 GCA_041737095.1 Parvularculaceae bacterium | reverse complement strand
TCCTCGGCGATCGGGGCGAGCCGGGCGTAAAGGCCCTCGCGCAACCGGGCGACCGGGCGCGGCGGCGGATCGCTGAAATATTTGTACGCGCCGGCGCCGAACCCGTGCCGGTCCATCGACACGGTCGATCTGAATCCCTGCTCTCCGGGATACAGATCACGAAGCGCTGCGCACTCCGCGTCGTCAAGCATCCGGCCGAGCGCGGCGAAGCCGTCATTATTGAGGGCAGCCGCGGCCGCCGGCCAGTCGACGGCGGCGATGCGGTCTTCGAGCGCGCCGACGACGAGGCGCTCCGGCCGGCACCTTTTGCAGGGCCGGAATCCGGCGCGTTCCGCTTCCTGACGCGTTGCAGCGAAAACGACATTGCGGCGCAACGGCCGCCCGGCGCAGGAGGGACGGCAATAGACGCCGGTCGTCGTCACGCAAGAGAAAAATTGACCGTCGAACCTCTGGTCGCGCTGTTCGACAGCGCGCCAGCGTTCGCTGTCTTGATCGGCGGCTTTCGACATCTGGTTCCTTACGTCGGCATCTTGATTAACCTACCGCTGCGCCGCTCCGCTGGCCGCCCGGAACTTGCGGCTGCACAGCGTTCGACGAACCGTGTCGTCAGTGCGATGATTGAGGGGGAAAGGCTGGGGCTTGTCGTGTGCAGAGGGGCATCCACCTGCTAGTCTCAAGGCAAAGGCGGTCGTGTGAGGAACCGGAGCTACACGGGAGGGCTCGCGTCGATGTCGCGCCTCGTCGCTCTGTCGATGATCGTGCTGTGTGGGCTGGCGCAACTCGCGCAGGCGGCGCAGCCGATCGCGGTCGTTCCCTACCGAACCGATTATGACGGCGCGCTGACCGTCAGCGTCACGATCAACGGGCGCGGTCCCTATGATTTCATCGTCGATACGGGCGCGACGCTGACTTTGGCGTTCGAAAATCTCGCCGCGATCGAAAAATTTGAGCCGACCGGTCGCGGACCGCGTCGCGTGCTCGGCATTACCGGATCTGACTGGCTCGACACATTCAAATTCGGGAACCTGAATATCGGGCCCGCCTCGTTGCCCGATCACGTCGGCGTCATCGTCCCTGACTGGGGCGGGTCGAGAAAGACCCCGGCCGGCATTATCGGTATCGATTTTCTGCGCCGGTATGCGATCGCGTTCGACGTCCGCGAAAAGACGATGAGTCTTTATCCGCATGGGCAATTGCCGAAGGACCTTGTCAGCGGGTGGACAGCGGTTCCGGTGCGCGCCCAGACTTATGCGGCGGCGTCCGGCGCGCTTTATACAGCGAAGGGCGCAATCAATCGATCGCAGACGACTTTCATCATCGATCTCGGATCGGTGACGACGCTGATTAATTATCGCGCCGCCGAAGCCATTTATGCGAGTACGATCTCCACCAGTTTGAGCGAAGGGCTGACGACGGGGAGCCGCCTCAAGGACTTGTTTGACGATCGCACGACCCTGCGGACGGCGCGCCTCAATCGCATTCAGCTTGGACGCCGGAGCTGGAAATCGACGCCGGTCTGGATCTACAACGCGCCGATTTTCGATGAGATCGGCGTCCAGCATCTTTCGGTCGGCCTGCTCGGACTTGACGTGTTGACCGCGCAGGATCTCGCGCTCGATTTCGGCGAAAATCGGCTCTATATCGCGAAGAAAAGCCGGTAGCGCCTATTCCGGCCCAGGCTCGGCCGGCGCGCGAAAATACGGCTCGACCTTGCCTTTCAGCGTCAGCGTCAACGGATTGCCCTTGCGGTCGAGCGTCTTGCCGACCGCGACGCGGATCCATCCTTCCGAGGCGCAATATTCCTCGACATTGGTTTTCTCTTCGCCGTTGAAACGAATGCCGACATCGCGCTGCAGCACTTCCTGATCGAAATGCGGGCTCTTCGGATTGACGCTGAGGCGGTCGGGGGGCGTATCGGACATGGACGGCTTCTCTGTTGCGGAAAGATGCGGGCGACGCCGCAGAGACTGGCCAAATCGGCCGCAAGGTCAAGCGCCTCCTCATTGAAAGGCCAGGCGGCTTCTCAAACGATGCGCGGCTTGCGCTGGAGGGTTCCGACATGAAAACGACGCTGACCGCACTCGCCATGATGGCGGCGACGCCTGTCGCCGCCGCCGATATCGCCATCATTCACGCCGGAAAATTGCTGGCGACGCCGGGGAGCGCGGCGCGCGCCGAACAGAGCGTCATCATCCGCGACGGGATGATCGACCGTATCGCCGCCGGCTATGTCGACGCAGCGGCGGCGGGCGCGGCCGACGGCGATAGCGTCAGGATCCTTGATCTGAAAAGCAGCTTTGTGCTGCCCGGCCTGATCGACAGCCATGTCCATATTCTCGGCGAGAACAATCCGAAAGCGAGGCTGCAGGCGGTCGAGATGTCCGACGCCGACGATGCGATCGCCGGCGCGGCGTTCGCCAGAAAAACGCTGATGGCCGGTTTCACGACGGTACGGGATGTCGGCGCCGGTTCCGGGGACGCGATTTTCGCGCTGCGCGACGGCGTCAACAGCGGCGCCGTCGCGGGGCCGCGCATTTTCGCGTCGGGCGCGACGATCTCGGTCACCGGCGGACATGGCGACGGCACGCAAGGCTATCGCGACGACATCGCTGAAATCCTGCATTCGCCCGCCGTCTGCAACGGTCCCGCCGATTGCCGCCGCGCCGTTCGCGACCAGGTGCGGCGCGGCGCCGATCACATCAAACTGACCGCGACCGGCGGCGTTCTGTCGAACACTGCGGCGGGCCTTGAACAGCAGTTTTTTCCGGACGAACTCGCCGCGATCGTCGAAAGCGCGCATGCGATGGGCCGCAAGGTGACGGCGCACGCGCATGGAACGGCCGGCATCAATGCGGCGCTGAAGGCCGGCGTCGATTCAATCGAGCACGGCACCTATCTCGATAATGAATCGATCCAGCTCTTCAAGAAGAGCGGCGCTTATCTTGTGCCGACGCTGCTTGCCGGCGAGACTGTCGTCGGCTGGGCGAAGGACCCGAATTCGTTCCTGTTGCCGCCGCAACGCGACAAGGCGCTGAAAGTCGGCCCGCAGATGCACGACATGGCCAAGCGCGCGCGTGCAGGCGGCGTCAAGGTCGCCTTCGGCACCGACACCGGCGTTTCGAAGCACGGCGAGAACGCCCGTGAGTTTCCCTTGATGGTCGCCGCCGGCTTCACGCCGATGGAAGCGATCAGGGCGGCGACCGTCGCGGCCGCCGACCATCTGGGCCAGGCCGACAAGCTCGGGTCGATCGCGCCCGGCAAATACGCCGACATCATTGCGACGACTGGCGATCCGACAATCGACATCAACGCGCTGCTCGATGTCGATTTCGTGATGAAGAACGGCGTCGTCCACAAGACCGCCGATTAACGATTCATTTATACGCAAGGCCTGCGTTCACGTTACCGCGTTCTTAACCCGGTTGCGCGAGTTTCATCCTGAAAAATCAGGGGAGGCTCGTCCTCAATGCCGAACGCCAATGTCGAGACGCTGATTCGCAGCGTCGGCGCCGACGGATATGTCAGCGCCGATGATGTGCTCTTCCTGCGGAAGAATGTTTTCGCCGACGGGGTCGTCAGCCGCGCGGAACTCGCGGCGCTGTTCAGGCTGGCGGAGAAAGCCCCGCAGGGCGACAGGGAATGGGCGGATTATTTCGCCGAAACCGCCGCCGATTTCTTTCTGCGCGAAGAAGAACCGAACGGCTACCTGACAAATGAGGAGTTTGAGCACCTTGAAGCCTTCATCGCCCGTGACGGCGGCAAGGCGAGCACGATCGAGATCCAGCTTCTAGTCGCCCTGATGGAGAAAGCGACCGCGACGCCGCCCGACATGGCGTCCTTCGCCGCCGACCAGTTTCGCCGCCTCATCGCCGAGCGCAAAGGCGGCCCGCGCATGTCGAAACAGGACGTCGAGCTGCTGCGGCGCTATCTCTACGCATCGGCCGGCGACGGATCGATAGCGATCACGCGCGACGAGGCCGAACTACTGTTTGACCTTCATGAGCTGACGATCACGGCCGACAATGACCCTTCGTGGGCGGATCTTTTCATCAAGGCGATCGCCGCGCACCTGATGGCGCATGTCGGCTATCGGCCGCTGCCGCGCGAGGAAGCGCTGCGCCTGCATGACTGGGTGAAGGACCAGACCGTCAACCCCGCCGGGTTTTTCGGGCGGATGTTCTCGGGCGGCCTTTCCGGCATTCGCGAGGCCTATGGCCAGAAGCGTTCGGTCGCCGGCCGCAAGAACGCGGACGACGCCATCGCCGCCGCCATCGCCGAGCGGGTGTCGGCGCAGGAAGCCGACTGGCTCGCCGATCGCATCGGCCGCAACGGCAAGTTCGATGAAATCGAGAAAGCCTTGCTGCATTACATGCGCGATCTCGGCGCCGATCTTCCGCCGAAATTGTCTGCGCTCGTCGCGCGGGCGGCGTGAAGCTGAAAAATCGGACAACCGGGCGCGACGGCGCGCGCAAGCGCTGCGCAAATCCCGTAACTGAGGCAAAAGCCTCAGCTCGACGATTGTCCCTGGCTGAAATGATTGATGAAGGCGTTGATGACGTCGGCCCAGCGGCCGATGTTTTTTGAAATGTGTTCCATCGAAACGCCGCCGTCGAGTTCGATCACGTAATCGACGCCGACCTGGTTGCGGCCGGGGAGCAGATAGGCTCGGCCGAAGACCTGGCTGTCATTGAAGCGGTTGACGATTTCGAAGTCTTTCTGGCTCGCTGTCCTTCCGAGTTCGAAATTCGCAAAGAAGACCAGCGTCGAGCAGGCCTTCGGCGCGCCGGCGCAATCAAGCGCCCGGATCCAGAATTGCACATTGCCGGCCTGAACACTGGCGACCGGCGCGCCGGTCGCCGCATCCTCGATGACGTTGACCGGGAACCCCGCCCCATCGAGGATCGCTTCAAGTTCAACCGCGGTCACGGCGCTCCGTGATTGCGCGAACGCCGGCGCGCCCGACGCCAGCAGCGCCGCCGCGGCGACGGCGAAAAGAAATCGACCCATCAAACGCCCCTCTGAACCCCGGCGGCGATAGTGCGGCATTCGGCGCATGCTTGGCAACGGCAAAGCGGCGATCACAAGGCGGCGCTCGACATTCCGTCGGCGTTTCGCCGCGTTGACAGGGGGTTCGGCGCGCCTATTGTCCGGCGCATCCGCCCCGGCTTGCAATTTTCAAGGGAAATCCATGGTTTCGCCGAAAGCGCCCGCCCGTCCGTTATCGCCGCATCTTCAGATCTGGCGCTGGACGCCGACAATGGCCGCCTCGATCGCCCACCGGGCGACCGGAGCGGCGCTTTACTCCGGCACGATTCTCCTGGCGGCGTGGGCCTTCGCTGCGGCGCGCGGCGCGGATTTTTTCGCGCCGGTCGGCGCGTTTCTCGGCTCGCCCTTCGGCGTTTTCGTGCTGTTCGGTTATGCCTGGGCGCTGCTCTTTCACGCCTGCAACGGCCTCAGGCACCTTTACTGGGACAGCGGCCGCGGCCTCGACGTCAAGACGGCGACGATGACCGCCTGGTATTCCTTCGCGGTCTCCCTCGTGCTGGCGATCGTCATTGTCGCCGCCGGGGTGTCGGCGCGCGGCGAGGGATAGAGCGATGACGCACAAAGGCACCGCAACCTTCATCGTCCAGCGCGCGAGCGCGGTCATTCTCCTGCCGTTGATCATCTGGTTCCTGGCGGGCGCAGTCGCTCACGCCGGCGCAAGCTACGAGGAAATGCGCGCCTGGATCGCCGCGCCGGCGAACGCAATCCTCATGGGCCTCTTGATCGTCGTCGGCGCCTTTCACATGCGCATCGGCCTCAACGAAATCATCGACGATTACGCCGGCAAGGGGTTCCGCGGCGTCTGGAAGCTCCTCAATCTCTTCGCCAGCCTCGGGGCCGCGCTCCTCGGCGTCTGGTCCTTGTACGTCCTTTCGTTTTGAGAACGCATCATGTCAGCAGCCTACGAAATCATTGACCACGAATATGACGTCGTCGTCGTCGGCGCCGGCGGATCGGGCCTGCGCGCAACATTGGGCGCGGCGCAGGCCGGGCTGAAGACCGCCTGCGTCACCAAGGTTTTTCCGACTCGCTCGCACACCGTCGCGGCGCAGGGCGGCATCTCGGCGGCGCTCGGCAATATGGGCGCCGACGACTGGCGCTGGCACATGTACGACACCGTCAAAGGCTCCGACTGGCTCGGCGACCAGGACGCGATCGAATATCTCTGCAAGCATGCGCCCGCCGCCGTTTACGAGCTTGAGCATTGGGGCGTTCCGTTCAGCCGGACCGATGACGGCAAGATCTATCAGCGCGCCTTCGGCGGCATGACGAAGAATTTCGGCGAAGGCCCGATCCAGCGCACCTGCGCCGCCGCCGACCGCACCGGCCACGCAATGCTGCACACGCTCTACGGCCAGTCGGTCAAGCAGAACGCCAAATTCTTCATCGAGTATTTCGCGCTCGACCTCATCATGGACGATGACGGCGCCTGTCGCGGCCTGATGGCGTGGCGGCTTGATGACGGATCGATCCACCGCTTCAATGCCAAGATGGTGATTCTTGCGACCGGCGGATATGGCCGCGCCTATTTCTCCTGCACCTCGGCGCACACCTGCACCGGCGACGGCAACGCGATGGTGCTGCGCGCCGGCCTGCCGCTGCAGGACATGGAATTCGTGCAGTTCCATCCGACCGGCATTTACGGCGCCGGCGTCCTCATCACCGAGGGCGTCAGGGGCGAAGGCGGCTATCTCACCAATTCAGAGGGCGAGCGCTTCATGGAGCGCTACGCGCCGTCGGCGAAAGACCTTGCCAGCCGCGACGTCGTCAGCCGCGCCATGACGATCGAGATCCGCGAAGGCCGCGGCGTCGGTGCGGACAAGGATCATATTCACCTGAACCTCAATCACCTCGATCCGAAGATCATTCACGAACGCCTGCCGGGGATTTCGGAGTCGGCGCGGGTTTTTTCGGGCGTCGATGTGACGAAAGACCCGATCCCGGTCCTGCCGACCGTCCACTACAACATGGGCGGCATACCGACGAATTATCATGGCGAGGTCGTCACCAAGCGCGGCGACAATTGCGATGCCGTCGTGCCGGGACTGATGGCGATCGGCGAAGCGGCGTGCGTCTCCGTTCACGGCGCAAACCGGCTCGGCTCGAACTCGCTCATCGACCTCGTCGTGTTCGGCCGCGCGGCGGGCCTTCGCTGCGGCGAGGTCGTCAGG
>JBGSSK010000071.1:0-6561 GCA_041737095.1 Parvularculaceae bacterium | reverse complement strand
GGCGGCTGCGGCCGGAGCGCTGTTCGTGCATGCGTCGTCGCTGTCGGCGCGCTCGCCGGTCACGTCTCCTTACGCGCGCTCGAAATTCGAAAGTGAAAGCGCAATCGCGACAGCGGCGGGCGGCGCATTTCTGGCGCTCCGGCTGCCGGCGATCTACGGCCCGGGCGACCTCGTTACGCTCCCCTATTTCAAGCTGCTGAAGTCGGGATTCGCTTTTGAGCCCGCGACCGACACGCCGGCGCGCGCGTCGCTTCTCTATGTCGACGACGCGGCGGCGGCCCTGATCACCGCCGCCAGCGAAGGCGCGCCCGGGGTCGTTTACGAAGTTGAGGATGACGCGCCGGGCGGGCGGAGCTGGACCGAGATCGGCAAGACCTTGAGCGCGGTTTTCGGGAATTCGACGATGGCGCTCAGGATCCCGAAGCCGGCGGTCGCCCTACTCCATGAAGGCGTGCGCGCGGCGGAGAGCATCTTCGGCAGAACGCCGTCGATCCGACAAGGCCAGGTGAATGAGCTGTTCCATCCCGACTGGGTGGCGCGAGACAATCTCTTCGGCGCCGCGACGAGCTGGCGGCCGAAGACGCCGCTCAAGGAAGGGTTTGCAAAAACCGTCCGCTGGTATCAAGAACAGGGGCTGTTATAGAGCCTTTCCAGCGGATTGAATAACGGAGACGATAATGGCGACGATGGAACAGTCAGGGATTCAGGAGGATGACGATCTCGTCTTTCGCCGGATTTGCGGGTTGCTCGAGCCGCTGAATCACAAGGGCGTCAAGCTGTCGCGCGATGTCGATCTCGTCGCGGATCTCGAAGTCGACAGCGTTTCGGTTCTCGATATCGTCATGGATATCGAGGATTATTACGATATCTCGATTCCGGTCAACACGATCTCCGAAACCAAGACGATCGGCCAGCTGGTCGACGCCATTCACGCCATCAAGGGACAGCAAGGCTGACGCGCATGAGCCTCTTCGACAAATTCGAAAAAAACGCCGCCCTCTACAACCAGCTTTCGGCCCTCGGCAAAAATCCGTTCACGGTGGTGATGGAGGAGGTGCTAGGGCCGACCCGCGCCAGTATCAAGGGCCGGGAAACCGTGCTCGCCGGGACGCATAATTATCTCGGCCAGACATTCGAGCCCGCAGCGATCGCCGCCGCCAAGGAGGCGCTCGACAAGGAAGGGACCGGCACAACCGGCTCGCGTTTCGCCAACGGCACCTTCGCCGGCCATACGCAAATTGAAAGAGATCTCGCAGCGTTTCTGGGCATGCAACATTGCGTCGTATTTTCGACCGGCTTTGTCGCCAATCTCGGCGCGATCGCGGGCCTCGTCGATCCGTCGCAGGACGTCGTTCTGGTCGACGCCGATTGCCACGCCTGCATTTATGACGGCTGCACGCTGTCGGGCGCGGAAACGATCCGCTTCCGTCATAATGACCCGGAAAGCCTCGACAAGCGGCTTGGCCGCCTCGACCCGAAGATCAAGGGCAAGCTCGTCTGCATCGAGGGCATGTATTCGATGTATGGCGATACGGCGCCGGTGAAGGAATTCGTCGAGGTCGCGCACAAGCACGGTGCGCATCTTCTCGTCGACGAGGCGCATTCCTTCGGGATCTATGGCGAAACCGGCAAAGGCGTTTCGGAAGCCGAAGGCGTGATGGACCAGATCGACTTCTATTCCGGGACGTTCTCCAAGGCGCTCGCCTCGATTGGCGGCTTTGTCGCGTCCAATCATCCGGAGGTCGAGTATCTTCGCTTTTCCTCGCGCCCCTACAAATTCACCGCTTCGCCATCGCCATCGACGATCGCGTCGGCGGGCGCCGCCTTGCGGAACATCAAGGAGACGCCCGCCTTGCGGAAAATGCTCTGGAAGAACGTGGGTCGCCTGCACGCCGCGCTCACCCAGTACGGGCTGCGGCTGGCGGCGGGCCCGGCGCCGGTGATTTCAGTCCTGCTGCCGACCAGGGAGGACGCCTTCGCCGCCTGGAATTTCCTTCTTGACCAAGGCGTCTACGTCAATATGGCGATCCCGCCAGGCACGCCCGGCAAGGACTCGCTGCTGCGGCTCGCCGTCTCATCGGCGCACACGGATGAAGATATCGACAGGCTTGTCGCCGCCTATGGCGCGATGGCCGAGGCGTTTCCCGCGGCGCGCGTCACCGGATGACCGTCACAAATCCTTGTTCTGTGAGCGCTAGACACATTCCCGCCCAATTTGAAACGCGATTCCGGCGGATCGCTCGCTAGGGATGAGCCTGACGATGAAAAAGGTGACAGACGCTATGTTGCGTAAAGCGTTTCTCGCGGCGGGCCTCGCCTCGACCGCTCCGGCGATGGCGGCGGACAACGCCGCGAGCTTCACCCATGTCAGCTGCAACGGCGCACCCAATGAAATCCGCGTGACGGTCAAGAATGTCAAGAAAAGCGCCGGCCTCGTGACCGCCGAGCTGTATCGAAACGATCCCGACGGTTTCCTCAACAAAAAGGGGCGCGAATTCCGCGTTCGCTACGCCGCGCGCGCACCGGCGACGCAGTTTTGCGTGACGGCGCCAGCCCCCGGACAATGGGCGATCGTCGTCTATCATGACGAGAACGCCAACCAGAAATTCGACAAGAACGCTTTCGGCCTGCCGGCGGAGCCCTATGGTGTCTCGCAGAACCCGAAGATCCGCCTCGCCCCGCCGCCGATCAGCGAGGTCCTGTTCGACGTCGCGGACGCCGGCGCCAGCGTCGACGTACGCCTGAAGGACTAGCTCCTTACACGGAGAATGACGCTGCCGCTTTGGCGCTCCTTTGCGCCGGTCTACCCATCTGTCGGCGATTTCGCCTATAAGAACGGCCGAACGGCGAAAGGACCCGCCCCATGGCCGAAGGCAGAGCCGCCTCCCGCATCATCGTCGACCCCGTCGAGGGTCCCGCCGGGCGCAAGGCCTTCATCGCCGCCGGGAAAGTCGCTTATCGGGGCGACCCGGCTTACGTGGCGCCGCTCGAATATGAAGTCGGCGCGCGGCTCGACCCGAAAGCCAATCCGGCGCTCGCCGGCGCCGACATGCAGCTTTTCATCGCGCGGAAAGACGGCGCGGTCGCCGGCCGCATCTCCGCCTTCATCAATCCCTTGCACCTTGAGCGTTACCAGGATGCGACCGGCCATTTCGGTTTCCTCGATGCGATCGACGACGCCGATGTTTTTGCGGCGCTCCTGAAGACCGCCGAAGACTGGATGCGCGCGCGCAGCATGAAGAAAATCGCGGGGCCTTTCTCGTTCTCGGTCAATGAAGAATGCGGCCTCCTGATCGCGGGTTTCGATACGGCACCCTATGTGATGATGCCGCATGGCCGCGACTGGTATCAGCGGCACGTCGAGGCGCAGGGCTACCAGAAGGCGATGGACATGCACGCGCTGCGCTACATTCCGCGCCGCCAGTTCATTCCGGAGCGGCGGATGAAATTCATCGAGCGCGCGCTCGCAAGCCCGAAGGTCTCGATCCGCAATGTCGATTTCAAGAAATTTGACGCGGAAATCGCGACCCTCGTCGACATTTACAAAGACGCGTGGAGCGACAATTGGGGCTTCGTCCCGATGACCGAGGCGCAGATTGCGCACATGGCGAAGGAACTTCGGCCGATCATCGAGAAATACAACATCATCTTCTGCGAGTATGACGGCGAGCCGGTCGCCTTCGGTCTCGTGCTGCCGAACATCATGGAGGCGATCCGCGATTTCGACGGCAAGCTCCTCCCGTTCAACTGGGCGAAGCTGCTCTGGCGTTTGAAGGTCAAAAAGCTCTCACAGGCGCGCATGCCGCTGATGGGCGTAAGGAAAAAACTTCACGGCAAGCCGATTGGCGCCGCCTTCGCCTACAAGATCATCGACATGGTGAACTCCGCGAACATGGACAACGGCGTCACCTCGTCCGAGCTTTCCTGGATCCTCGAAAACAATCCCGACATGCTCAATATGCTGACCGACATGGGCGGGGAGATTTACAAGACGTACCGGATTTATGAGCGGGGGTTGTGAGGACTGCGCGCAGCTTGCGCGCCCGACAACATCCGATCATCAGCGTGCCTTCCCAAACAAAGAATGGTGAGTCGATACCATTCAAATTTGCTAATTGAATTGTCGGAGAAACGAGACAGCCAGTTAAATGCTTATTTTTAATTGAAAAACTAAAGGTCGTTGGCACGCTCGGTCGCTGATTTGGCACTGCTGGCCTTAAGCCAAGCCAAGTCGAAGAGAAGAACTTGCCCTTCGTCGATCTTAGAACCTATCGGTTCGACTTGCAGCATTCGCTTTCCATCATTCCATTCATACGTAGCGCTTGGAATCTCCGCGCCAAGGCCATTGATTTTGGTTTTTTTTATGATTCTCGCGGATCCATATTTTTCGGTAGAGGCTAGGACGATGGCGTCGGCGCTTTTGGAATTGAATGTGATCATGACCGAGGCCAAAAGTTCACCCTCAAATTGAAAAGCGAAGTTTTCGATCGGTTCGCCAGCCAGAGAATTCATTCCGACCAAAAAACAAATATCGCCCCATTGGCAATCGATTCTCATTCCTGCGGCTTTCGCCGACGCCTCAATCTCGGGCCATGTGCTAATTCCTGGCGAAAAGCCCTTAATTTCTAAGGGTCGCTCCGCTGCAAGCGCTGCTCCGTTCATTGCGAAAACCGTAACCAGCACTTTGAACCGCATTGCTCTCCTCCCCGCATTTTCGGTCAATTTTCATGCAACAAGTATTTGTTTGAAGTGCGCCAAATTTAATGCGCCAAATTTAAGGCGACTGAGCTCGGCGCCCGCTGTCGGCGCCAGCAAGATGTTGACATCGCTCGCGCTCATCGCGTGTCCGCGCGCGACGGACCCGAAAAGCTCAGCATGCGCCATGCCGCACGCGCCAAAGTGCGGCTCGAGCTTTTTGAAAATGATTGATGCAGTCTGCCTTTCCATTGCCGTAATTTATCGTCTTTCACTCCTTACCGCAAAAACGGCTCGTCAAAACTCCGGAGCTTCCTCGAATGCAGCGTCCCCGCGTCGGCTTCCGCCCGCAACAATTCAATCGCGCGCAGGCCAATCGCGAGGTGCTCCGAGACGCGGGCCTGGTAGAAGGCGTCGGCCATGCCGGGGAGTTTGATCTCGCCATGCAGGGGCCGGTCGGAAACGCAGAGCAGCGTGCCGTAGGGGACGCGATAGCGAAATCCGTTGGCGGCGATCGTTGCCGATTCCATGTCGATGGCGATCGCGCGGCTCTGATTGAGGCGGACGGCGATCTTTTCAAAATCGAGCTCCCAGTTGCGGTCGCCGGTGGTGACGACCGTGCCGGTCCTTAAGTGCTCCTTCAACTGGCCCTTCGGGATGCCGCCGACCTGTTCGACGGCGGCGGTCAGCGCGAGCTGCACTTCGGCGATCGTCGGCAGGGGGATCGAGGGCGGGAGCGCGTCGTCGAGCACATTGTCCTCGCGCAGATAGGCGTGGGCGAGGACATAATCGCCGAGACGCTGCGTGCGGCGGAGCCCGCCGCAATGGCCGATCATCAGCCAGACATGCGGGCGCAGCACGGCGAGGTGATCCGTGATCGTCTTGGCGTTCGACGGGCCGACGCCGATATTGACGAGCGTCACGCCGGCGTGCTTGCCTCGCACATAGTGATAGGCGGGCATTTGCGGCTGCTTTGAAAGCGGCGGCTTCGTCGGCTCTGCGCCCTTGCGGGTGATGCGGTCGCCGGGTTCGATCAGCGCGTCGATTTCGCCCGCCTCGACCAGCTGCCGGCCGCGTTCAATGAACTCGTCGACATAGCGCTGATAGTTCGTGAACAGAATGAAATTCTGATAATGCTCGGGTTTTGTTGCGGTGTAATGCTGGATTCTGTGCAGCGAATAGTCCGTTCGCTCGGCGGTGAACAGCGACAAGGGGAGCGCGCCGCCGCGTTCGAGGATCATGCCGCCATCGACGATGACGTCGTTCGTCGCAACGAGATTGGGCATGTAGAAATAATGCTGGATGTCTTCGCGTTTCTGCGCCGAGAGGCTGGCGGTCGCCTGTTCCAGCGCGAAGGTGAGCGGGATTGGCGTTCGCGACTTGCCGACATAGAGCTTCGCCTCGAAGCTGTCCGAGACGCGTTGCAGCTGGTCATGCAGGTAATTGGCGAACAGGCGCGGCGCGGTGATCGAGGCGCCGTGCAAGCTCGTCGCGACGATCTGGCCGAGGGCGAGACTGCCGGTCTGGATGGCGCGCTCGGCGGGGACTTCGGCGCAGAGATAGGGATAGGTCGGCGCGTCGAACGGGCCGGGCTTCAGCCGCCCGGCGGCGTAATCTGAAAACCGCTGTTCGACCGCGCCGATGGCGGCGTCATAGAGCGCGACAAGGCGCTCAATCGCGGCGGCAGGGCTGTCGCAATAGACGAGGTCGTCGGCAGGCGCCCCGGTGGGCGGCTTCTTGGTCATTATTGATCCCTGTATGTCATGCTGGGCAGGGACAATAGCGGCATTCGACGGCGGCGCCAGCCGGACCGCCTGAAGCCGCGGATCACAGGAAGACTGCGCCGAGCCTTGCGGCGACGCGCTG
>JBGSSK010000036.1:0-2763 GCA_041737095.1 Parvularculaceae bacterium | reverse complement strand
ACGCTGCGCTACGGCGCCGCGCGCGACGCCAGCGCCTATGCGACGACGCTGGCGGTCATCGGCGCCGCCGAATAGCTGATTGTAATTTTCCGCCGCGACGCCCATTTCTCGGCGATGCGCAATTCCTTCTTTTCCCTGTCGATGCTTCTTCTCGCCGCGTGCGGCGGCGGCCAGCATGAGGAGGTCGGCGAATTCAAGAACGACCTCGTCGGCAATGAAATAAAGTTGGAAGCGCTGAAAGATCCGAAGGTTGCGGGCGTCACCTGCCATCTCAGCTATTTCGATCGAGCCGTCTGGGACCGCCTCGCCAAAGGGAACTGGTTCGAAAATCCGTCGAACTCGTCGATCGCCTGCCGCCAGACCGGGCCGATTGCGATCGGCGATATTGATCTCGACAAGAGCGGCGAGGAAGTCTTCTCGCAACAGCAAAGCCTGATATTCAAACAGCTCGCCGTGCGGCGCATCTACGATGCGGCGAATTCGACGCTGATCTATGTCGCCTATACGAGAAAGCCAGTTGAAGGCTCGGCGAAAATGTCGATTTCGACGATTTCGCTGTACGGGCAGGATGCGGCGCCTACTTCACCAGACTGATGGCGAAACCGTCATGGCCCTTGACGCCGACGGTCTGAATCACTGTCGACGCGAGGCGCCTTTCGGCGCGGGCGTGCTGAAGATAGGTCCTGACGCCGAGCGCCATCTGGTCCGTCGTCGTCGCGTCCGCGACAAGGCCGGCGCGCACGACATTGTCGGCGATGATGAGGCTGCCGGGACGGACGAGCTGCAGGCAAAGCTCAAGATAGCGCGGATAGCCCTGTTTGTCGGCGTCGATGAAGATCAGGTCGAAGGCCGGCTCGACGCTGTCGATCATGTGTTCAAGCCTGGCGCTCGCCGGCCCTTCGATGACGCGGACGAGCGACCCGAGTCCGGCGTCCGCCGCGTTCTCGCGCACCGGCGCGACGCTTTTCGGGTCGATCTCGAGGGCGACCAGAATGCCTTCGGGCGGCAGCGCGCGCGCCAGCCAGACGGTCGAATAGCCGCCAAGCGATCCGATCTCGAGGATGCGTCGAGCGCCTATCGCCGACGCCAGGATGTTGAGAAATGCGCCCTGCAGCGGCGAGATCGCAATATTCGGAAGGCCGGAGTCGGCCGTCCGCTGCAGGATGAGATCGAAAACCGGATCGGCGACCCCAAGCAGCCCTTCGAGATAGCGATCGGTGTCAGCGCTCATCGAAAATCATCTTTGCGGCGGCGGATTTCGGCGAAGGCGGCCGCCGGATCGCCCGGCGCGGCGCCGATCGCCGCAAGGACGCCCGGATCTTGCGGACGCAAAAAGGGATTGGTCGCAAGTTCTTCAGCGAGGCTGGATGGCACAGTCGGCCGTCCCTTGGCGCGCGCCGCATCGATGGCGCAGGCGCGCGCGGCGAGCGCTGCATTGCCGGGATCGACGGTGACCGCGAAGCGGGCGTTCGCCTGCGTGTATTCATGCGCGCAATAGAGCATCGTTTCGGGCGGCATCGCAGCGATCTTCGACAGGGACGCCCACATCTGCGCGGCGGTTCCTTCAAACAGCCGGCCGCAGCCGAGCGCGAAGATCGTATCGCCGACGAAAGCGGCGCCGTCATCGTGGAAAAGATAAATGATGTGGCCGAGCGTGTGGCCCGGCGTGTCATGAACGATCGCCTGCGCGGCGCCGAGGCTGACGATGTCGCCTTCGCCGACCGTCTCGTCGATGCCGGGGATTTTCGCCGCTTCGCCTCGCGGCCCGATGATCCGGCAACCCCAGCGTTCCTTCAGCGCCAGATTGCCGCCTGCGTGATCAGGGTGCCAGTGGGTGTTGAGGATATGCGTCAGCCGCCAGCCGTCGCGGGCGAGTGCGGCGTTGATCGCCTCGACATCCGGAGTGTCGATTGCGGCGACGGCGCCGCTCGCCGCATCGCGGACAAGGTAGCCGTAATTGTCCTGCAGGCAGGGGAATTGTCTGATGTTGATCGTCATTTTCTGATTGCAGCCTCCGGCGATTGGACGTGCGCAGCGCGGCGAATATCCCTAAGACCTAGCACCCCGAGGCCCAAACCCAAAAATGCGCACCGACATTCTCGACCTGCATGATTTCTACGAGAGCCCACTGGGCGCCGCCGCCCGCGACTTCATTGCGGCGCGGATCGAGGAGGCGTGGCGCGACCACGCGCGGCTGCGCATCGCCGGCTTCGGCCACGCCGAGCCCTATCTCACGCTTTTCCCGCAAGCCGAAAGAACGATCGCAATCGCGCCGGCGGGGCAGGGCGTCATTCATTGGCCGCCCGGCTCGCGGAACGCCGCGGCGCTGGCGGCCGAGCATCTCTGGCCGTTGCCGGACGCTTCGATCGACCGGATGCTGATCGTCCACGGACTCGAGGAATCGGAGGACCCGAAGCGGCTGATGCGCGAAATCTGGCGCGTGCTGACCAGCGACGGGCGCATTATCATGGTGGCCGCTCACCGCCGCGGCTTGTGGTCGATGGTCGATACGACGCCGTTCGCGGCAGGCCGGCCATATCTGAAGGGCCAGCTTGAGCGTTTGCTGCAGCAATCGATGTTTCGGCCGCTGGCGTGGAGCGGGGCCCTTTACTTTCCCCCGGTCGGCGCGCGATTTCTGCTGCGCGCGGCGCGCGCCTGGGAGCGCGCAGGCGTGCAGCTGTGGTCCGGATTGAGCGGGGTTTTGATGGTCGAGGCGACGAAAGACATGATGCAGCCGGTGGCGCGCGTCGCGCCGGCGAAAGC
>JBGSSK010000176.1:0-3851 GCA_041737095.1 Parvularculaceae bacterium | reverse complement strand
GCGCCCGACGGGCGCATCTCGACGCTGGGCCGCGGCGGTTCGGACACGACCGCGGTCGCCTTCGCCGCCGCCCTTGGCGCAGCGCGCTGCGACATCTACACCGACGTCGACGGCGTCTACACGACCGATCCAAGGATCAGCAAACAGGCGCGCCGGCTCGACCGGGTGTCTTATGAGGAAATGCTGGAAATGGCCTCGCTCGGAGCAAAAGTGCTGCAGACACGTTCCGTCGAGCTCGCCATGGCATATAGAGTGCCGGTGCGCGTGCTGTCGAGTTTTGAAGCGCCGGATGCCCCGGCGTCGGGCACGCTCATCTGCGACGAGGAATACATCGTGGAAAAACAGATCGTCAGCGCCGTCACGCTTTCGAAGGACGAGGCGAAAATCAGCCTGATGTCGGTTCCGGACGAACCCGGCAGGGCCGCCATGATCTTCGGCATTCTCGCCGACGCCGGCATCAATATCGACATGATCGTACAGAGCCCGTCGCGTCAGGCTGGCGCCAATATCTCGTTCACCATGGCTGAATCAGAGCTTGCGCGCGCCGTCGACGCCCTGGCGCTCGCGCAGCAAAGGATCGGTTATGCGCAAATGCTTTCCGACAAGAATGTCGTCAAAGTTTCGGTCATCGGCGTCGGGATGCGCAGCCACACGGGCGTCGCTTCGACGATGTTCCGGGCGCTTGCGGAGAAAAATATCAATATCCAGAATATCTCTACGTCCGAGATCAAGATCAGTGTGCTGATCGAATCCGACTATGGCGAGCTCGCGGTGCGCGCGCTCCACAACGCCTACGGCCTTGATCGTGGACAGGGCGCCGACTGACGATGCGCCAGACGATCCTGCGATGAAACGAAGAAACGGCAAAACCGCGCAGGCCGCCAACCCGATCACCGGGCTATTGCGCAATATGCACGACGCCGTAGCCGCGGCGGTCAGCGCGCAGGAACGCCTCGACAAGCTGACGCAAGTGATCGCGCGCCATGTCGATTCGGATGTCTGCTCGATCTACCTGCGATTACCAAGCGATGAGCTTGAACTTTACTCGACGGAAGGCCTGAACCGCGAAGCCGTCCACAAGACTCGGCTCGCCTGGGGACAGGGCCTCGTCGGCCTTGTCGCTGAAACGCAGCGCCCGCTGATTACGTCGGATGCGCCCTTGCATCCGAATTTCGCCTATCGTCCGGAAACCGGCGAAGACCCGCTCCACTCATTTCTCGGCGTGCCGCTCATCCGCTCGGGAAAATCGCTCGGCGTCCTCGTCCTCCAGAACAAGGAAAGCCGTCGCTACACGGATGAAGAACTCGGCGCCGCGCAGGCGGTGGCGACCTTGCTCGCCGAGATCGCAGCGTCCGGCGAACTCTTCGATCCGGACACGACCGAGGAGGTCGGTGCGATGCTGCACCGTCCCGAGCGCCTAAAGGGCGTCGGGATCACGCCGGGGGTCGCCTTTGGCGGCGCCGCTTTCCACGAGCCGCCGACCCCGAAACACAAGGTTTTTGCGCGAAACCTCGACGAAGAAGCGGCGCGGCTGGAGGAAGGTCTCGTCAAGCTGCAGGCGTCGGTCGATGAGATGCTGGCGAGCACCGAGCTTGAAGAGGCGTCGCGCGAAGTGCTCGAGACGTACCGGCTTTTCGCCTATGATCGCGGCTGGAAGGAGCGCATGCGCGCCGCCGTCTTGTCGGGGCTGACCGCCGAGGCGGCCGTCGAACAGGTGCAGGCGGAAAACAGCGCCCGCATGCAGCAGGTCAAGGACCCCTATCTTCGCGAGCGCATGCATGATCTTGACGATCTGTCGCATCGCATGCTGCGGCTGTTGTCGGGCGAAGCCGGCGCCTCGCCTGACATGCCGGACGAAGCGATTCTGATCGCCCGCGTCCTCGGTCCGGCGGAGCTCCTCGAATATGATCGCGCCAAGCTCAAGGGCCTTATCATCGCCGAGGCGTCGACGACATCGCATGTCGCGATCGTCGCCCGGGCGCTCGGCGTACCGCTGGTCGCCGGCTTTGACAATTCGATCCTGCTTGCCGAGCAAGGCGACGAAATCATCGTCGACGGCGAAGCGGGCGAAGTGCATATCCGGCCGACGCCGGACATCATCGCGAGCTACCGCGAGAAACAGGCGCTGCGGACGCAGCAAGAGGCGGCGTTCGTCTCCGAACGCGACCTTCCTAGCGTCACCCGCGACGGCGTTCAGATCGAACTCCTGATGAATGTCGGCATTCCGCTCGATATGGCGCATCTGGAAAGCGCCGGCGCGGCAGGCGTTGGCTTGTTCCGCACCGAATTGCAGTTTCTGATCGGCGCGCAATTGCCGAACGCCAGCGTCCAGGAAAAGCTCTACCGCGAGATTCTTGACAAGGCTGGCGGCAAGCCGGTCGTGTTTCGCACCGCTGATCTCGGCGGCGACAAGGCCGCCGCCTATATGAAGCGTCAGGACGAGGCGAACCCGGCGATGGGCTGGCGCGGCATGCGGATGGCGGTCGACCGTCCCGGCCTCTTCCGGCCGCAAATCCGCGCGCTGCTCGCTGCGGCCGCCGGCCAGGAACTCAATATTCTTTTTCCGATGATCACCCTGATCAGCGAGATCGACGCCGCGCGAGCGCTGCTCGACCGGGAGATTGAATTTCGCATTCGCCGCGGGCGCCCTCTGCCTGCGATCATCCGCATGGGCGCTATGATCGAGACGCCGGCGGCGGCGTGGCGCCTCCATGAAATTGCGGCGCGGGTCGATTTCCTGTCGGTCGGCGGCAATGACCTTGCTCAATTCTATTTCGCCGCCGACCGCGATTCGGAAATGACGCAGGGTCGATTCGATCCCCTGGAGCCCGGATTTCTCAGCTTCATGGAAATGATCGCCTCGAAAGCGCGGGCGTCTGGCAAGCCGCTCACTTTTTGCGGAGAACAGGCATCGGACCTCCTGATGGCGGCGGCGCTGATCGGCGTCGGCGTCACCCGCTTCTCGTCTTCGGCCTCATCGATCGGGCCGTTTCGCCGCCTCATCCGGACGATCGACGCCGCAGCGGTCGCCGAATGGCTCCTCGCTCGCTTCTCAGATGACAGCCCCAACCTGCGGCGCGAGTTCGCAACTATGCTGCGGCGGAACGGCGCGGCGCTCTGACGAGCGACCCTTGGCGCGATTGATGCTTTGACGAATCAGGCTGCGCGCCAGCCGCGTGAACGTGAAATTAACCCTTTCGACGCGTAAAAAGCGGCTGAAGCGCGGTGGCGGATCGGGGACGGCTGCGTTAAACTCTCCATGGCGGCGTAGGGCGCTTTCATTGTGTCGGGACAAAACGGATCAGCGGAAATATTCGAACTGGACGGTGCGCGCGCGCGATTGCGCGCCACGGACATTGATCCGAAGAACTTCCTTTCCGTCGGCCCCTATCTCGAAGCGGTCCGCGAACAGCTCGGCCTTTCGATCGCGACGATGAGCGATCGCACCCACGTCAAGGCGTCGTACATCCAGGCGATCGAACAGATGGATGCGCGCGGGCTGCCGTCGAAAGCCTATGCGATCGGGTTCGTGCGCGTCTACGCCGAGGCGCTCGGGCTCGATCCCGGCCCGATCGTCGACCGCTTCAAGGACGAGGCCGGTTTTTCATCGGCGCGGAAAACGCTGCAGGCGGAAGCGCTGGTCGCGGCCGCCCCAGCGCCGCGCGCCGAACCGATGCGGCTTTCCCTTCTGGCGGTCCTTGCAATCGTCGGCTTCATGATCTGGTGCGCCTTCCTCATTACCAATCCTGATCCGCAATCGATCCGGACGCCGCTGAAGCTCGACGGCGTCCCGCTCGCCCCGGCCTCGATCGAGCCGCGGATCGTCGATGAATTTCCGCCCGCGCCGCCGC
>JBGSSK010000026.1:0-4332 GCA_041737095.1 Parvularculaceae bacterium | reverse complement strand
GACGCCGTCCGGCGAGGCCAGCGCCGGCTCGCCCGGCGGGAGCGAGAAATCCGGCATCGCCGTCCCGTCGCCGGCGAGAAACGCCGCCGCCGCCTGATCGAGCCGCGATCGAATCGGCGCGGAAAGGCTTGAACGGATTTCGATAAAACTCATTGCGGCGGCTTCCTGAAAGACCAGAGGACAGTTTCACCGACAATACAGCCGAAATTGGGCTCGATGAGGCGTTAATGGCGCCGGCGCCCAGAAATCCCGCGCCCGGTCAAGCCCTTGCAAAATATGGAAATCGGGGCACTGTGCGCGCCGGGCTGGGGGCGTTTTGACGCCGCCGCGCCTTTATGGGATTTGCGACGCAGGGGCTGGCCCGGGGCGGCTTTGATTCCTTTGCGGGCCTGATCGACAGATTTGCAGTCGCGCCGCGACGCGGGAGGGACTTTCAGATGACGGACAACACTTCGGGGCCGAAAATAGAAACGCGGCCCGCTTTCGCGAGCGGCTGGATCCGGCGCAAGTCGATCGAACAGGTCCAGGCGGAATATGACGCGGGCGAGCTCAAAAAGACGCTCGGCAAGTGGAACCTCCTTTTCCTCGGCATAGGCTGCATCATCGGCGCGGGCATCTTCGTGCGGACCGGCAACGCCGCGGCGCTGCATGCGGGCCCGGCGGTCATGCTGGCGTTTCTGGTCGCCGGCCTCGTCTGCGCGTTCGCGGGCCTCTGCTATGCCGAGCTGGCGTCGGTTCTGCCGGTTTCCGGCTCCGCCTACACCTATTCTTATGCGACGCTCGGCGAACTCGCGGCGTGGATGATGGGCGCGTTGCTGCTGCTTGAATACGGCCTCGCCGCTTCCGTCGTGGCGGTCGGCTGGTCCGGGTACCTCATCAGCCTGCTCCATGACATGGGCATTGTCATACCCGCGGCGCTTACCGGACCGCTTGGTCATCCGGTCACCGCCTTTGACGGCTCCACGGTCACCGGCGTCATGAACCTTCCGGCTTTTCTCGTTTGCTTCGCCATCATGAGCCTTCTTGTCCTAGGCGTGTCGGAATCGGCGTCGGCGAACAATGTGATCGTCGTCATCAAGGGCTCGGTCATCGTCGCCTTCATCCTGATCGGCGGATGGGTGATCATCCAGAACCCCGGAAACTTCCTCCCGAACTGGGACCCATTCATCCCTGAGCCGACGGGCGAGCGCGGCGAGTTCGGCGTCGGCGGCATCATGCGCGCCGCGTCGATCGTGTTCTTCGCCTATATCGGTTTCGAGGCGGTCTCGACCGCCGGCCAGGAAGCGAAGAATCCGAAAAAGGATATGCCATTCGGCATTATCGGCTCGCTGCTCGTTTGCACGGTTCTTTACATGGGAACGGCCGCGGTCCTGACCCTCCTCGTCAATTACACCGAGCTCAACACGCCGGCGCCGGTCGCCGATGCGGTTAATGCTCTGCCCCCGGGCTGGGCGTGGTTCAAGGTCGCGATCAAGCTCGGCGCAATCGCCGGCCTCACCTCGGTCATTCTCGTGCTGATGTACGGCCAGACGCGTATTTTCTACACGATGGCGAAAGACGGGCTCCTGCCTAGGGTTTTCGGGCGCGTGCATCCGCGTCTCAAGACGCCATGGATCAACACGATCCTTGTCGGCGTCATCGTTGCGATCGCGGCGGCGGTCTTCGACATCAACACTCTCGGCGACCTGACCTCGGTCGGCACGCTCGCCGCTTTCGCGGTCGTCTGCCTCACCGTCATGTATCTTCGTTCGTCGCGCCCCGATCTCGAGCGCGGTTTCAAGGTGCCGCTTTATCCTTTCATCCCGATCCTCGGCATCGGATCCTGCATTTACCTCATCACCACGGTCGAAATGCGGGTCCTGACCTTTTTCGCTTATTATGTGGTGATCGCGTTCATCGTCTATTTCCTCTATGGCACGCATAATTCCGCCATCGGAAAAGCCGACCGCCTCGCGAAGGCGAACGGCAAGAAAGCCTAGCGCTTAATTTCAAATCTCCGGGCGGCGTAAAATACCAGCGCCGCCCACGCCGTCCCGAAGGCGAGACCGCCGATCACGTCGGTCGGATAATGGACGCCGAGATAGATGCGGCTCGATCCAACGGCGAGCGCCAGAATGATCGCGACGCTGAATATATAGCGGCGCAGGCTGCGCTCTTTCAATTCGCGCGCCAGCAGCGCCGCGAGAGTCAGAAAGATCGCCGCGGCGCTCGCCGAATGGCCGCTCGGGAACGAGCCGCTGGTCGCCTCGACGAAATGCGGGATTATGTCGGGCCGCGCCCTGCCGAACAGCGCTTTCAACTGGCTGACGATCAGCGTTTCGCCAATGACCGCGGCGATCAGGATAGCGAGCGGCGCGGCCTTGCGCCGGACAATGAAAAATCCGGCGACCGCGATCGTCAACATCGTCAGGAACGGCGTCCCGCCAAGCATCGTCACGTCGCGTGACGCCGCTTCGATCCATGCCGGGCCCGCCGGCGCCGCAGGATCGCCAGCTTCCCGCATCGCGAGGAGAACGGCCCGGTCGAACGCATGCGGCGCACCGCCGACGGCGAAGGAAGCCGCGATCGCAAATACAAAAAGGCCGCCGAAAATCGCGGCGACGAGGATAAGCGGCCTTGCGGCGTGCGGGGCGCTGTCGTTCACCCTTCCCTCATTCGTCGACAATCACGCGCAACATCCGCCCGGCGATCCCCACGACGACCGGCGCCGACGCCGCTTGCGCCAGGGGTCCCGCGCTGGTCATGATCGGCTATTCGTTTTTATAGACTTCGCCGTCCTTCATCACGAAGCCGACTTTTTCAAGGATCGTCACATCGGCGAGCGGGTCGCCATCGACGGCGATGATGTCCGCCGAATAGCCCGGCCTGATGTGACCGAGCGATTTTTCCTTGCCGAGCGCTTCGGCGGCGAGCGTCGTCGCGGAGCGGATCGCCTGTGCCGACGTCATCCCGTATTTCACCATCCAGAAAAACTGCTTGCCATTGTCGCCATGCGGATAAACCCCGCTGTCCGTCGCATAGACGACCTTGGCGCCGGCCTTCACCGCTTCGCGGAAACTCTCGCGTTGGATCTCGGCGATGTCGGCGTCTTTCTTAAGAAACTCCTCAAGCTCGCCATTCTTGCGGCCTTCGGTCTGCGTGTATTCGGTGTTGTAGATGTCCATGGCGAGATAAACACCCTTGGACTTCGCCATGCTGATCGCTTCCTTGTCGAGATAGGAGGCGTGTTCAATCGTGTCGACGCCGGCCTTGATGGCGTTCTTGATCCCGGCGTTGCCATGCGCATGGCTTGCAACCTTCAACCCGCGCTGATGGGCTTCCGCGACGATCGCCTGCATTTCCTCGATGGTGTTCTGCTCGGCGCCCGGAATGGTGCCCTTGGAAAAGACGCCGCCGGTCGAACAGGTCTTGATGAGGTCTGCGCCATATTTGATGTTGGTTCGCACTTTCGCGCGCATTTCCCACGGGCCGGTCGCCACGCCCTCGCCCAGCATTTGAAAATCATTCGGCAGCAGGTTGTGATCGGCGCAATGACCGCCGATGATCGACACTGGCGGACCGGAAACGAACATGCGCGGGCCGGGCACCAGCCCCTCATTGATCGCCTCGCGCAGCGCGACATCGGCGAAATCGCCGGCGCCGACATTCCTGACTGTCGTGAACCCGGCGTCAAGCGTGCGCTTCGCATTGACGACGCCGTGGATCATCGCCGCCTCGCGCGTTTCGCCATAGCCTGAATAGCCGCCGAGCGTTGGATCGCCGATCAGGTGCGTGTGCATGTCGATAAGGCCCGGCAGGATCGTCTTGCCGCCAAGTTCGATCGTCGTCGCGCCCTCGGGCGCGGCAAGACTCGCCTTCGTCCCGACAGAGACGATCTTTCCGTCGTCAACCACAATCGCCGGATCGACGACGACGCGGCCGGTCGCCGGATCGATCATCCGCGCGGCGGTAACATAACTCGGCGCAGCGAGCGTCGGCGTGGCGGACAAGGCGACAAAAGCGGCAATGATTTTCATGGGACCCCTCGATTTTGAAGGACGGATGGTCGGCGAATTCCGTCGCCAAGGTCAATCACAAAAGGCTGGGCGTAGAAAAAGGCCCGGTTGCGATCGCAGCGGGCCTTTTCCGACTTCGATTGTCCAGGCGCGATCAGCCGGCAAGGCAGGTCGCGAGCGCCGAATCATAAGCGGATTTCGACTGCTGGTAGGCGGCGACTTGCGCATCATAGCGTTCGTCGGCCGCGTTCTGTTTCGATTTCTTGACCGCATGGCCGCCGAGCGCGCCGGCGCCCGCGCCGACCGCCGCGCCGATGCCGGCGCGATCTGTGATGAC
>JBGSSK010000384.1:0-8927 GCA_041737095.1 Parvularculaceae bacterium | reverse complement strand
TTCATCAGCTCGGCGCCGACGCGCAAGGCGCCGCAGCCGCCGGGCGTCTGAACGACCGCCGCGCGATCGGCGGAAATGGCGTCACCGAAAATCAGCGTCCGGATCGCTTCTGCGAATCCCGGTGCGCCCTCGGGCGGCAGGTAAACCTTGGTCGTTTCACGGCTGATGGTGCGTTCCTGCGCACGCGCGACCGCCTCGAGGATGGGCGTCCTGTTGTCCGGCGTCCGGAATACGCCGACGCCAAGATCGATTTTCTTCGTTCGCGTGTCGGCGTTGAAGAGCTGGGTCAAGCCCAGGATGGCGTCAGGCGGCAGCGCAGCGAGGTCGGCGAACATCTCTCTTGCTTTCAGGCGGCGATTTCAGCGCGACCTTCATTAAACGCTTTCATCAGCGAGGAGAACCGCTTTTCGACTTTTTCGATCGCTGCGAACTTAACAGGTCCATATCCGCGGACGTCGTCGGGCAGGCCGGCGATCTCGATTGCTATGGCGACATTGCCTTCCGTCATCCGCTGCGAAATGTCATCAATCCGCGCCCGGTAATCGGCGATGAGGCGACGCTCGAGGCGGCGTTCCTCCGAGGCGCCGAATGGATCGAACGCCGTGCCGCGCAGGAAGCGAAGGCGCCTCAGGAGCGACAGCGCGCCATACATCCACGGCCCAAAGGTTGATTTCAGGGGACGCCCCTGATCATCGACGCCCCGATTGAGGACCGGCGGCGCCATATGGAATTTGAGCCGGTAGTCGCCGGCGAATTCGGCCGCGACTTTTTTCCGGAAGGCGCCATCCGTATATAGTCTTGCGACTTCGTATTCATCCTTGTACGCCATAAGTTTAAAAAGATTTTTTGTGACCGCTCTTGAAAATGCCTCGCCGCCGGAGACGCAAGTCGCGCGTGATTCAATAGTTTCAATATAGTCGGTATACGTTCTTGCGTAGGCGGCGTTCTGATAGGCGGCAAGAAATGCTGCGCGGCGAGCGACAAAGGCGTCGAGTGAAGGCTCCTCGAGCGACTCGTCAGCGAGGCCGGCGGATCGCAGGACGCAAGCCGCGTCGATCGCGGCGGCGCGGCCGATGTTGAAGGAGGACATGTTTCTTGTCACCGCGACGCCGTTCAATTCGATCGCCCGAGCGAGTGCGGCGCCGCTGATCGGCACGAGGCCTTCCTGCCAGGCGAAACCAAGTAGGAACATATTTGAGAATACCGTGTCGCCCAGCAGGCGAAGCGCGATCTCGGTTGCGTCGATCGTCTTGACGCGATTCGCGCCGCACGCAGCGCGTAGCGCCTTGATGCGCTGATATGGGGCAAAGTCGATATTCCGGTCACGAATGAAATCGGCGGTCGGCATAATATCGATATTTGCGACGGCCCGCGTGTGCGAGTGCTGCATGACGGCAAGCGCGCGTGGTTCGGTTGCGACGACGAGATCGCAGGCGATGACAGCTTCCGCCTCGCCGAGATCGATGCGGACCTGATTGAGCGCTGCCGGCGTCGCGCCGATCCGCACATAGGAAAGGACGGAGCCGCCCTTCTGCGCGAATCCCATGAAATCGAGGACGCTTGCGCCTCTTCCCTCAAGGTGCGCGGCCATAGTGATGATCGCGCCGATCGTCACGACGCCGGTGCCGCCGACGCCGGCGACGAGGAGATCATAAGCGCGATCGATCGTCGGGATCGCGGGCGCCGGCAAGTTCGCGAGCAAATTCGTCAGTGCTGCATCTTGCGCGCGTGTTTCCGGCTTCCTGAGTTCGCCGCCCTCGACCGAGACGAAGCTCGGACAGAAGCCTTTGACGCAGGAATAATCCTTGTTGCACGACGATTGATCGATCTTTCGCTTGCGACCGAATTCGGTCTCGACCGGGACAATCGACAGGCAATTCGACTGCTTGGAACAATCGCCGCACCCTTCACAGACAAGGTCATTGATGAAGATGCGCCTCGGCGGATCGGGATACTCGCCCTTCTTGCGGCGTCGTCGTTTTTCCGCGGCGCAGGTCTGTTCGTAAATGAGCGCCGTGACGCCCTCGATGTCGCGCAGGTCACGCTGCACGGCGTCGAGGTCGTCGCGATGATGAATCTCGACATCGGATGGGTAGCCGCCCGTTTCAGTGATCTTTTCGGGTTGATCGGAGACGATGACAATTTTCCGGACACCCTCGGATTTCAGTTGATTGGCGATCGCCGGCACGGTGATGACGCCGTCGACAGGCTGCCCGCCCGTCATTGCTACCGCGTCGTTGAAGAGGATCTTGTAGGTGATGTTCGCATTGGCGGCGACCGCCTGGCGGATCGCCATATAGCCGGAATGATAATAGGTGCCGTCGCCGAGATTCTGGAAGATATGCGGACGGCCTTTCAGAAACCTCGACTTCGCCGCCCAGTTGACGCCTTCACCGCCCATCTGGATCAGCGATGAGGTGTCCCGGTCCATCCACGACGCCATGAAATGGCAACCGATGCCGGCGAGCGCCTTCGATCCTTCGGGAACTTTTGTCGAAGTATTGTGCGGGCAGCCGGAACAGAAAAAGGGAATGCGCTTGGCGCCGCCCGGCGCTTCGGTCTCCTGTGACGCGCGTGCGATCCGGGCGAACGCGTCGTCGAAATTCATTTCCGGGAAAATGCGTTTCAGGCGAGCGGCGATGATCGGCGCAAGGCCGGACGGGTTCAATTCCTCGACCCACGAAATCAGCGGCGCGCCGCGCTCATCATGCTTGCCGAGAATGAGTTTCGGTTTCGACACCGCTCGGTCATAGAGATATTCCTTCAACTGGCTCTCGATAATGCCGCGCTTTTCTTCGATGACGAGCACTTCTTCCTTGCCCGCCATGAAGCGTTCGGCGCCATTGGTTTCGAGCGGCCAGACGATGCCGACCTTGTAAATGTCGATGCCGATCGCGCGCGCGCGGCGCTCATCGACACCGAGCATGGCGAGCGCCTCGAGAACGTCGTGATGCGCTTTCCCCGTTGTAATGATCCCATATCGCGCGCTGGGTACATTATAGAGGGCGCGGTCGATCGGATTCGCTCTCGCGAAGGCGCGCACCGCTTCTTTCTTGAACTTCATGCGCCGTTCGATCTGCATCCCGGGAAGATCGGGCCAGCGCATGTTTAGACCGCCTTCGGGCTTCGCAAAATCGGTCGGCGTCACGAATCGCGGCGACGCAGGCAGATCGACGCTCGCCGCGCTCTCGACGGTTTCCGAGATTGCCTTGAAGCCGACCCACATGCCGGAAAAGCGCGACAGTGCGAACCCGTATAATCCGTAGTTGATATATTCCGCGATCGAAGCCGGGTTCAACGTCGGCATGTACCAGGACATAAAGGCGACATCGGACTGGTGCGACATCGATGAGGAAACGCAGCCATGATCATCGCCGGCGACGACCAGGACCCCGCCATGCGGCGATGAACCGTAGGCGTTGCCATGTTTCAGCGCGTCGCCGGCGCGATCGACACCTGGCCCCTTGCCGTACCACATGGAGAAGACGCCCTCGACCAAGCGCTCTGCTTCAAGCTCAACCTGCTGCGCGCCGAGGATCGCCGTCGCGGCGAGATCTTCATTGATCGCCGGAAGGAACTCGATCTGCTCTTCCTCCAGGAAGCGGCCGGCGCGCCACATAGCCTGGTCAACGCCGCCAAGCGGCGAACCGCGATAGCCGGAAACGAACCCGGCGGTGTTGAGGCCCCGGGCGCGATCCAGCCGCCGCTGATGCAGCATGATCGCGACCAGCGCCTGGCTACCGGTCAGGAAGACGCGGCCTGCGCGCCGGCGATACCGGTCGTCAAGCTCGTAAGTATCCAGTGTCGGCGTTTCGCCGTCATCCGCTGGCATGAAATCAGCTCCAAAGCGCCTAGGTGATTAGCGGATTTGCAGACGGATGTCGCCCGCCCGCAAATCCGTTACGCCGCCGAGGCGCTCCTGGCCTTGTGGTCAATCGACCGGGAAGCCGCGATCACGCAACAGCGCCGATGTATCGACGTCGCGACCGCGGAAGAGCCGGAAGCCGTCCGCCGGATCAATCGAATCCCCGACCGACATAATGTAATCATGAAGTTTTTTCGCGGTCGCCTTGTCATAGAAGCTGCCGGCCTCGACAAACGCCTCCGCAGCGTCAGCTGTGATCGTGTCCGCCCACAAATAGCTGTAGTAGCCGGCGGCGTATCCTTCGCCCGCGAAGATGTGCGCGAATTGCGGCGTCCGGTGGCGCATTACGATTTCCTTTGGCGCGCCGAGTTCCGCCAGCGTCTGGCGTTCAAAAGCGTCCGGATCAATGTCGGCGTCGCCAGCGAGATGTAGTCTCATGTCGACAAGCGCGCTCATCAGGTATTCGACCGTCGAAAAGCCTTGGTTGAACGTCTTGGCGTTCTTGATCTTGTCGACAAGCGCCTGCGGGAGCGGCTCAGCAGTTTCATAATGGACGAGGAAGCGGTTCATCACTTCCGGCGTCATCAGCCACCGCTCGTTGATCTGCGACGGGAACTCCACATAATCCCGCGGCACGTTCGTTCCCGCCTGCGAGGGATAGGTCACTTTCGAATTCAGCCCGTGGATGGCGTGGCCGAATTCATGGAACAGCGTTTCAGCGTCGTCCCATGAAATCAGAACCGGCTCACCCGGCTTTCCCTTGATGAAATTCGAGTTGTTGGAGACGATCGGCTGGATGTCGCCGATGAGTTTTTGCTGGCCGCGATATTCTGTCATCCATGCGCCGGATCCCTTGCCGGTTCGCGCGTAGGGATCAAAATACCAGAGGCCGACCAGTTCGCCCCCGGCGCCCAGCACCTTCCAGACCCGCACATCCGGACTGAACACCGGCACGTCGGCTATCTCTTCATAGGTGAAACCGTAGAGCTCTCCCGAAGCCCACATCATCGCTTCGCGCAACTTTTCAAGCTGCAGATAGGGTTTGACCTCGTTGAAGTCGAGATCGTATTTCGCCTTGCGGACCTTTTCCGCGTAATAACGGTAATCCCACGGCTCAATTGTTATGTTCGCCTTCTCGGCGTCGGCGATCGCCTGCATGTCGGCGACTTCTTCCTTTACGCGAGCCAGCGCCTTCGGCCAGACCTTCTCCATCAGGCCCATTGCGGCGTCCGGCGTCTTCGCCATCTGCCTTTCGATCGCCCAATGCGCATAGGTCGGATAACCGAGCAGCTTCGAGCGCTCCGCGCGAAGCTTCAACGTTTCCGTGATGATCGCATTATTGTCTTCGGCGTCGCCATTATCGCCGCGGTTGACGAAGGCGCGCCAGACTTTTTCCCGCAGCGCACGATTGTCCGCGTAGGTAAGTAAAGGATCCGCCGCTGATCGCGTGTTGAGAACCGCCCACTTGCCGGGCTTTGCCTGTTCCTTTGCGGTCTCCGACATGCCGTCGACGATCGATTTCGGCAAGCCCTTGAGGTCTGATTTCCTGTCAATCCAGATGACGGTTTCTTCGTCTTTCAGAAGGTTTTGAGTGAACTGCGCGCCAAGCGTTGCGAGGCGCTGGTTGATCTCGGCGACGCGCTTCTTGCCCGCTTCATCGAGATTGGCGCCGTTGCGTACGAAGCCTTTGTAGTAGTCCTCGACCAGTCTCTGCTGTTCGGGCCTCAGTTTCTTGAATTTCTTGCCACTGTAGACAGCGGCGACGCGCTTGAAGAGTGCCTCGTTCTGCGCGGTTTCATCACCAAAGGCGGCGAGCTTCGGATAAACGACCAGTTCGATTTCCGGCACGGCCCCGGTGTTGAGATTGCTGGAGTAGACGCCAAAGAGGTTCTGCAGGCGCGTCAGCGCTGCGCCCGATTTTTCGAGCGCCGCGATCGTATTGTCGAAATCAGGTTTCGCCGTGTTAGCGACGATAGCCGCGATTTCAGCGCGCGCCGCGGCGATCGCTTGGTCGAAGGCGGGAACGAAGTCATCGACAACGACTTGGTCCCATGGCGGAACCCCGCCATAAGGCCCGGACCAATCCGCCAGCAATGCATGATCCGCGGAAAGCGCCGCGTTCGCGGGCTCCTGCTGCGCGATCGGTGCGGCGCTCGTCGGCGGCTCAGCGGACACTAGCGGTCCGCTCCCAAGGGCGACAACGATGGCGATGGCTGATGCGGCGAGGTGTTTTCCCAAGACTGGTTCTCCATTCTTCCTGAAGTGCTTTCCTGTGAGCGCATTCGATCTCCAACGAGATATGCCCGCATCCGCGGGAGGTCGGCAACGCTGCGCTGGATTTCAAGTTGGGAAACACCTGAATTATTTGGTGCGTCGCTTCAAGGATCGATCGAAATCGCAGGAAGCTGCAGGAAGAGGTCGTTTTCGAGCGTTTCCTGCTGCATCGCCGCGAGCTCGTCGGCGAAATAGCGATCCTGATCCCAAGGGGCGGCGAGACGGCGGACAGCATCATACACCTTCTGCAGCGCCGGCGAAGTCTTCATCGGCGCATGGAAGTCGACACCCTGCGCCGCAGCGAGGAGTTCGACGGCGACGACGCCGGCGGCGTTCTTAGCAATACGGCCAGCCTTTCGCGCCGCCGAGGTTGCCATCGACACATGGTCTTCCTGACCAGCCGAGGTCGGAATCGAATCGACGCTGCCGGGAAACGCCATCGACTTGTTCTCGGAAACCAGCGCAGCCGCCGTCACCTGTGCGATCATGAACCCAGAATTGACACCGCCGTCGGCGACAAGGAAGGCAGGCAACCCGCTCATCTTCGGGTCGACGAGGACGGCGGTGCGCCGCTCCGACAGCGAGCCGATCTCGCAGAGCGCCATCGCGATCATGTCGGTGCCGAAGGCGACCGGCTCAGCGTGGAAATTGCCGCCGGAGATCGCTTCGTCCTTGTCCGGAAAAACTACCGGATTGTCGGTGACGGCGTTGGCCTCGATCGTCAGCGTTTTTGCCGCGTGACGCAAAAGGTCGAGCACGGCGCCCATCACCTGCGGCTGGCAGCGGAAGGAGTAGGGGTCCTGCACGCGGTCGCAATTGATATGGCTTTGGTTGATGGCGCTTTTGTCCAGCATCGCGCAAAGGGCTCGCGCGACATCGATCTGTCCCGGCTGGCCGCGCAAAGCGTGAATGCGCGGATCGAAGGGCGACAACGATCCCTTTAGCGCATCGACTGACAAGGCGCCGGCGCAGAGTGCAGCGCCGAAAACGCGCTCCGCCCTGAACAGCGTGTCGAGCGCGATCGCGGTCGAAACCTGCGTGCCGTTAAGAAGGGCGAGCCCTTCCTTGGGCCCGAGTTCAAGCGGGTAAAGGCCAGCGGACTTCAGCACATTGGCGGCATTTGCCGCCTTGCCTTTAACGCTGATCGAGCCGACGCCGATCATCGCCGCCGCCATATGCGCGAGCGGCGCCAGATCGCCCGACGCCCCTACGGAGCCTTGTTCTGGGATAACAGGAAGAAGGCCGCGTCTCAGGAAGTCGAGCAGGCGTTCAACGGTCGCGCGTTTGACCCCGGAAGCGCCGCGCGCGAGGCCGATGACCTTGGTTGCAAGGATTAATCGCGTGACGCGCTCGTCGAGCGCGGCCCCGAGCCCGCAGGCGTGAGAGAGCACGATTTTCTTTTGCAGCTCTTTCAGCCGGTCATTCGGAATGCGCGTATTGGCGAGCAGGCCGAAGCCGGTGTTGAGACCGTAAACGGTCTTGTTCGAGGCGACGATGCGTTCAACGCTCGCGGCGGCAGCGTCGATTGCAGCGTAGCCATCTGTCGAAAGCGAAACATCCGCGCCGCTCCAGATCGCGCGCAGGTCAGGCAGTGAGACGCCGCCGGGGTGCAGTTCGATGGTTGTCATTCAGGTCGCGCCAACCATCGGCAAATCCAAACCTTTCTCGTGTGCGCAGTCGATCGCAAGGTCATAACCCGCATCTGCATGACGCATGACGCCGGTGCCGGGATCGTTCCAGAGTACACGATTCAACCTACGCGCCGCGTCATCCGTGCCATCAGCGACTATGACGACGCCCGAATGCTGGGAGTAGCCCATGCCGACTCCGCCGCCGTGATGCAGGGAAACCCATGTCGCGCCGCCAGCGGTGTTGAGCAGCGCATTCAGGAGCGGCCAGTCAGAAACGGCATCGCTACCGTCTATCATCGCTTCGGTTTCGCGATTGGGGGAAGCGACGGACCCTGAATCAAGATGATCGCGGCCGATGACGATGGGCGCTTTCACTTCGCCCTTCGCGACCATCTCGTTGAACGCCAGGCCCAAACGGTGACGGTCACCCAATCCGACCCAGCAGATGCGTGCCGGCAGGCCCTGAAACTTGATGCGCTCCCTCGCCATGTCGAGCCAGCGGTGAAGACGCCTGTCGTCCGGCATTAGCTCTTTCACTTTGGCGTCGGTCTTCGTGATGTCGTCAGGATCGCCGGATAGCGCCGCCCAGCGGAACGGGCCGACGCCGCGGCAAAAGAGCGGGCGCACATAGGCAGGCACGAATCCCGGAAAATCGAACGCATTTTTGATGCCTTCATCGTACGCGACCTGACGGATATTGTTGCCATAATCGAAGGTCGCAACGCCTTGCCCGCGGAATTCCAACATCGCTTCGACATGTCTCGCGATCGACATGCGGGCGGCGCACTCGACCTTTTTCGGATCGCGTTCGCGCTGCGACATCCATTCATCGACTGTCCAGCCGACGGGGAGATAGCCGTTTACCGGATCATGCGCCGAGGTCTGGTCCGTGACCGCATCGGGCCGAACGCCGCGCCGGATCATTTCGGGCAGGATTTCCGCCGCATTGCCGAGAAGTCCGATCGAAACCGCGCGCCTGTCTTTTTTCGCATTTTCGATGCGCGTCAGCGCGTCGTTGAGATCATGCGCCTGTTCGTCGAGATATTTCGTCTCCAGCCGCTTATCGATGCGCGATTGCTGGCATTCGATCGCGAGGCAGGCGGCGCCCGCCATCACCGCGGCGAGCGGCTGCGCGCCGCCCATGCCGCCGAGGCCGG
>JBGSSK010000377.1:0-1839 GCA_041737095.1 Parvularculaceae bacterium | reverse complement strand
CGGCCTTTCGGTCGACGACGTCGCCCGCGTCGTCGCTTCCGCCTCGCAAAGCGCCCCGGCCGGGCGGCTCAGAAACGCCTCGCAGGAAATCGTCATCCGCGCCGAAACCCCGGCGACGACGCCGGCGGAGATCGCTTCTCTCGGGCTCAACGAAACGACGCGCATCGGCGATGTCGCGATGGTCGACTGGGGTTTTGAAGATGAGTCGACGACGGCGCGGGTCAATGGAAATCCCGGCGTCGGGATTGGCATTCTTCGCCAGGCGCAGTCGAACACCGTCGAGGTGTCGAAGGGCGTTCGCAAGGCGGTGAGCGAATTGTCGGCGAACCTTCCGCCGAGTGTTGCGATCAAGGTCTCGAGCGATGATTCGATATTCATCGAGCGGTCGATCGAAGAAGTCGTTATGAGTCTCTTCCTGTCGACCGCGATCGTCATCGGCGTCATCTTCCTGTTTCTCGGCTCGCCGCGCGCGACGATCATTCCGGCCGTGGCGATTCCGATTTCGCTGATCGGGACGCTCACGGCGATCTACCTTGCCGGGTTTTCGGTCAACATTTTGACCTTGCTCGCGCTTGTCATGGCGACCGGCCTCGTCGTCGATGATGCAATCGTCGTCACGGAGAATATCGAACGCTGGAAGCAGGGCGGCGTCGGCAAGCGCGCGGCGGCGGTGCTCGGCACGCGCGAAATCGTTTTCGCCGTCATCGCGACGACCCTGACGCTGGCGGCGGTCTTCATTCCGATTTCGTTCCTCCCGGGACAGGCGGGGCAGTTGTTTTCCGAGTTCGGCTTCGTGCTCGCCTTTTCGGTGCTGATCTCTTCCTTCGTCGCGTTGACGCTCTGTCCGATGCTGTCGATCCGGCTCGGGCGCGACACCTCTGGCGAAAGCGTGGCGGGCGTCGGCCCCTTTCGATTCTTCGCAGCCGTTTACCGGCGTTTCCTCGCGTTCATTCTTGCGGTTCCGCTTGTGCCGATCGTCGCCTCGCTCGCCTTCCTGTTCGCGGCGATCACCGCCTACGCGACGCTGCCGCGCGAATTGACGCCGACAGAGGATCGCGGCCGACTGTTCATGGCGGTCTCAGGCCAGGAGGGCGCGACATTCGATTTCGTCGACGACAAGGTCCGCATCATCGAAGAAGCGCTGAAGTCCTATGTCGACCGGGGCGATGCGACCGACGTCGTGTCGATCAACGGCGTCAGCGGCGGAAACCGCGCCTTCGTCATTCTGATTTTCAAGGACTGGGCGGAACGCGATTTCACGCAGCAGGTAATGGAGGCGCAGATCCGCCCCATCGCCGCGTCGATCCCGGGCGTCACCGCTTTCGTTCGCGGCGGCAACAGCCTCGGCATCCGCGGCGCCGGACAGGGCCTGCAATTCGCCGTCCTCGGCGATGATTACGAAAAGACCTCGATCGCCGCGGAAGCGCTTGCCGTCGAAATGGCGAAATCGCCCTTGTTCACCGATGTCCGTCCGGATTTGCGGTTCTCCAGCCCGCAGATCACGGTCTCGGTTGATCGCGAGGCGGCGGCGCTGCTCGGCGTTCCGACTTCAGCGATCACAACGACGCTCGCCGCGATGTCGGACGAATTCCGCGCGGCCGAAATCTTCGTCGGCGACAATGTCATCAATGTCTACCTGTCAGCCGGCGGCGAGCCGGTCGACGACCCGACCGACCTGTCCAATCTCTTCGTCAGAACGTCGAGCGGCGTTTTCATTCCTCTGACATCGGTTTCAAGCATCAAAGAATCGCCGATCGCCTCAACCCTTTCGCGCGAGCAGCGCCGGAGGGCCGTTCCGGTGACCGCGAGCCTCGCAGAAGGCGCGCGGCTCGGCGATGC
>JBGSSK010000347.1:0-3368 GCA_041737095.1 Parvularculaceae bacterium | reverse complement strand
ACTTTCTCCCCGGCGACGGTCGCGCGCGCGATCGGCCCGCTGAGCGCGAAACTGGCGCGGATGATTTCGCGATAGGTGAAAGCGCGGCCGTCGCCGTCGATCAGCGCCTCGGCGCCGGCGCCCTTTTTGTGGGACGCCGCGAGCAGCGCGTGAAAAATCGACTTGCGCGAACGGCGCTCGATCCGGCTGAGGGTCTCTTGCATTTCTTGCCCCTGATGTTGCGGGCGGGCTCCCCCTCAGCCTCGTCCCGACACGGCCGCTTCGCGAAACGGCATGGCGTTGTTCTGCTTATGGTCAGTCTGCGGTCGTCATTCCGCGCGCCGCCCCGTTCCTCCCATGGATCCGGTTCCCTCCTTCGAGGGCGAGAGCACGCCGTGTTGCGCGATGTTACAGGATGGTCAGTTTCGAGCCAAGCGCAAGATGGACCGATTCCGCCGCCCGCCCCGATATTTTCAATAAAATTGAGTGAGCGCTCACTCACTTAAATCACCTGAGCGCGAACTGCAAGTGAGCACTCACTCACTTTTTTGTGAAGCGCCGCCGCCGCCGCGCTCTCCGATGGCCGCCGCCGCGTCGACCTTTCGCCCGCGCCGGCAGCCTCGCCGCTGAGCGCCGAGGCGATCATCCGTGTCCGGAGCGAACCCTGTTCGCGTATCGCGTGCATCAGGTCAAGAAATTCGCCAAAATGCAGAAAAAATAACCCTTAAAATTCAGGGAGTTAAGTCACTCGGTCAAACTTATCCCCCGATCCGTCCTACACCCGGGCGGCGGGCTTACCATGCGCGTTCCGCCGATTTTCAGCGCCATCGACAACGGGCCGCCGGCGGGAAAGGAGACTGCGCGTGACGGCCGAAAACCGAGCTTTGAACGATAGCGCGCGCCATGCCGGCGTCGCCGTCATTCGCGCCTTTCGGAGCGGCGCAAAGCGGCGCCCTTTCGGTCCGGGAAAAGCGGCGCCCATTCGGACTGAAGCCGGCGCGGAAAGCCAAAAAAACAAAGATCGCCATCCCGCAAACGGGCGCCTTTTGCGCGGCGCGGTCCGTCGGTCAGCGGATGGCTTTTTTCAGCGCCGCGGCGAGGTCGGTCTTCTCCCAGGAGAAGCCGCCCTCGGCGTCCGGTTCGCGGCCGAAATGGCCGTAGGCGGCGGTCCGCGCATAGATCGGCTTGTTGAGGTCGAGATGCCGGCGAATGCCGGACGGCGTCAGGTCCATCGTCTCGCGCAAGGCAAGCTCGAGCGCCGCCTCGTCGACCGCGCCCGTACCGTGCAGGTCAACATAGACCGACAAGGGTTCAGCGACGCCGATCGCATAGGCGAGCTGGATTGTGCAGCGATCGGCGAGCCCGGCGGCCACGACATTCTTCGCAAGGTAGCGCGCCGCATAGGCGGCAGAGCGATCGACCTTCGTCGTGTCCTTGCCGGAAAACGCGCCGCCGCCATGCGGCGCCGCGCCGCCATAGGTGTCGACGATGATCTTGCGGCCGGTGAGGCCGGCGTCGCCATCCGGGCCGCCGATGACGAATTTGCCGGTCGGATTGACATGCCATTTGCAGTCGCGGGCGATTTCAAGATCGCCAAGCGCAGTCCGGATATACGGCTCAACGACCGAGCGGACCTTCTTGGAATCCCACGCGGCGTCGAGATGCTGCGTCGACAGCACGATCGACACCGCTTCGGCGGGCTTGCCGTCAACATAGCGGACGGTGACCTGGCTTTTGGCGTCCGGGCCAAGGCTGCCGGCGTCGCCGTCGCGTCGGTGGCGGGCGGCGGCGAGCAGTTCGAGGATCTTGTGGCTGTAAAAGATCGGCGCCGGCATCAGCGCCGGCGTCTCGCGGCAGGCGTAGCCGAACATGATGCCCTGGTCGCCGGCGCCCTCCGCATTGGCGTCGGCCGCCGTGTCGACGCCCTGCGCAATATCCGCAGACTGAGCATGCAGCAGCACTTCGATTTTCGCATCGCGCCAGTGAAAGCCGTCCTGTTCGTAGCCGATATCCTTGATCGCCGCGCGCGCCGCCTCGATGAAGCGGGCGTCGATGACGCGGCGGCCGTTCATCAGCGTTTCCGGCGTTCGCACTTCGCCGGCGATGACGACACGGTTCGTCGTAGCGAGCGTTTCGCAAGCGCAACGGACATTCCACCCGTTCATGCCGGTCGCGCTCGCCTCGCGATAGACGAGATCGACGATTTCATCGGAAATCCGGTCGCACACCTTGTCAGGATGGCCTTCGGAAACGCTTTCGCTGGTGAACAGGTAAGACTGACGCGCCATGGACCTCGCCGACTCCCATATAAGGAAAAGTTTATACGTTCGGCGGCTTCTACCCAAGCCGCCGGCCGGTGTCCACCGTCAATCTGCCGTTCAGCCGGTCGGTGCGAGCTCGCCGCCGTCCGACAGCGACTTTACCAGCTCAAGGACGCGCTTGCGGATCTTCGGGTCCTTGATCGAAGCGAAATGCTTGCAGAGTTGGACGCCGTCCGGCGTGCTCAGCAGCTCCATCATCGCCGCGCCGTCATCGGGACCCGATTCCGCAAACCCGTAGGAACGACCGGTGTCGGCGTCATAATCGTCATAGAAAAACTGGATCGGCACCGCCAGGATCCTGGAAATCTCGAATACCCGGCTAGCGCCGATGCGATTGACGCCTTTTTCGTATTTCTGGATTTGCTGAAACGTCAGCCCAAGCGCGTCGGCGAGCTTGTCCTGGCTCATTCCCAGCATGGTCCGCCTGAGCCTCACACGCCCGCCGACGTGAACGTCGATCGGGTGCGGCTTTTTTTCTTCAGCCATGTCGCCCTTCCTGCTTCGCCGTCGACCGTCAGCCCAACGGCGCGGCGGCAAAGTCTCCCCAGTGAGTTAACTATAGGACATTCGAGGCCGCGCGCAAAGGTTGCGGGCGCCCTATCTTGCTGTCCGGCCAATGGAAAATCCGCCAAGGACGCAAGGCGCCATCATCAGCCAGAACAGCAAATCGCCGAAACGAGCGTAGAGCGTCGCCGGGAGGGGGGCCGGCAGGGCGGCGTCGATCACCCCGACCTGGTAGAGCGGAATGCGCGCGCGCACCCGCCCTGCGCCGTCGATGAGTCCGGAAACGCCGGAATTGGCGGAACGCGCCATCGGCAGCCCGCTTTCGATGGCGCGCAGCCGCGCCTGGTCGAAATGCTGGCGCGGCCCGGCGGAATCGCCGAACCAGGAATCGTTGGTCACGGTCGCAATCCACTCCGGCCGGTCGCCCTTCGGGTGGATCCGGCCGGGAAAAATCGCCTCGTAACAGACAAGCGGCGCAAAAGCGGTCCCCGCGGCGCGGATCGTCGCCGGACCAGGGCCGGGCGTGAAGCCGTCGTCATAGGGCGCGAGCTGGGCGAGGCCGAG
>JBGSSK010000161.1:0-2502 GCA_041737095.1 Parvularculaceae bacterium | reverse complement strand
GCGGTCGACGGGGCGGCGAGCGCGCCGGCGCTGCCGCCGGGCATGATCTTCAGCGGCTGGATGTTCGCTTCGAGCCCGGCGCTGAGCGCGCTTGAACACGCGGTCTATGACGTCTGGGTGATCGACTGCAAAACTGTCAATATCGACAATTGATCGGGCGCCCGGCGGAAGTCGGCGTCTAGCGGCAGATATTTCTCCAGCATCGCCTGATAGTCCGTATCCGGACATTCCCTGACGCCGAACTGCGCCAGGTGCGGCGTGTGGAATTGCGTATCAAGCAATCTGAAGCCGCTGAGTTTGAGGCGTGCGATGAGGTGCAGGAGGGCGATCTTGCTGGCGTCACGTTCGGTCGAAAACATGCTCTCGCCGCAGAAGACGCCGCCGATCGCCACGCCGTAGAGCCCGCCGACCAGCCGTCCGTCCCGCCAGCATTCGACCGAGTGCGCACGCCCCAGCGCATTCAATTCGCAGTAGACATCCTCGATCGCGTGATTGATCCAGGTGTCCGCGCGGCCTTTGGTTTTTTTGGCGCAAGCGGCGATGACGTCGGCGAACGCGGTGTCGATGCGAATTTCGAAGCGTTGCTGCTGCATCGTGCGCAGCAATCGTCTGGGCGCTCGCGCCTCGTCAAGGCTGAGAACGCCGCGGATGTCGGGCAGGACCCAGACCGCGGCGTCATCGCCGCGCGAGCGCGCCATCGGAAAATAGCCGAGCGTGTAGGCTCTCAGGAGCTCTTCAGGATCGATACGGGATGCTGAATCGCGCGGCATTCGCCCAGTATCGGACGCGCCGCGGATCGCGGCAAGGCGTCCGTCTCAACCGGCGGCCTCGCGTTCCAGCCATTCTTCGAGCCAGTGGATGTGGTAATCGCCGCGCAGGAAATCCTGCTGCTCGATCAGATCCTTGAACAGCGGGATCGTCGTTTCGACGCCGGTCAGCTGCATTTCGGCGAGGCAGCGCCGCAGCCGCTTGATGCAGGTGTCGCGATCGTCGGCGAATATGATCAGTTTTCCAACCATCGAGTCGTAGTAGGGCGGGATGCGATAACCGGAATAGACGGCGCTGTCGAAGCGAACGCCGGGCCCCCCCGGCGCATGGAAATAGGAAATCTCGCCGGGCGAGGGGCGAAATGTTTTTGGATTTTCAGCATTGATCCGGCACTCAATCGAATGACCGGAGAACCGCACGTCTTCCTGTTTGAACGACAGCGGCAGGCCGGCGGCGACGCGGATCTGTTCGCGCACGAGATCGATGCGCGTCACCTGTTCGGTGATCGGGTGTTCAACCTGCAGGCGCGTGTTCATTTCGATGAAGTAGAACTGGCCGTTCTCGTAAAGGAACTCGATCGTGCCGACGCCGAGATAGCCGAGCTTTTCGATCGCAGCGCGGGCGATCTCGCCGATCGATTCGCGTTCGCCCTGCGTCAGCGCCGGCGATAATGCTTCTTCAAGCACTTTCTGGTGACGGCGCTGCAACGAGCAGTCGCGCTCGCCGAGATGCACGACATTGCCGTGGCTGTCGGCGATGATCTGTATTTCGATATGGCGCGGGCGTTCGAGGTATTTTTCAAGGTAGACCGCGTCATCGCCGAATGCGGCCTTGGCTTCGGCCTTGGCGGTCGACAGGGCTTCGGACAGGGATTCAGGGGTCTTGGCGACCTTCATGCCGCGCCCGCCGCCGCCGGCCGCCGCCTTCACGAGCACCGGGAAGCCGATCTGGTTCGCCCAGCGGCGCGCGTCTTCAAATGAAGCGAGCGACCCCGTGCTGCCTGGAACGAGCGGAATGCCGGCGCCGCCGGCCGCTTCCTTGGCGGAAATCTTGTCGCCCATCATCCTTATATGGGCGGCGTTCGGCCCGATGAAGGTGATGTTGTGCGCAGCGATGATGTCGGCGAAGCGCGCATTCTCGGAGAGGAAGCCGTAGCCCGGATGAATGGCGTCCGCGCCGGTGATCTCCGCCGCCGAAATGATCGCCGGAATGTTGAGATAGGAATCCTTCGGCGGCGGCGGGCCGATGCAGACGCTTTCGTCGGCGAGTTTGACGTGCAGCGCGTTGGCGTCCGCGGTCGAATGCACCGCGACCGTCAAGATGCCCAGTTCCTTGCAGGCGCGGTGAATGCGTAGCGCAATCTCGCCGCGATTGGCGATGAGGACCTTTTCAAACATCAGGTGCTTCCGGGCGTCATGTGTTCGCGCAATGCTAGTCGACGACGATCAGCGGCTCGCCGAATTCAACGGGCTGCGCGTCACGGACCAGAACTTCGCGGACGGTTCCGGCCTTCGGCGCGGCGATCGGGTTCATCGTCTTCATCGCCTCGACGATCATCAGCGTCTGGCCTTCCTTGACCTTGTCGCCCGGCTTGACGAAGGGCGGGGCGTCCGGGGCCGGCGACAGGTAGATCGTGCCGACCATAGGCGAGGTGACCGCGTTGGCGGACGGTGCGGCGGGCTTTGACGACTTGTCCTCGGCGTCGCGCGGCGCCGGTCTTGGCGCATCGGCCGC
>JBGSSK010000303.1:0-6754 GCA_041737095.1 Parvularculaceae bacterium | reverse complement strand
CCGCCGCCCGCCGGCATCGGCGCCATAGCCCCAGCGCGGCCGCAGCATCTGAAGGGCGTAGTGCCAGCCGACCAGCGCGCCCGGGAGCGCCGCCGGCAATGCGAGCTCAACGACCATCACCCGATTCAATGTCGATGTCGTCAGCACGATGATCGCGCCGAGCGCTGTCTGGACGAGACCGAGACGAATGATCCCAAACCAGCCGAATTGTCGTTCAGATCGCTGGTTGTCCATGCCGCCCCTCAACCAAGGTTTCGAACCGCAAACGCCGCCGCGAGCATGCCGAGCACATAAAGCGACGTACCCGTCGCATTGTACCAGGGCGCCAGCTTTTTCGGATCGCGAAGAAAACGCCGCATCAGCGCAAGCTGCGCGCCGAGCAGCGCGGTGACGATGACCGCATGGATCGGCTTGCCGAAAGCGAACAGCCCGGTGATGACGATCGCCTGCGGCATCGTCATGACGAGACACGCGACACGCGCAGCGCGGTCCGCGCCAAGCTGCACCGGGAGCGAGCGAACGCCCATCCGCTGATCGCCTTCGATCGCCTTGAAATCATTCAGCGTCATGATGCCGTGCGCGCCGAGCGAATAGAGCACGGCCAACGCGACGACCGGCCATGCCGGCGCGGCGCCGAGCATGACGGCCGCGCCGGTGAACCAGGCGACGCCCTCATAGGAAAACCCGACCGCCCCATTGCCGTACCAGCCGTTCAGCTTCAGCCGGAGAGGCGGCGCGCTATAGGCCCAGGCGAGCGCAACGCCGACAATCGTCGCCGCGAACGCCCACAGGCCGAGCGCCGCGCCGAGCGCCAATGACAATCCCGACCAGAAGACCGCAATGTAAAGGCCCCAGCGCCCGGGGATTCGCCCGGACGGAATCGGCCGCGCCGGTTCGTTGATCGCGTCGACATGCCGGTCATACCAGTCATTGACCGCCTGGCTCGCCGCACAGACCGCCGGCCCCGCGAGCAGGACGCCGCCGACCAGGCTCACCAACCGCTGATCGATCGGGACGCCTGATGAAACGACTCCGCACCCGAACGCCCACATTGGCGCGAACCAGGTGATAGGCTTTAGCAATTCGCCGACCGCAGACAGCGAAGGCGCTCGGTATTGCGTCAGGCTCGACGGCGACATGATCTGCGGTTTCATTGAAGCTGAACGATAATGATGACAGCAGTGAGCGTCAATTAAAATTGACACTTCGTGCAGGCCGGTCGAAAGGTTTGATCTATCGCGGCAACCGGAAACAATCAGCTCTCGCGCCATGCGGACGCGCATTCTGCGCGTTGCGACGACAATGACGCCGAGCGAGCAGCCTGCGATAGCCGGCGCGGGTCCCCGGCCAAGTCTCAAGGCATGATTTCGCCTGCCGCCCGAAGCCAGAGAGGGATCAGAAATTCAAGCCGTCAGTCGAGATCGCCCATGCCGAAACGGCGGAGTTTCGAATAAAGCCCCTGACGCGAGAGGCCGAGCATTTCGGCGGCTGACGCCTTGTTGTCCTGCGTCACTTCGAGCGCGGCTTCGATGCAGAGTTTTTCGATCATGTCGGTTGATTCGCGAACGATATCCTTGAGCGACACCCGGCCGACGAGCCCGGTCAGACGATCAACCGTATTTGGCAACGCGGCGCCGATCTGCGCGCCCGCCTTCAGGCGCCGCGCGACGCTGCGCACGGAAAACGCATGCAGGATATCGGAACCGTGCGGCGCAATGACCGCTGAGATCTCGACATCTTCACTCTTGCCGTAACGGTCCCGCAATACGGTTGCAAAATTGCGAACCGAAGCATGCGCCTTGATATTGGCGATCAGCACGTTCAGTTCAGTCGGCGACCGTCCGAAATACTGGGCGACATGTTCGCCAAGCGCCTGCTGTTCGTTTGGCACGTGGACGAGATCGAGAAAGGCGCGGTTCACCGCCATGATGCGAAGGTCGGGACCTGCGATCACCAATCCGTCCGGCAACTGCTCAAGCGCGAAAAACAATTCGGCGCGTCCGCTTTGAGCCGCGCTCGAGGTTGATTCCGAGGCGAGGCGCACAAGAAGCCGGACAGCGTTTTCCTGCCGAAAGACGGAAATCAGCAATCCGCAACTGATGCCGTTTTTCAGAATTATCTTGGGAACATCCGCGCGGCCGGTCGACAGCGCGCTGGCGACCGCAGTCGCCATCACGCTGGCGGATTTCGAATCAAAGAGATCCGCGAGGAATGCGCCGGCGAGCGATTCCGATGGATCGCCGCACAGTTTCGAAGCGGCTGGATTGGCTTCCTCGATCCTCGTCGTGCCGCTGTCGACGACGAGAATCGCCTCGCCGATCGAGCGGAACAAGACCTGATAGCGCGCCTCCGTCTGGCGCAGGCGCGAATATTCGCGCTCGATTTCCTGCTGCGCCTCGACCAGCCTCTGCTGCAAAGCTGAGACCCCGCGAAGATCGCGCCCGAGCGCCACGACAGTCTTGTTGTTTCCGGTCTTGACGGCGGTGTACTTGACAGGGATATCGATGCCGCGGACCGAAGGATGGTTGACATGCCGCCAGCGGACGGACCGCGCGCTGGCGCCGCTCAACATGTCTTCGATCTTCGGTCTGCTTTCGGAGGTGACCGTGTCGATCCACGCGCGGCCGCGCCAATTGCCGTAATCCTCGCGCGACAATTCCTGATCGCTGACCGCGACATCGACGATGATGCCATCATCGATGATCAGGGCGATGTCGGTCGCCGAAGCGATGACTTTCGCCGCAAGGCTGGCGTCAAGATTCCCGAGGAATCGTTTGGGATTTTTGAACTGAACCGTCACCTCGCGGTTCGATACTGCGTCCATGGTGCTACCGCCGCCCTTCAACTAAGACCCCAGCGCTTAAACATGCCCAATTGCAGAAACAAGAAGAGATTTGGCCGCCTCAGCCGCCAGTCGCCCATCGGCGGCGGTGGCGTCCGCGCCTACCGCGGCGACCAGGTCCGGCTGCTGGATGAACAGACTGCCGCCCACCATGATCTTGACGGATTTATTGAGCGACGCTGCGCGCAGCGCAATGATTTCGGAAGCGATCCGATCCGTTGTCGCCGAAGACGCCGCCGAAAGGCCGATCAGGTCAAACCACTCGGCGGCGACCAGCGTCTCAAGGACATCAAGGGCGGCCGCCGGCTCGCACCAGACATGCCATCCTTCGCGGCGGAAAAACTCGGCGACCATGACAACGCCGAAGACATGCTGGTCGCCGCTTGCGGTCGACAGCAGAATTTTCGGGGCGTCGCCGCGGCCGATCGTTTCAGCGCCGTAAAGAGAACTTTGTTCGCGCAAGACCTGGTGCAGCCGGCACAGGCCGATTGTGACATCCGTGAAGTCGCACTGATCGCGCTCCCACATCTCGCCAAGGCGGCGGGCGGCGTCAGTCAGCAAGTCAAGATAAATCGTCTCGCGCGGAATGCCGCGATTGATCAGCGCAGTGACGAAGGACCGGCTCGACGATGCGCTCTCGTTCATCACGATCCACAGGAATCGCGTCTTGTCTTCCTGCGTCGGTGCGAGAAGGTTGGGGCGATTCCCGGGGGCTTCCTTCGTCGTCGTCTTATGGGTCAGCATCAGGCGCGGAATGATCTCGGTTTCGATCGTGCTGACAAGGACATCAAGGCCATCGCCAATTGCCGGCTTTTCCTTCGCCGCTCTCAATTTTTCCCCAAGGTCGAGAAACGAAAAGATCGCCCGATCGCGCTTGCTGTCTGAATTTTCAGCAGAATCAAGGCTGCCCCGAAAGTCCGTCATCGAGAGTTCTCGCTGGAACAATACGCCTGGAAAAACGCGGCCTCCTGGCCAGAAACCGCCTCGCTTGCGTGTCGGCATTGGTGGGACCATCCCTTCGTGTTCGCAGCGGAGACAGAGTCGTCTTTGCTGCGGTGCAAAATCAAAACACCGGGACGCAACTCAACCTGCATTGGATTCTCATCAAAAACGAACTGGCGGAGGGAAGTAAGAATTTCGCCCACTTTCAAATCCAAGGAAACAACCCGCCTTTTATTGTGCAATTGCGAAATGTCCGTAGACGGTCGCAATCGACGAATTGTTTCGGTTGAAGCCTATCAATAATCACCTGCCGTTTGGAAGCATTTTCGCATGATCGAGTTTTCGCGAAACGAAGCGAGTTGTCAATCTCAATTGACGTCATCAGGGATTGACACTTGTGCGGCGGCTCCCTTAGCGTGCCGGTGTCGCTTCACTGGACAGTTGAATGCTCAGCAATCGCTCCGGCATCGCCCGTCAAATGCCGCTTTACACGGCCGAACAGCGACGGCGTCGGGACGAATCGAAATGGACGATCGTGCAGGGCGTTCTCGCCCCGATCCAGTTCCTGATTTTTCTGGTCTCCGCGTGGCTCGTCATTTCCTACCTCGCGACCGGCGAGGGATTCGCGTTGGCGGCGGCGTCAGTCGTCGTCAAAACGCTGGCGCTCTATGCGATCATGATCACCGGCGCGATCTGGGAAAAAGCGGTTTTCGGGCGTTACCTGTTCGCTCCGGCGTTCTTCTGGGAGGACGTCGTGTCGATGCTCGTCCTGGCGCTACACACGCTCTATCTGATCGCTATTTTCCTTGATCTTGGCGGACCGCGTTCGCAGATGCTCATCGCCCTCGCGGCTTATGCGACATACGTCGTCAACGCCGGTCAATTCTTGTGGAAACTCCGCATCGCCCGACTCGAATCGCCGGACCGCGCAACGACGCCTGATTTCTCAGCAACGATGGGGCGAGCGTCTTGAGCGCGGTTCTGGAATCGCCGCGGCCATTGATGAAAGCCCCTTCGGGTCCGAAAATCCTGAAGGAGCGCGGTCAACGCGAAGTGTTTTGCGGCCTGACCGGCATCATGTGGCTGCATCGCAAAATGCAGGATGCGTTCTTCCTGATCATCGGTTCGAGGACCTGCGCGCACCTGATGCAGTCGGCGGCCGGCGTCATGATCTTCGCCGAGCCGCGATTTGCGACCGCCATCATTGAAGAACGCGACCTCGCCGGGCTCGCCGACGCCAATGAGGAGCTCGATCGCACGGTGACGCGCCTTCTTGATCGGCGCCCTGACATAAAGATGCTATTCCTCGTCGGATCATGTCCGTCGGAAGTCATCAAACTGGACCTGTCCAGAGCGGCCGCGCGCCTCTCGACGAAGTTCTCGCCCAAGGTTCGCATTCTCAATTATTCGGGAAGCGGGATTGAAACCACATTCACGCAAGGCGAAGACGCCTGCCTTGCGTCGCTTGCGCCGATATTGCCGGCGGCGGCGCGCGCCGCTTCATCTTTGCTTGTCGTCGGCGCCCTTGCTGACGTCGTCGAGGATCAGTTCGCCCGGCTGTTCGTCGATCTCGGCATTGAGGATGTCGCTTTCCTGCCGGCCCGCCGCGCCGATCGGCTCCCCGCGGTCGGCCCGGGAACGCGGTTCCTGCTGGCGCAACCCTTTCTCGCCGAAACGGCGCGCGCGCTCGAAGAAAGAGGCGCCCGGCGCATCGCCGCGCCCTTCCCGCTCGGCGCCGAAGGAACGACGCTCTGGTTGAAAGCCGCCGCTGACGCCTTCGACGTTTCGCCGGCCTTGTTCGAAAAGGCGACAGCGCCCGGTCGGTCGCGCGCCGAGCAAGCCCTTGATCACCATCGCGCGTCGTTGCAGGGCAAGCGCGTCTTCTTTTTCCCTGACTCGCAGCTTGAACCGTCGCTGGCGCGCTTCCTCAGCCGCGAACTGGGCATGCGCCTCCTCGAAGTCGGGACGCCCTATCTGCACCGGACGCACCTCGCCGAAGAACTGGCGCTGTTGCCGGAAGGAACGCCGATCACCGAAGGGCAGGATGTCGATCGCCAGCTCGATCGGTGCCGCGCCGCGCGGCCCGACATTTCGGTTTGCGGCATGGGTCTCGCCAATCCGCTCGAAGCCGAAGGCCTCACCACCAAATGGTCGATCGAGCTCGTTTTCACGCCCATTCAGGGCTTCGACCAGGCAGGCGATCTCGCCGAATTGTTCGCAAGGCCGCTGATTCGCAAGACGAGGTTAAAGATCTAGCGCATGCAACTGAGCGTCTGGACATACGAAGCGCCGCCGCATGTAGGCGCCATCCGCGTCGCCACCGCGATGCGCGATGTTCACTACGTGCTTCATGCGCCGCAGGGCGACACCTACGCCGACCTTCTCTTCACGATGATCGAACGCCGCAACAAGCGGCCGCCGGTCACCTATACGACGTTTGAAGCACGCGATCTCGGCTCGGATACGGCGGAAATTTTCAAGAACGCCGCGCGCGAAGCTTTTGAGCGCTTCGATCCGAAGCTGATGCTGGTAGGCGCGTCCTGCACCGCTGAATTGCTGCAGGACAATCCGGGCGGCCTCGCCAAGGCGCTGGACCTCCCCATTCCCGTCGTTAATCTCGATCTGCCGGCCTATCAGCGGAAGGAGAACTGGGGCGCTGCGGAAACGTTTTACCAGATTGTCCGGGCGCTGACGGATACATCCGTTCGCAAGCTCAGTGCGACAAGCGGCCGCCCGACCTGCAATATACTGGGGCCGACCGCGCTCGGCTTCCGTCACCGCGACGACCTTGAAGAAATCAAGGGGATCCTGAAGACCCTCGGCGTCGACATGAACGTTACAGCGCCCCTCGGCGCGAGCCCCGACGACATCGCCGCGCTCGCCGCGGCTGACTTCAACGTCGTCCTCTACCCTGAAACAGCGGACGCGGCGGCGCGCTTTCTGGAGCGCGACGCCAAAATGCCGCGCACG
>JBGSSK010000283.1:0-11619 GCA_041737095.1 Parvularculaceae bacterium | reverse complement strand
GCGCTGGCGGCGGTCGCGGTTGTATCGGCGGCGGCGGCCGGCATCCGCGACGGTCGGATTGCCGCCACTTACGAAGCGTCAGCCAGATCACTGCACAAAAGCGCGTTCCCGACCTATGACGGCAGCGATATCCGCGCTCATTCACGGCAGATTCTTGCTGAGGGGGCAAAGGCGGCGTCTTTTCTCGACATGTCCGCGCGCCTGACTGCGAGCCTCGAAGGCCAGGACGGCGTCGCCATCGATCGCGTGCGCTATGACAGCGCGCGCGGTCAGTATCTCTTCAACATCAGGAGCAATTCCGACGCCGGCATCGAGGCCTTCCGGGCGGCGCTCGCCGTCGAGGGGCTGACCGCCGCCGACAGCGGCGGATATCGTCGCGCCGGCGAGGCATGGATCGGCGAAATGTCGGCGAGCGTCCAATGATGGCGTTTTGGCAAAAACTCTCGGACCGTGAAAAGCTCGTCGTCAGCGTCGGCGGCGCAATCGCGGCCTTGCTGCTGGTTTGGCTGGTCGTCATCACGCCGGCCGCGAACTGGCGCGCCGACATGGCTGACAAGCGGATCCGTGCGGAAGACCTCTACCGTCTCGCGGCGGAGGCGAGCGCGTCCGCCGGTGCGGTCGCAACAGCCGCGGGCGTTGATCTTTCGGCGCCGGTGCAGAACGTCCTGACTGAAACCAGCAATCGCTTTTCGATCGTCGTCAATTATCGAAACGCTCGCCCTGACGGCGGCGTCGACGCAAATGTTGCGGCTGATCCGAAGAAACTGTTTGAATGGCTGAAGGCGCTCGAAATGCAATACGGGATTTCGGTCGCGGCCGCAGATATCGCCCGCAACGCCGGCGGCGACGGCGTGCAAGCGCAACTGACGCTGATACGACGCGCCGCTCCATGACCGATCTGTTGGAAAATTCACCGAAGGGCGCAAGGAAGTTGTGGATCATCGGCGCGTCGGCGTTCTTGATCAGCGCCATCGCCGGCGCGCCGGCGAGCCTCGTCGCCGCACTCGCCGTAAAGCAGTCGCCCCTGCTTCAGATCGGCGCCAGCGAAGGAACGCTCTGGCGCGGGTCGTATTCCGGCGTCGTCTATAATCGGGTGCCAGTCGGCGATATTGCGTACGAGGTGAAGCCGCTCGGCCTCTTGGCCGGCAAGGTTGTTATTGACGCTTCAAGCGTGCGCGGGGCCTTGCAAGGCAAGGCGAGACTTGCGCTGTCGACCGGGGCCGTCGAATTTCGTAACACCAAGGCGCAGTTCGATCTCGGCGCCATTCGGCAGTATACATTTTTCGGCGCCCGCTATCAGGGCGTGGCGCGGATCGATGCGAAATCCTTGCGCCTGTCGCGCACAGGCTGCCATACGGAAGAAGCGCGCGTTCAGACCAATGCATTTGACACGTTGGCGAAACAATTGTCGGGTGCGGAGTTTCCGCTCGCCGGCGATGTCCAGTGCTTGGACGGAAAATTGCGCCTGTCGCTCGGCGGCCGAAATGATCAGGCGACGGTCAACATCGAGGTATCGCTCGCGCCGGATCTTACTTATGCGATGGCGCTGAAGGCGGCGCCGAAGCGTCCGGAAATCAGCAATGCGTTGCGGGTCTTCGGCTTCGAAGGCGACGGCGACGAATTGTCATGGAATGCAGTCGGACGATTGAGGGGATTGAAATCATGAGACGACTGGCTGTCATAAGCGGGTCAATCGTCCTTGCGGCGACCGCTTGCGCCTCCTCAGGCGGGAACAAGAACGCGGGACAAGTGACGGCGGCGCCGGTCGGCGCCGGCGACATCATCGTCGGCGCGCTGCCGGAGCCGGCCGTGCCGAAAGGGGAATGCGGCATGGTATTGTGGACGCTCGAATCCGATCAGCCGACGCCGATTTTTCGCTTTGTCGCCGGCAAAGGCGCCGACATTGTCCTGAATGGCAAGCTGACGCCGCTTTCAGCGACGGACAGCGACGGCGTATCCGGGTTCGGCGTCTATGAGGAAACGCGTTACGTCGCCGGCGATGTTGCGGCAACAGTGAAAGTCCGTTTCGGGCTTGGCTTTGAGGGCGGCAGCTACCTCGAGCGTGGGCTTTTGACGATCGAGACGGCGTCGGGATGGAAAAGCGTCATTCCCGCCGCCGGCATTGCAGGCTGCCGCGTCAGATAAGCGGACTAATGCGACCAATGGCGGAATACGACGGCGGCGAGCGCGACTATGATGCCGACGCTGGCGACGAGATAGCCGCGCTTGTGCGGCGTCAGGCTCGCATGCGGGCCAAGGTGAAACGCCATGATATAGGCGAGGCCGCCGGCGGCGAGGCCGAGGAGTTCGCCAATCGGGATCATGTCCTCGCCGTTGACAAAGCCGCTCGCGACGACCGCGCCGGCGACTGTCGTCAGGGACGCCGCGATGAACGCCCAGACGACCGAGCGGATGCGGTCCAGCCCAGCGTCGCGGGCGAGGAAATAGGCGATGACGCCTTCGGGAAATTCATGGAGGAGGAGGCCGGCGGTCGCTATTGAGCCGGTGAAGAGTTCCGCTGAATAGGTCGCCTCATAAATCAGTCCGTCGACGAATGAATGAAAGCCGAGGGCGATGACGGAGGCGTAGCCGATGGCGACGCCATGACCGTTGCGGCTGTTCTGCGACAGGAGGCGCAGCCCGAAGCCGAGGATGAGCATGCTGAAAAAGCCGCCGAGGACCCACCGCCAGGCGCCTATCGAATAGCTGAGCGCTTCGGGCACAAGATGCAGCAACACCGCAACCAGCAAGACCCCGATCGCGAAGGCGGAAAAATAGGCGCTGTTCTTCTTGCCCCAGTCGCCGAGCGCGGCCATGGAAAGCAAGCCCACGGTGCTGACGCTTGCAGCAATGAGACTGGCCAGGATCCCTGGCGCCAGTGGTCCGCTCTCGATCACGCCCGCACTACCCCTTTCAGAAGACGCAACCTGCAACGCCGCCGCCTCTCCGCCGGCGAACGGATAGGGGCCCCCATTAGCGTCCCAGCTAGCACCCTGCCTGATATTAGCAACCCAAATGTTATCTAGTCACGTTCCGTGTGAACGGCGGCGCTCCCCCAGTTGCTTCAAAAACACATCAAAATTTTATGAACCTGGCCATTCGCCTTGCCCGCCAAGGCGGCGTCGGCTTAACTGTCGCCCTGAATCGTCCATTGAAAACGCGCGCTCCAGCAGACTGGGTAGGCATGTCCAACTGCGGCCACGATCATTCAATCGACCGGGTTGATCAACACCGGAATGACGGCGGCAGGTTGCTCGCCGCCTTCCTGGTGATCATCGTGTTCATGGTCGTCGAAGTGATCGGCGGGCTGATTTCCGGTTCACTGGCGCTAATCGCTGATGCCGGACACATGTTGACCGATGCGCTTGCTCTGATGCTGGCGTTGAGCGCGCACCGCCTGTCGACGAAGCCCGCTGATGACCGGCTGCATTTCGGCTATCGCCGGATGCAGGTGCTGGCGGCGTTCGTGAACGGCATCGCCCTGACCGCGCTGATGGTGTGGATCGTCTACGAAGCGGTGCGTCGTTCGATCAATCCCGTCCCCGTCGAATGGGCGCCGATGCTGGCGGTTGCGGCGGCTGGCCTTGCTGCGAACGCCGTCGCCTTCCGCCTTCTGCATCGCGCCGGAGACCAGAACATCAATATCAAGGGTGCGATGCTGCATGTCGCCAGCGACTTGCTCGGATCGATCGCCGCAATCATCGCCGCCATCGTGATCTGGCAGACCGGATGGACGCGAATCGATCCGATTCTGTCGATCGTCGTCGCTTCGTTGATCGGCTATTCGGCGTTCAAGCTGCTGAAAGAGACGTCGCATATCCTGCTTGAAGGCGCGCCCCTCAACATCGACAAGACGGCGATAACCGCCGATCTGGCGCTCGCCAGCGCCGATATCGAGGATATTCACAGCGTCAGGATCTGGCAGATGACGCCCGATCACCCGAGCCTGACGCTGCATGCGAAAATTCGTAGCGGCGCTGCAGCCGGCGCAGCGTTGCAGGCCATCAAGGATCGTCTTGAAAAGCGATACGGCATCCGGGAATCAACGATACAGATCGAGCTGGATTGCGGGTGTCCGGATGATCAACATCAAGACACGGAAGAAAAGTCGGCGTCATTGGTCACAATGCATCCGCGCGCCAGCGACGGACATCATCATCGCGGCGGCCACGCGCATGACGATAACAAGCCACGCGATGGGAAATCTTTGAAAGTCGCGGGCGGAACCGCGGTTTCGGCGATCCAGTCGATCTTCAAATAAGCAGTTACGCGATCGCTTTGGCCGAGCGCGGCGCCGCACCGCGCGCTTTGACGCGCCAGCTTTGACGGCGCGGCGCCGGAAATCGCGCCTGCAACCCAGCTTCGTCATGGAGGCGCGCCGCAGCCGCCGCTAACGCGCCGACAAGCCAATATCCGTCCCACATCTCGAGCGAGGTCGAGGCGCCGCCGACAGCGAAAATCACCAGCGAGATCTGCGCGAAATACCCGTATCGCGCGCGCCAGGTTCCGCCGCCGCGTTGCAGGGCGAACGTTTGCTGGAAGATCGCGCCGAGAACGCAGAGATAGAAGAAGAGCCCGACAAAACCGGCGCCGCCGAGCACTTCGAAATAGATCGAGTGGGCGGCCTTGGCGCGCGGCGCACGCTCCGGGTCGACCCTCATCGCCAGCTCAGGCTGGTAGGGATTTCGCAGGCCCGCGCCGGTCAGCGGCCGTTCCATCGCGAATTCGCCGTTAATGATCCAGGCGTCGATTCGGCCCATGAAGGATTCATCCTCGGTCGCCGAGGTGATCGTCGCCATGCGTTCGGTCCACTTCTCCGGCATGAAGGCGATCGCAGGAATGATCAGCAGGGAGAGCGCCGCAAGAATTGACAGCTTGCGTTTCGAGCGTAGCCAGATGAAGGCGCCGAAGACGATCAGTGAAATGAAGGCGCCGCGCGACTGCGTCCCGATGATCGACAGAACCGACATGACGAATAGAACGCCTAGCGCGGTGCGCACCCATGGTTTCGCTGCGGCGCCGCGCAGGTAGAGAATGATCGGCAACAGCGTCGCGATCGCGATCCCCATGTGATTGTTGTCTTCAAGGATGGTGAGCGGCACGCCCTGCACGCGGTACTGGCCGAGCGTCATCAGCGTGAACGCCGCGCCCTTCGCAGCAAAGAAGCCGATCGACAGGACGAAGACCCAAATCAGCGCATGAATGCGCAGTTTGGTGTTCGCCATCTGGATGCAGAGGATCGCGAACACAAGCGTCTTGATGAAGCGGTCGAAGTAAATGGCGGAATTCTCAGGATCGAGGGAGGTTGCCTGCGACACGAAAAGCCACAGCGCGAAACCGAGAAACCAGAGCGTGACCGCGTCGAGGCGGAACCGCCTCGCCTCGCCGTTAAGGATTATCGATAGCATTGTCGTCGCAGCGATGACGAGGTTCAGGGGAACACCGAAAGCGCCATACGCCATCTGGTGCGGGGTGAGGAGTGAGAACCACGCCCACAGGATCATCCCGACAAAGGGATAGCGCAGCGTCGCAAGGAGGCCGCCCGCCACCACCGCCAGAAGAAGAGCGTCGCGCATCGTCGCCTTTCAGGCCCTAACAGTCGCAGGCGCGCAAACGCCGCCCTGTCGGGCTGCCGGGCGCGGGGCCTTTCAAGAACCGAGCCGCTCGCCGGGCGGCGTGTCCCGAGGATTGGCGCCGCGTCTCCGACAGGACTTGAACCTGTGGCCCCCAGATTAGGAATCTGGTGCTCTATCCACCTGAGCTACGGAGACTTTCGCTGTTTTGGCGGTGCGGCGACGATCTTCCTAGCCGCGCCCGGCGGAATTGCAATTGCCAAAAAATGGCGCAACCGTCTGAATGCCGCCCCGGAATTAGTTTCTTTTGGGCGTTGAAACGCCATAAGCTTGGTTAAGATCGTCCGCGACGCGTCGCGTTGACCCGGGGCCATTTGACCGGATTGGGTCAACCCTGCCGACGCGAGCGAAAACGACGTGCGGGGTGAGGGAGGGATTTTGACCATGGACCGGAAACAGACGCTCGTCGTCATAGGTGCGGCGCTTGCCGCTTTTGGCGCGGGCATTATCTCGACGCTGGGCGTTCGTGGCTTCATCGACGGGCGCGCCGGCGGCGAGCAAACGTCGACGGCATTTCTCGCGGATGAAGAAGCCCCGCGGCGCCCATTCCAGCGACTGCGCGGCGAAGACGCCCCGCGCGCCCCGCGCGAAGTCCCCAAGGATTTCGCCTTCGACCGGCTGATTCTGGAAACGAACGGCGAGACGCCCCGCGCCTGCCTACAATTCACCCGCGAACTCGACGCCTCTGGAAAGACCAATTACGCCGACTATGTTCGCCTGAAGCCGTCGACGAAGCCGGCGGTCACCGTCGCCGGATCGAGCCTCTGCCTCGCCGGTCTCGAGTTCGACAAGGAATACAAGGCGAGCGTCCGCGCCGGCGCGCCGTCGAAGGCTGGCGAAAAAATGAAACGCCCGGTCGAGGTGACGATCGCCTTCGGCGACAAGCCCGCCTATGTCGGCTTTGTCGGCGACGGTGTCATTCTGCCGCGTCTGGAGGCGGACGGCCTTGGCATTGAAACGGTCAATGTCGAGAAACTGAACATCGCAGTCTACCGTGTCTCCGACCGGTCGCTGGCGCGCAAATCGATCGCTCAAGGCGAATCCTCGTCCGAAGATGATTATTTCTACGTCTGGGAAGGCGAGAGCGGCGATGATGTCGGCGTCAAGCTCTTCGACAAGGACATCAATGTCAAGAAAGTCGAAAACCAGACGGTGACGACCGTGTTCGCGCTTGGCGCGGCGCTCCCCAATCTCGCGCCCGGCGCCTATTTCATTCGCCTGAAAGACGCATCATCCGGCGGCGACGATTATCGCAAGGCGCAATCCTGGCGGTGGGTGATGTACACAGATCTTGCGCTGACGACTTACTCGAGCAGCGAAGGCATCGATATTTTCGTGCGGTCGATCGCCAGCGGCAAGCCGGTCGCCGGTGTCGCGCTCGATCTGATTGCGACAAATAACGATATTCTCGCCAAGGCGACGACTGGCGCCGACGGCCGCGCGCGTTTCGAGAAATCGGCGGTCAATGGCGACTATCCGCTGACGCCTCGGATGATCATGGCCTATGGCGCCGCGGATGATTTCGCAGCGCTCGACCTGCAGCGCGCGCCGCTCGACCTTTCAGATCGCAATGTTGACGGACGCGCAGCGCCGTCTCTGCTTGACGCCTATGTGTATCTCGATCGCGGCATCTATAGGCCGGGAGAGACGACGCGTATCACAGGCCTCTTGCGCGACAGCGCTGGACGGGCGGCGGAACGGCCGTTGACTGTCACGATCTACCGCCCGAATGCGACCGAGGCGTTTAAGCAGCGCATCGAAGCGCTCGAAATCGGCGGGTTTTCATTGGCTTACAATGTGCCGAAGTCGGCGGCGCGTGGACAATGGCGGATAGAGGTCACAGCGGACGGCGCCGGAATTGTTGGCGGCGAAACCTTCTCAGTGGAAGATTTCGTGCCGCAGCGGATCGAAGTGAAGCTCGGCGTTGACGAAAAAGCCCCGATGCGCGGCGCCGAAACGCGCGCCGTTACGATCGATGCGCGGTATCTTTACGGTGCGGCGGCGGCGGCGCTCGACGTCGAAAGCGAAGCGCGGTTGAGACTAGATCCCAATCCGTTCCCGGCGCTTTCGGGTTTTCGCTTCGGACCGGTTGACGGCCGGTTCGACGAACGATTTTTGACCTTGCCGAATGCGACGACGGACGCTGGCGGCAAAGCGAGCGTCGATCTCAAGATCGAAGGCGCCCCCGCAAATTACGGCGCGCCGCTGCGCGCCGATCTCGTCGTCGGCGTCGTCGAGCCCGGCGGACGCGTCGTCCGCGAAAGCGCACGCATACCTGTGCGGCCGGATGATCGCTACCTCGGACTCAAACTCGGCAAGGACGGCTGGGGGTTCGGCCAGAATGAACCGGCGGAGATCGATACAGTGCTGATCGACTGGCAGGGCAATCAAGTCGTCGGCGCGCTCGAATGGCGGCTTGTCGAAGAGGATTACTGGTTCGACTGGTATCGCGACAATGGCGAATGGCGTTGGCGGCGTTCCTACAAGGACGTCCTCGTCGCTGAAGGGCGCGTCGATGCGAAAGCCGACAGCATCGCCCGAATTTCGCAGTCGCTCGACGCCGGTTCCTATCGTCTGACCGCAGTCGACCCTGCGTCAGGCGCCAAAACCGATATCAGGTTTTATGTCGGCTGGCGTTCCTACGAGTCGGGCGCCGACACGCCCGACCAGGCGACGCTGACCGTCACGAGCGAAAATGTGACGCCGGGAGGACGCGCCACGCTTTTCCTCGATCCGCCCTATGCCGGCGAAGCGATCATCGCGATCGCGACCGACAAGGTGCACCGCGTGCAGCGCGTCAAGGTAGAGGACAAGGGACAGGAGATCGTCATCGACACCGATCCGGAATGGGGCTCCGGCTTCTATGTCATGGCGACGATCGTGACGCCGCGCGATGTCGTCAAGCGACCGATCCCGCGACGGGCGATGGGCGTCGCCCATGTCGGCTTCGACATGTCGACGCGCAAGCTCGCAGTCGCTCTTGAGACCGAGAAACTCGTGCGCCCCCGGCAGAAAATCACCGCGCCGGTCAGGATCGGCGGCGGCGCGCGCGGTGAGGAGATCATGCTGACGATTGCGGCGGTCGATGAAGGGATTCTAAGGCTGACAAAATTCGTCTCGCCCGATCCCGTCGATTATTATTACAGCAAAAAGCGTCTCGGCGTCGAAGTGCGCGATGACTACGGCCGCATCCTCGACGCCAATCTCGGCGCTGCGGCGCGGTTCGGCGGCGACCAGCTCGGCGGCGAAGGGCTTACCGTCGTGCCGGTGAAATCGGTCGCGCTGTTCAACGGGCCGGTCAAAGTCGGCGCTGATGGCGTCGCACAGATCCCGCTCGATGTCCCCGACTTCAATGGCGAGCTGCGCCTGATGGCGGTTGCGTGGAGCAAGGACAAGGTCGGCGCCGCGTCGCAGCCGCTGACAGTTCGCGATCCGACGCCGGCGCTCCTCTCGCTGCCGCGCTTCCTCGGGCCGAATGATAAGGCAGAGGCGACGCTGCTGATCGACAATGTCGATGGCGCCGCCGGCGACTATGCGATTGCGCTGTCCGGAGATGGGCCGGTGATGGCGACCGCGAAAGAGACGAAGCAACTCGCCAAGGCGGCGCAGGCGACCGCGCTCTTCCCGGTGACGGCGGGTGCGGTCGGGATCGGTGGCGTTGATCTTTCGGTCACAGGACCCGGCGGCTTCAGCGTGACCCGCAAATATCCGATCGAGGTGCGCACGCCCTATTTCCCGGTGACCGAAGTGACGACGCGGCAACTGCTCCCCGGCGAGACCGTTTCACTCGATCGCTCGCTGATCGCGAATTATGTGCAGGGGTCGACAGCGGTCAGCGTTTCCTTCTCGCGCCTTCGCGGCGTCGATCCGGGGCCGCTGATCGACAGCCTTTATCGCTATCCCTATGGCTGCACCGAGCAACTTACCTCGACGACGATGCCGCTGCTCTTCATCAACGATCTCGGCGGCGAGGCTGGGCGCGGCCCGGAATTCGCGGTTCGCCCGCGCATTCAGGACGCCATCAACCAGATCCTCAATCGTCAGGGTCCGGACGGCGCCTTCGGTTTGTGGCGGGAGGGGGACAGCTCATCGACGCCGTGGCTCGGCGCCTATGTCGCCGACTTCCTCTATCGCGCCAAGGCCGACGGCTACGGCGTTCCGGATGAGGCGCTGGACAAGGCCTATGGCGCGCTCGCCAAGGTCGCACGCGTCGACCGCTGGATCTATATCGGCTATCAGATGGAGGCCTATGTCGGTCCGTGGTCGAACGATACGACCGAGCAATTGCGACGCCGCTCCGCCGCCTATGCGCTTTACGTCTTGGCGCGGGCCGGGAAGGCGGACCTTTCGGACATCCGCTATTTCCACGATGCGATCCTCGATCAGACAGACAGCCCGCTCGCCAAGGCGCATATCGGCGCGGCGCTGTCGCTGCTCGGCGATCGCGCCCGGTCGCTGAACGCTTTCGGAAAGGCGATGCAGGCGATCGGCTATCAGAACACCGGCGATTATTATCAGACGGCTCTCCGCGACATGGCCGGCGTTCTTGCTTTGCTCGCCGAGGTCCAGAACGCGCCTGGCGTCAATGAGGCGTCCGAGCGCTTCGTACAATTGATGAAGGACCCGTCAGACATGCAGACGCAGGAAAAGGCGTTCGTCCTGTTGGCGACGCAAGCGTTGTTGCGTTCGGGCGGTCCCGTCGAACTGACGCGCGACGGCGCGCCGGTCTCCGAAAAATCGTCCGCGCCGCGTTTCACGCTGATGCGCGAGGCGCTCGAGAAAGGTGCAAGTTTCAGCAATGCCGGCAAGGGACCGCTCTTCGCATCGGTGTCCGTCTACGGATCGCCGAGCGCGCCGCCAGCCGCCGCCGCGCAGGGCTTCACATTGTCGAAGCGGATCGCGACGCGCGACGGTAAGCCGGTCGATCTATCGGCCGTACGTCAGAATGACCGCCTCGTCATCGTCGTCACCGGCAAGGCGAGCGCCGACCGGCTTCATCCGGCGATTATCGCCGACCTGCTGCCTGCCGGGTTCGAGATCGAAGCCGTCCTCGGACCGGAAGACAGCGCTCGCAGCGACGGAACCTCTGGGCCTTATAAATGGATCGGGCCGATCAGTTGGACGAAACTCTCCGAGGCGCGCGACGACCGCTTCGTTGCGGCCGTCGATCTTTACAACAATAAGGACGCCGTCACTCTTGCTTATCTCGTGCGTGCGGTGACGCCGGGCGAGTTCGTTTTTCCGGGCGCGGTCATCGAAGACATGTACCGGCCGGGCGTTTTTGCGAGAACGGAAGTCTCGAAGCTGAAGATTATGGCGGCGCAGTAATGACGGCGGGTCTGATAGCGGCAAAGCTTATGGACGCGGTGACGAGACGGTGCGCGCTGTCGTCGATCGTCGCTTTCATCATTCTCGTCGCTGCCGCAGATTTTCTGCTGCCGCCGCCGATTTCGCGGGCTTCGGACGTCAGTACGATCGTCACTGACCGAAATGGCTACTGGCTGCACGCCTTTGCGACCAGCAAGGGCCGCTGGCGGTTTTCCATTGATCTCGACCAGGTCGACCCGGCTTTCGTTCATGAGCTGATCGTAATCGAGGACAAGCGCTTCCATGCGCATTGGGGAGTCGATCCATACGCCGTCGCACGCGCTGGCAGGAGTGCGCTCGCCCGCGGCCGCATCGTATCCGGCGCTTCGACGATAACGATGCAGGCGGCGCGGCTGCTGGAGCCACGTCCACGCAATTTCGGCTCAAAGCTTGTTGAAATGCTACGCGCATTGCAGCTCGAGCGGCGTCTCACCAAGCGCGAGATCCTCGAACTTTACCTGACGCTCGCGCCCTATGGCGGCAATCTCGAAGGCGTCCGCGCGGCGAGCCTCATCTATTACGGGCGTGAGCCGGAGCGGCTGACGCCGGCGGAGCGTGCGATGCTGATCGCATTGCCGCAGGCGCCGGAAGCGCGCCGGCCCGACCGACGCCAGAAAGC
>JBGSSK010000232.1:0-40470 GCA_041737095.1 Parvularculaceae bacterium | reverse complement strand
GCGCACGCCGGTCGCCGCCGAGCGAGAATTCCTGCTCTAGCGTATACGTCGCCTGCGCGCCACCCGTGCCGCTGAAAGCGTCCGTTCCGCCGAAATCCTCAAGCTGGAGATCGAGTGTTGGATTGGCGCGCGCGCCCGCCTGGCGAACCGCCGCTTGCGCTGCATTTGCGCCTTCGCGCGCCGCTGCGACGCCCGGGTCGTCGCCAAGCGCGCGACGCACCGCCTCTTCACGGGTTACGAGTTCATTCGCCTGCGCAGCAGCGCTGGCGTTGAAGGCGATCCCCAATAGGATCGCCGAAATGAAAAGTCTCAAAGGGGTCCTCCTCTGTCGCAAACGATGGGAACGCCGCGGTTGATCGCGGCGACCGAGTTCGGATCAGAGGAGTGTGCGGGGAGGCTTGAAGGGCGACTCGTCCCGGGCTTTGGACGCCAATCGGTCAGGATCGAAGAAGTACGCCTGTTGGGATGCAATCGCGACCGCAACAATGCTCGTCACATCGGCCGGGCTGAACTGCGGCGCGGCGTGAGAATGAAACCCGCTTTCGTGATGGTCCGAGGCCGGCGCTTTCGGATCGCCGGGGGACTGACCGTCGTCCCCCGCAACCGCATCGCCATGTTGATCGGCGTCGCCTTCATGATGATGATCGTCCGCGAGGTGCACGCCGTGAAAACCTGAATACGCGTGCGCGTGGGCATGCGAAGTCGCGGCCGCGCCATAAGCGGCGAGCGCAACTGCGAGCAAAATGGCCAGATACCGGCTCAAAACCATACGGCAACTATAATAGGGAAATTATTAACGATTCATAGAGGCTTGCCGGAACCGCAAGTCTCGGCATTTCCTTCGATATCGAGCGCCGTTGTAACCCTGCATTCGCAAACTGAGATCCTTGTTTGATGTAGCGCAGAGAATGAATAGCGGCGCAATAACACCGCATTCGCCTCGCGGACGCGTCCTCCTCGAATAACCGTCGGATGTCAAGAGCACGACCTTCCGCGAGTAGAAAACCATACTTCGTGCGCACTCCAAACGCTTTGCGTTCAACTGAAGACTGCCGACATCAACGGCATCGACGAAAGCTTACCGATGCACAACAACAAGTTGGCTCAGGCCTTTGGAGTCCGATGTGCAGATTTAAAGAACACGTGACTAACGCTGAGGCGAAGACCGTGCGCGACACGGCGCCCTATGCGCCGGGGGTCATCAGCACTTGGATCCCTTCATAGGCCAAGCTTGCCGCCACATAGATGATGATCGCAACCGCTACCCAGACGATTAAGCGGCGCCGATTGATGAAACGGGCGATCAGGGTTGCGGCGACCGCCATCAAAGCGACTGAAAAGGCAATGCCAACGGCGAGCACAGCAAGATCACCATGAGCGATCGCTGACACTGCAAGGACGTTGTCGAGCGACATTGAAATATCCGCAGCGGCAATCTGCAGAAACAACAATTGGTAATTATCGAAACGAACCTTGCTCGGCTGAGACGCTTCTGGCGACGGGCGCTTGCTGAGGGGATGCCCCGAAATCTCTGACGCCATCTTCCATGCGACCCAGAACAATAGCGCCGCGCCGGCCAGATTGACTCCAGGCAGGGCAAGCAGAACGCCGGCGCCAGCCGCAAACACGATTCGAAGCGCGATCGCTACTGCGACGCCAGCTGCAATGATTCTTCGCCGGACCTTTCCGACAGGCGCGCGGGAAGCGACAGCCCCGATGACGACGGCGTTATCGCCGGCCAACGCCAGATCAACCACGATGATCTGGAGAATGGACGCAACATGTTCACCGACTGTGGGAAGCGCGCCTTGCATAGTGACCGCCTCAGCTTTGTAACTGTTCCTGGTAAAGCCGACCATCCGCGTCGCGCAGTTGCGCGACGAGCCTGCGGCGACCGCTGTCGAGCGCTGTCGGCGCATAGTCGAGAACCAATAGGCGCCCGGTTCCGCTCGCCAGTCCTTTAATCAGCGAGCGGCGTCGCCGGCGGCGCGTGCGGTCGCGCCGAAGAAAGCGACAACAGCGCCGGCGGCGATCGGCCAGATCATCGCGCAAACTCGAATGGCGCGCAGGCGGTCAACGGCGGCGGCGGCGCTCGGGCAATGCGGCTGAAACAAGAGGACAGCGAAACCGATCGCCGCGAGCGCGCAAATCGACTCGAGCCGGAGCGCCGCAGAGAACGGATTTCGCGGATCCATTTTCTGGCTCGCCTCACGAACCATGGACGCCGTACGATGAAGCGCCCTTGTCGAGGTCGAGATCGCCGCAATGGCGACCATAAGGATCGCCGCGTCGAGGAAGGGCGGGTCGACGCTGCCGAGAAGCGCATTGATCGAGGTCGCAGCGCCAGAGGCACCGGATATTTTTTCGATCATGGCGAGGAGCGCCGCAAATATCACGAGGGCTGCAAGATCGATCAGCACCGCGACGACGCCCGCTTCGATCAGTCGAAACATGTCAGCGCGCTCCGTTACTGGTCATCGGGATGCGCTCTTCAACAACGCCAGCAATGCCGCAAGGATGGTGCGCGGCGCCGGCGGGCACCCCGGGACATGAATGTCGACGGGCAAGATCTTTGAGGCCGCGCCGATGACCGCCGGGCTCGCGGCGAAGCATCCCCCGTCTTTCGCGCAATCGCCGTTGGCGATCACCCATTTGGGCGCCGGCATCGCCTCATAGGCCGCGACCAGGGCGTCATGCATATTTCGGGTCACGGGCCCCGTCACCAAAAGCACGTCGGCGTGCCGAGGCGAGGCGACAAAGCGAAGCCCGTATCGCTCGAGATCGTAATAGGGGTTGGTCAGCGCGTGGATTTCGAGTTCGCAGGCGTTGCAGGACCCCGCATCAACGTGCCGAATCGAAAGGCTGCGCCCAAGCCGTGCTCGCGCGCGGAAATCGACCGCCGCGCCGATCTCCTTTTCGAAGTCCGCGACGCGCTCCGGCGGCCGCTCCGTCGCGGCGTTCTTGAGCATTCCTTCCAGTATCAGCCTGCGCATCGATGAGCGCCCTTAAAGATCGTGCCCTGAATAAGAGCAGTTGAACGATTTATTGCAGAGCGGAAAATCCGCGATGATGTTGCCTTCTATGGCGGCCTCGAGAAGCGGCCATTGGAACCAGGACGGATCGCGCATGTGGCAGCGCTCGATTCGTCCGTCTGAGGAGAGCCGCGCCGACGCGAAAATGTCGCCGCGAAATCCCTCGACGATCGCCGCGCCCTCCCGCGGCTCGCCGACGGACGGCGCGTCGACATGCTGCCGGCCGCCGGGAAGCTGGAGAATGATCTGTCGAACAAGTTTCAGACTTTGCCGGATTTCGAGAATCCGGATGCGCACGCGTGCGTCGACGTCGCCGGCGGAAAGAACCGGCGTCTCGAAGTCGAGGCTGTCATAGGGGGGGAACGGGTGCGCTTTGCGGGCGTCGAAAGCGCGTCCCGACGCGCGCCCGACATAACCGCCGGCGCCGAAGCGGGCGACGAGCGCCGCTGTAACTTTGCCGGTGGTCGCCGTGCGGTCCTGCAAGGACGATGTTTCTTCATAAGTTTCATTCAGCAGGTCGAGCCGGCGTTCGATTCGGTCCGCAAGTTCGCGAATCCCCTCCAGCGCGCCTGCCGTCTGCGACGCGCGCACGCCGCCGGGAATGACGACGCCTCGCATCAGGCGGCTGCCAAACGCGGCTTCGGCGGCGCGCAGCACGTCTTCGCGCAGGATCGCGCAATGTGCATGAATCAAGGAGAACGCGGCGTCATTGCAGACTGCGCCGAAATCGCCGAGGTGATTGGCGATCCGCTCCAGCTCAAGCGCGAGCGCCCGCAGCCATTCCGCGCGCGGCGGCGGCCGAACATCGAGCGCCGCTTCGACAGCGCGGCAATAGGCGATGGCATAGGCGATCGTGCTGTCGCCGCTGATCCGCTCGGCAAGCGTCAGCCCGGACTCAAGGTCAGCCCCGATCATCAGCCGCTCGACGCCTTTGTGAGCATAGCCAAGGCGTTCTTCGAGCCGGACGACCGTTTCGCCGGAGGCGGTGAAGCGAAAATGGCCGGGCTCGATAATGCCGGCGTGAACGGGGCCGACCGCGACCTGATGCAGGTTCTCTCCTTCCGCCGATAGGAAAGCATAACCGCCGACGCCAGTCTTGTTCTTGCTTTCCCATTTCCCGTGATCGAGCCAGGGCCGCGCATCTGGCGCATTTTCGGCCGTCAGTCCCCAAAGATCGCGCATAGCGCGTTCGAGACGGATCGCCGGCGCGTGCATCCGACCGACTGACGGGAAGCGATTGTCGGGACATGGCAGCGTAAAAATGCCTAGTTCCTGCGAGGTCTCATCGCGAAGCGCCATATGCGCGGCGCCCGGCTCGCCCCACAGGGCGCAAAGCGACCATCGTCCCGACGCCAGTTCGCCCGCCGCGAATCTCCACGCGTCGCGGTCAATGACGGCGCGCGGCCACGGCCGCGCCTTCCCGGTCATGCCGCCGCCCGAGTAGGCAAGATCGATCAACGACGGCATGACAATTCCTTTCGGGGCTTATCCAAGAATTTGCGCGACATGCTGAAACCACGCGACCACGGGACCAGGCAGATAGATCCCCGCGGCGAACACCAGCCCAAGATGAATGAGGAACGGAAAATAGGATGCGTCCGCCTTGGCGACGCTGAGACTCGGTTCGCCGAACGACATTTCGATGACGCGCAGCATAAGTGCGCCGAACGCGACGATGAGCCCGAAAACGAACAGCAGCGCAAGCAGCGGCGCGCGGGCAAACGTCGATGTGGTGATCAGGAACTCGCTCATGAAGATGCCGAAGGGCGGCAGGCCAGCGATCGCGGCGACTCCGATAAGAAGTCCCCAGCCAAGCAGCGGATGACTTTGCGTCAGGCCGCGAATGTCGGCGATGCGTTGCGACCCTTTGATCTGGGAGATCAGCCCGACCATGTAGAAAATGCCGGATTTGGTCAGGCTGTGCATGGCCATGTGAAGAAGGCCGGCGAAATTCGCGATCGGCCCGCCCATGCCGAAGGCGAAGACGATGATTCCCATGTGTTCGATCGAGGAATAGGCGAACAATCGCTTGATGTCGCGGCGCCGGTACAACATGAACGCCGCGAAAATGAGCGACAAAAGCCCGAGGCTGACCATGAGAGGCCCCGGGGAAATCGCCGCCGGATTGGCCGCCATCAGCATCTTGAAGCGCAGCACCGCATAGAGCGCAACATTAAGCAAAAGACCTGACAGCACGGCGGAGATCGGCGTCGGCCCTTCAGCGTGCGCATCAGGCAGCCAGGCGTGCATCGGCGCAAGACCGACTTTTGTCCCGTAACCGAGCATCAGGAAGACGAACGCGACGTTGAGGAGAGCTGGATCGAACTCCGCCGCGCGCTCCATCAGCTTCGTGATGACCATCGCGTCATAGCCTTCGCCGACGACCGGCTGAGCGGCGAGATAGACGAGGATCGTCCCGAACAGCGCGAAGGCGATGCCGACGCTGCCGAGAATGAAATATTTCCAGGCGGCTTCAAGCGCTTCAGGCGTCAGATAAAGGCCGACCATCACGACGGTCGACAGGGTCGCCAGTTCGACCGCGACCCACATCAGGCCGATACTGCTCGAAATGAGCGCGAGATTCATGCCGAACATCATCAGCTGATACATGCCGTGATAGAAACGCAGCCGCAGCGGCGACAGGCGGCCGGTTTCGAGCTCATGCGTGATGTAGCCGGCGCTGAATATGCTGGTCGTCAGTCCGACAAACGTATTGAGCACGATGAAGACGATATTGAGATCATCGATGAAGAGATAGCGTCCAGGCTCCGGCCGATCGCCGAGCAGGATGGCGAGCGCTGCGCCGAACGTCGCGAGCGAGGCGACGATGTTCACGAAAGCCGCGACGCGGTTTCCGGGGAGAAGGGCGAGCAGCGCAGCCGCGACAAGCGGACATGCGAGGACAGCGGCGAGCGGGTCTACCCCCTCAATCATCGCCGGTCGCCCCTGAATTCGTCGAGCGCGCCGACATCGACCGAGTCAAAGCGCTCGCGGATGCGGAACAGGAACGCGCCGATGACGATGAAGGCGACGAGCACCGAAAAGGCGACGCTGATTTCGACGACCAGCGGCATCCCCTTGGCGCCGGTCGCGGCGAGCACAAGACCGTTTTCGAGCGACATGAAGCCGACGATCTGGCTGACCGCGTTCCGGCGCGTCACCATGACGAGGAGCCCCAGGAGTACGACCGAAAGCGAAAAGGCGAGATCCTCGCGGACGAGCGGATCGGCCTCGCTCGTCACGTTGAACATGAGCGCCATTGAGAGCGCGACGAGCCCCATGCCGGCGACCATCGTCTGCCCGACGCCGATCGCCGTCTCGATGTCGCGGTGAACGCCGAGCCTGACGATCATGCGATGCAGCGCCACAGGAATGATGATCGCCTTGAACAGCAGCGCGATGGCGGCGGTCACGTAGAGATGCTCAGCACCCTGAATATAGGCCTGCCATGCGACGGATGCGGCGAGCACCAGCGCATGCAGCGCAAACATGTTGAGAAGCGCGAACAGGCGATCCTGATAGAGCATCATGAAACTGACGAGCACGAGGCCGCCGGCGAGAAGGTGCGCGATGTCGAGGGCGAGCGTCGATTGCATCAGAAGCGGCCTCCGGCGAACAGGAGAAGCGCCCCGAGAAAACCGAGCATCAAGGCCGCGCCGAGAAAATCAGGAACGCGGAAGACGCGCATCTTCGCCGTCGCCGTTTCGAAAAGCGCGAGGAGGATGGCCGCGCCGAGGAGCTTGCCAAGATAGACCATCACGCCGAGCGCGTTTCGCGCCACGCCGGCTCCATCTTCTGCAAGGCCCCAAGGAGCAAAGACGGCGCCGATCATCGAAGCATAAAGCAGCAATTTGAGGAAAGACGCGAATTCAATCATTGCGAGGTGGCGTCCTGAATATTCCAGCACCATCGCCTCGTGCACCATGGTGAGTTCAAGATGCGTTGCGGGATTGTCGACCGGAATGCGGGCGTTTTCAGCGATCGCCACCATGATCAGCGCGAACAGCGCAAGCGCCAGCGAGACCCTGAGGCCGACCGCATCGGACGTCATGAAGGCGGCGATGCTTGAAAGTTCTGTCGAGCCTGCAACGAGCGCAACGGTGAAGACGGCGAGCAGCATCGCAGGTTCGGCGAAAGCGGCGATCATCATTTCACGGCTGGAGCCGATGCCGCCGAACGCTGTCCCGACATCCATCCCCGCGAGTGCGAGAAAGAATCGCGCGCTGCCAAGCAGCGCCACGATGACGATAAGATCGGCGCTCCAGCTGAACATGAGCCCGGTGCGAAAAGTCGGCGTCAGCGCGGCGGCGACCCAGGTCGCCGCAAAAATCAGATAGGGAGCCGACCGGAATATCCAGGATGCGTTGTCGGCGATGACCGCTTCCTTGCGCATCAAACGGAAGAGGTCCCGATAGGGCTGGAAGATCGACGCGCCGCGCCGTCGCGTCAGGCGCGCCTTCACCTTGCGGACGACGCCGGTCAGCAACGGCGCCAGCGCGAGCACGAGCAGCATCTGGAACGCCTGGAACATCAATTGGGTGGTCAGGACCATGCAGCGAGCCCCAGGAGCAGGAGGACCAGCGTTGCAAAAACGAGGCTCAGATAGCGGCGAATGGTCAAAAACTGCAGACCGTTGAGCTTCTCCGAAATCGCGTTGATGACCGTTGCGATCCGGCCATAGATTGCATCCCAAACAAGATCGCGGACGCGCACCTTCATGGTCGCCGGACGCTGGTCGCCGGGCGACGGCATATCGACGCTTTCCGCGGCGTCAAACGCAATGCGCCCCAGCGTGTTGCGGATCGGCTGCGAAAAGCTTGCGCCTGAATATTGCGTTTGCGGGCCGGTCGGCTCGAAGCCGCAGCCCCAGGCTGGCGACCGCCGATAAGCGTGCGACGCCGAAAGCCGGCTGACAAAGGCCGCGAGGATCGCTGAAAACGCGATGAAGGCGAACAAGAGGAGCGGATTGTAGGAGCTTTGCGCCGCATCGATCGGAATGATGGAGAGCCATTGATTGCCGCTTTGCGGCGCAAGCGGGGCGCCGAGGGCCAAGGTCGCGACCGGCGCGACGGCGTCGACAACGACCCCGGGAAAGAGGCCGAACAAAACGCAGAGCGCCGCCATCATTGCGATCGCGCCCAGCGACCAGCCATCGGGATCGCGCGCCTCGACGGCGCTTGCGCCGCGCGGACGTCCAAGAAAGGCGACGCCGTAGAGACGGACAAAACAGGCCGCGGCGAGCGCTGCAGCGAGGGCGAGCAAGGCGCCGATCATCGGTGCCAGTATTTTAAGGCCGAGCTGCGGCAGCTCGGGACTTTGCAGCACCGCCTGGAAAGCAAGCCATTCGGACGCAAAGCCATTGAGCGGCGGCAGCGCCGAGATCGCCACGCACCCGATGAGGAACAACGGCGCCAGTTTGCGCATGCGATGGATGAGGCCGCCCATCTGCTCGATATCGCGGACGCCCGTCGCGTTCAGCATCGAGCCGGCGCTGAAAAAGAGAAGTCCCTTGAAAATCGAATGATTGGCGACGTGAAACAGCGCGGCGACGAAGGCGAGCGCCGCAGGCGTGGCCATTCCGTTCGCCTGAAACGCCATCGCGAAGCCGAGCATCGCGAAAATGACGCCGATATTCTCGATTGTCGAATAAGCGAGCAGACGCTTGATGTCGCGCTCCATCAGCGCATGGAGGATCCCAAGGACGGCGGTCGCGCCGCCGATCAGCATCACCGGCGCGGCGATCGACCAGTCGCTGACGCCGACGAGATCGAAGGCGATGCGGATGAAGGCGTAGACGGCGACTTTGGTCATGACGCCGCTCATCAGCGCCGAGACGTGACTGGGCGCCGCCGGATGCGCGAGCGGCAGCCAGACGTGAACCGGCGCAAGCCCCGCTTTCGAACCGGCGCCAAGCAGCGCCAGCAGAATGACGGCGCCGCCGAGGCCGGCTTCAAACTCACGCGACCGGATGTCGGCGAAGAGATAACCGCCGCCCGGTCCCGCGAGCAGACCGAAAACGAACAGCAATGCGAGCGTTCCAAAGCTCGCCATGGTCAAATAGACATAGGCGGCGCGCCGGTTTTCCGGGTCATGGTGGTGCGCAAGGACGAGCGCGAAAGAGGCCAGCGACATGAATTCCCAGGACAAGAGGAAGGTGAACGCGTCGTCGGCGAGCAAGACGAGGTTCATGGCGGCGAGAAAGGCCGGATAGAACGGCAAAATCCGATGCGGCTCGCGTTCCTGGCGACCATAGCCGACGGCGAAGAGACTCGCCGCCACGGCGCCGAAATTGATCACGGCGAGGAAAAAGTATGACAGCGCATCCGCCCGGAAATGCGCGCCGATCCAGGGAATCCCGATCGGCAGATCGAAAAGAACCGGACCTCGACCGCCGATGAGAGCGGCGACCGAAACGGCGAACGCGGTCGCGGCGATCGCCGCGTTCGCGAGATAGAGCGGCGCGGAGGCGTGCGGCCGCCTCCCGGCGGCAAGGCTCGCCGCCGCCAATGCGAGAAACGCGGCGACGCACATGAGCTGCAACGCCGCTTCATTCATGGCGCGCGCGCCTTGTCAGGGCCCGGCCCAGTTCCCGACCCGGGGCTCAGCGGCGCCCCTTCCGCCGTCGCCTTGAGCCGAACGCCCCGTCCCCCTCGCTGGCTCGCCGCCCCATCGGCGATCAGGTCGATGCCGGCCAGATCGAGCGCGCCGATGAGTTTCATCAGCGAATCGACATTGCCCCGGATCATGTCTTCGCTTGCTTCCATCCGCTGCACGGTCGGAACCGAGAGCCCGGCGAGTTCCGCGAGCTTTTTCTGCTCAAGGCCAAGAAGGGCCCGGGCGGCGCGCAATTGGGCAGACGTGATCACGGAAGCGGCTCTTTCCGCCAAGCGTTAAATGTTGCATTTGAAATATGCTAACTTAATGTCTATTGTCAATAAATGATATCTGAAACATCATACTCGGCCAGCGATCGTAGGCAGCCGCCGGACCGCGCCGGCGCGATCGAGGACAATAAAGGGCCATGATTTCGCTCGTCGCACTGGAACATGAATTCGGCGCGATCCGAGTCTGCCGGGACAAAGCAACCGGCGAGCTCACCTTTTTGCAGGGCGGTTGTTTTCAAACCAAGACCGACGTCAATGGGGTCAGTCTTGTCACCTATGTTCACGCGCTTTTTGGGCTTGTGATGCAGGCGCAGGCGCAAACAGTTCTGGTGATCGGTTGCGGCGGCGGCAGCCTTGCCTTGATGCTCGCAAAGGCGGGAAAGCGCGTTGTCGTCGTGGACGTCAATCCAGCCGCGATCGAGATCGCACAGCGCCATTTCAATCTGCCGGAAAGCGTCGACTGTCACGTCGCGGACGGCGCCGAATTTCTAAGAGGGGATCACCGCGACTTCGACGCGATCATCATGGATGCCTATTGCGGCGATCGAATCCCCGATCATATGCGGTCGGTGGAATTTTTCAGATCATCGAAATTGCGCCTCGCCCGCCCGCACGGGTGTTTTCTCGCGAATATCCATGTGATCGACGACGCCGATCCGGCGGCGCATGATTACGCGCAGGCCGTAGGCGAGATCTGGGCGCGCGTTCGCATTCTCGACGCCCCCCGCGCCATGTACCGAAACGCCATCGTCGCCGCCGGCGCGGTCGGCAAATTGCGCCCGCCGGCGCTGATGGTGTCCCCCGCAAGGGAAGCCGACGCGATCGCGCAAGAGCTCGCCCGGGCGCGGTTCAATGAAATCCTTGAGCACAGCGCGCGGTATCCTGCGTCCAAATCGACGACGGCCGACGACGATGTCGGCGAAAGAGAAGCATAGAGGATCGCGGCCAGCAAAAATCCATCGCCAATGATCAGGCGGGAGTTAACTGTCGGAATATCAGCAATGCGACACCTCGACGACGCGACGAGCGCGCCAGAAACGGAACCCTCTCAGATGAGCGCGTCGTCCGGCGTCTCGGCAAATCGTCCCAACCGGCGAACGGCTTATGGTCGTGCGCTCCGTCTGCGCTGCCCCAATTGCGGCCGGGGAAAAATCCTTCATTCCTATCTGAAACCGGTGGCGGCTTGCGGGATTTGCGGGGAGCCATACGGACATATTCGGTCCGATGATGCCGCGCCGTGGCTGACAATTCTTCTGGTCGGGCACATACTGGTTCCGGTCATGGTGGCGGTTGAAAGCACCGATCGCTGGCCGCAGGGATTTTCGGTGGCGTTTTGGCCCATTGCAGCCGCCGCCCTGATGGCGTTCATATTGCCGCGCGCAAAATCGCTGATCATGGCGGTCATCTGGTTTGAACGGGCGCCTGGATCGGAAGTGTCGGGATAGGCTTGGGCTGACGTTCGTCCTGCTGTCGACAATTTGAGTTCGGATTGGATGTGGTTTGACTGCCCGGCCCCCGAGTGCGCAGCCGGCTTCTTTGTAACAGAGAGACCTGCTGGAGCTGCCCCTAAAACTGGCCGCCGCCTCACTTCGGCAGCGCAGGCCGATAGGCGAGCAAACGCAGCGCGTTGGCGACGACAAGCAGCGTCGAACCCTCATGGACGACAATCGCGGCGCCGATATTGAGGCCGAAGAGCGTTGCAGGGATGAGAAGCGCGACGACGCCGAGGCTCGCCCAGAGATTCTGCCGGATGATCGCGCTCGTCCGCCGGCTGAGACCGACGGCGAAAGGCAGATGGCGCAGATCGTCCGCCATCAGCGCGACGTCGGCGGGTTCAAGCGCGACATCGGAGCCCGCTGCCCCCATGGCGATGCCGACGGTCGCTTCGGCGAGCGCCGGGGCATCGTTGACGCCGTCTCCAACCATGGCGATGGCGCCATCGCCGCGCAATTTGCGAATGTAAGCGACCTTGTCCGCCGGCATCAGCGCACCGCGCGCCTCGTCAAGTCCGACTTTCATGGCGATGGCGTCGGCGACTTTCTGGTTGTCGCCGGTCAGCATGATCATGCGCGCAATGCCGAGCGCGCGAAGATCCGTGATGACGGCGGCTGCAAAGGTGCGCTCGACATCGATAAGCCCGAGCGCGCCGAGCGATCGTTGCCCGCGCTGGACGATCATCACCGTGCGGCCTTCCTGCTCCAGGCGGCGCGCCGCTTCTCGAACATCGTCGGACATCACCAGCCCGTTTTCCCCGTCGAACATAGCCGGCTTGCCGACGTGAACGATTGCGCCGTCGATACGGCCTCTGACACCCTTGCCGGTGATGCTTTCGACGCCCTTCGCGATCAGCCGCTGTGCGGAACCGAGTTTCGGCGATGCGTCTCGGACGACGGCGGCGGCGAGCGGATGATCGCTTTGCTCTTCGATAGCGACCGCGACGGCGAGGAGTTCAGCTTCGGCGACGCCGTTCGCCGGAACGATATCGACAAGCCTCGGCTTTCCTTCCGTCAGCGTCCCGGTCTTGTCGAACGCGACGACGCTCAGCGTCGCGAGGTTTTCAAGCGCGGCGCCGCCCTTGACGAGGACGCCGCCGCGTCCCGCGCGGGCGATACCGCTGAGGATCGCGCTCGGAACAGAGATCGCCAGCGCGCAAGGGCTCGCCGCGACCAGCACGGCCATGGCGCGGTAGAAGCTCTTCGAGAACGGTTCGTCGATGACGACCGAGGCGAACAGCAGGAGGACGACCAACGTCAGCACAGCGGGCACAAAGAAGCGTTCGAACCGCTCGGTAAAGTTCTCGGTCGGCGAGCGCTGCATCTGCGCTTCGGCGACCATCCGGGCAACGCGCGCGAGCGTCGACTCGCCGGCGCGTTTGGCGACGTAGACATCGATCGCGCCGGCGCCGTTGATCGTGCCGGCGAAGGCGCGGTGGTCTGCGGAGATTTTTGCGAACTCGGCGGCGCCCGGGTCGCTCGTTATCGGGCGCTTGTCGACGGGCGCGCTTTCGCCGGTGACCGGCGCCTGGTCGACGCTCGATTCGCCGGCGATGACGACGCCGTCGGCCGGGAGGCGCTCATTCGGCTTGACGACGGCGCACTGGGCGCCCTGTTCGTGTGGTCGCCGCATATTGGAACGGCGGGGGTTCTCGCCGCGACGTGGACGCTCGTTCTCATTCAGGTGCGCATCGAGGAAGAAGCGCTGATCGAGAAGCATGGCGCGGCGTATCAAGAGTATTCAGCGCGGGTTGCCAGGTGGTTCGGTTGGCGTCGCCGCAAGTCAGCGAAGGCGTGCTAATGCGAGGCCGCCAGCGGCAAGCGCTAACAGTCCTCCAGCGATAAACGTCGCGTCCGACCCTAACTGATCCCAGAGCAAGCCAGCGATCACGCTTGCCGCCAGCAAGGCGAGACCCGTTGCGAGGTTGAACAGGCCGAACGCCGAACCACGCAATTCTTCGGGGGCGCGATCGGCGATGAGCTTGGCGAAGAGGCCTTGCGTCAGCGCCATATGGACGCCCCACAGCGCGATGCCGGAGAACGCTCCCCAAATGCTTGGCGCGAAAGCGAGCAAGAGATCGGCGGCGATGAGCGTCGCGAGACCCCAGAGCAACAGCGTTCGCGCCGCCATACGGTCCGCCGCGGCGCCCGCCGGGCAGGCGCCGAGCGCGTAGATGACATTCATGACGACCAGCACCGCTGGCGCGAGCGTCAGGGGAAGACCTTCGTCGTGCGCCTTCAAGATGAGAAACGCTTCGCTGAACCGCGCGAGCGTCATCACAACGCCGACGATGACCACGCTCCAGAAGGCGCGATCGAGGCGGCTAAGATCACCCAGCGCAATTGGCGCCTTGACGGAACTTGCACTGCGCGGCTCGTGTTTTTCTTCAACGCCGGCCAATACGAGCGCCACCGCAATCAAGGCGGGGATGACCGCGACCCAGAACACCGCGCGGAAATCATTCGCGAACAGCACCATCAGGCCTATCGCGGCGACCGGTCCTATAAACGCGCCTGATGTATCCATCGCCTGGCGAAGACCATAGGCGCGGCCGCGGGATTCGGCGGGCGTCACGTCGGCGATCAGCGCGTCGCGCGGCGCGCCGCGCAGACCCTTGCCGATGCGGTCGGCGAACCGGGCGCCCAGAACCAATGCGGGAGATGTCGCCAGGGCGAAGAGCGGTTTCGTCAGCGCGCCAAGTCCGTAGCCGAGAAGGATCAGCGGCTTTCGACGGCCAAAGCGATCGGAAAGATATCCGGAAAAAACCTTCGAAATCGACGCTGTCGATTCTGCAACGCCGTCGATGAGGCCGACCAGCGCGACGCTCGCTCCAAGGGTTGTCGTCAGGAACAACGGGAGCAGCGCGTGGATCATCTCCGAAGAGATGTCCATGAACATGCTGACAAGACCCAGCGCCCAGACGGTTTTCGGGAGTGTGCGCACGCCTTTTCCTGCGTCGGGCGGATACACCGCCGATCCTTTGAGGTTTTATGCCGCGGCGCCCGAAGAGGCGAGCGCGCCACCGTCCCGATTATCCGCGTTCGTCTTTTCTCAGCTGGCGGCTGCCACGGAGACAGAAGGAACCACCGGCACTGCCAAGGTCAGGTTTGATTAACGCTCCCCCGATACTTTAGAATTGATCGGAATGCGACGGCGGCGCGGATTGCCGCGGCGCCTCGTGCGGGATTACATTGATATCTTGACGCACCAACATGGCATATTGGCGTTTGTCCTGGCGGCCGTGATCGCGGTCAGCCCCGCCATCGCCTGCGCCGATTTCTGCCCCGATGCCGCTGCGATTGAGGGAGAGAGAACGGCGGCGACTTCCGGCACATCCGACGTTACGATGCCGGCGGACTGCGAAGAGTCGATGGGCGGTCCGGCCGACTCTAAGCCAGACGCTCACGACCCGAATTGCGACGGCTGCGCTGACTGCCCTGCGGTCGCCAGCGTGAAGAACCCGGCGCTTGCCGCTGCGAGCGCGCTTGGCGTCGATGCGCCAACGGTCATCGCCGAGATTATTGGCGCGCCGGTCGCAGATTTCTACTGGCCAGCGCGACATCGATTGACGCCGCCGGCCCACGGACCGCCTGTCATCGCCACGCCCGTGATATTGAAAGACATTCTCCGCCTCTGATCCGAGATTGCGAACCGCGTGATTGAAGCGCGATTTTTTCGTTCGTAACAGGATCAATCCTCATGACCCATCCGCATCTGTCGGCCTCCGGGCCGCTCCATCGGCGTCGCCATGCGATCCTTGCGGCGATCTGCGCAGCGATCGCTGTCTCCGGCGCTCCATCATGGGCGCAGCCTGCGCCGCCGTCTTTTGAAGAGCTCGAATCAAGGCTCGCCGATCATCCCTCGCTTGCGGCGCTCCGCATGGAAGCGGACGCGAGAGAAGAATTGTCGGTCGCCGAACGGGCGTTACCCGATCCCGTCCTGTCGTTCGGCGTCGGCTCCATCCCGGTCCGAAATCCGGGCTTCGAGCGCGAACCGGACGCCAACAAGGCGTTCGGCGTCGCGCAGGCGATACCCAATCCGGGCGTCAGGCGAGCTCGCTCTGCGCGCGAACGCTCGGAAGCGGCGGCCGCGAGTGCGCAATTCTCCTACCGGTTCACGCTGTTGAAGGCCGAACTCATTTCGGCGCTCGCCGACAAGCGCAGGATCAAGGAGCAGATTGCGTTGACGCAAAGCCAGCTAACTAAATACGGCCAGCTCCAGGAAATCCTGCGCGGCGAGATCGAGGCCGGCAGGCCCGTGTACTATCGGCTGAGCCAGATCGATGTTGAACGCTCGGACGTCGAGCGCACTATCATCGGCTTGCAGGCGGCGCTCGTTCAGACAGACGCCGCTCTCATGGACCTCATCGGGGAAACACCGGACACAGCGCCGCCCGCAATCACGCTGACGCCGTGGGACGGCGGCGCGCTCGCCCTGCAGGCGACGCGCATCGCCGATGCCGGCGTTGACATCGCCAAGGCGGGCGTCAGGGAGGGAAAGGCCGTCTTCGGCCCGAATGTCGGCCTCTCCTTCACCTATCAGCAGCGCGAGGATGGATTCACAGACGCCGGCGCGCCATTTTCCGGCGACGACTGGTTCATGGCCGGCGTGTCGATCTCTGTGCCGCTCTGGGCGCCGAAGAGCCAGTCGCCTCGGCTTCGGGCGGCGCGGGCACGCCAGGCGGGCGCCGAACTTTCCTATCAGGCCGTCTATCGCGAGATCCGAGAGCGGTTGACGTCGCTCATCGCCGAGCATGGCGCATCTGAACGCAATATCGTCGTGCTCGCTCAAAAAGCGAAGGCGCTCGATGAGACGATTGCAGCGCTGAGGCGCAATTACGAAGCCGGGAACGGCGATTACGCGCAAGTGCTCGATGCCGAGATCGGCCGCCTGACCCTGCTCTCTCAAATCGCGGCGGAGAGAGCGAATGCGCTTTCCCACGCCGCGCATTTCAACAGCGAACTGGTGAACCCATGAGACGCTCCATCCTTCTCACTCTGATAGCGCTTGCCGCCGCCGGATGCGGCGGCGGGACCAAATCACAGACGTCGGAGAATGCGGACTCCGGTGAAAAAGCAGACTCCTCCGAGCGCGGAGAAATCCTCTACTACCGCAACCCGATGGGCCTCGCCGATACGTCGCCCGCGCCGAAAAAAGACTGGATGGGGATGGACTACATTCCTGTCTATGAAAACGACGATGCAGGCGGGGGTTCGGCGGTCGTGGTGCCAGCCGAAACCATACAGACGCTCGGCGTCAAGATCGCGAATGCTGAAGAAGTCGACTTCGGTCGAACGATCCGCACCTTCGGCGCGGTCGCCGACAATGCGAGACTGCTGACGGAAGTCTCCGCGCGCGTCGACGGCTGGATCGACGACCTCGCGATCACCGCGGTCGGCGACGAGGTCCGCAAGGGCGCGCTGTTGTTCCGTCTGCGAAGCCCCGACCTCATCGCTGCCAAACGCGATTACGTGACGGCGCTCAAATCCGGATCGGCGAGTTGGGCGGCGTCATCGGCGACGCGGCTAGCATCGTTGGGTCTGCAGGACCAGACGATCGCCGAAATCAAGGCCAAGCGGATCGTCGAAGCGCTGACGCCATTCTATGCTGAGCGTGACGGCATCGTCTCGATGCTGATCGTTCGCAAGGGCGCTTTCATCAAATCCGGAGACCAGATTGCAACGATCGCCGATTACGGCGAGGTCTGGGTTCTCGCCTCGATCGCCGAACAGGACCTTTCGCTGATCGCGGCGGGCGCGCCGGCGATGGTGACTTTCCCGAACGCTGCAAGCAATCAGTCGGCGATGATCGACTACGTCTACCCGACAGTCGATCCGAAAACCCGCACGGGAAAGGCGCGGATCATGCTCGGCAATCCGGATCTGGCGTTGCGGCCCGGCGCTTATGCCGACGTCACGTTTGAGATCGGATCGAAGGCGCGTCTCGCCGTGCCGTCTGAAGCGATCCTCCGCGATATCAACGGCGCGCATGTCATCATGGCGATGGGCGAAGGCAGGTTCATGCCCATGTCCGTCAAGACAGGCCTCGTCGCGGGCGGCTTCACAGAAATCCTCGAGGGTCTCAACGCGGGCGATCCAATCGTCGTCAGCGGCCAGTTCCTGATCGACTCCGAGAGCAATCTCAAAGAGTCGCTCGCCAAGCTGACTGCGGGTCATGCCGGCCACGGCGCGGCACCCGAAGCAAGCAACCCGGCGGGTATGAGATCACGGACTGAGTCTGACGAGCCTCAACACGATGACGATGGGAAACTCTGATGTCGGAGCATGACGTCCAAAGTCTTGCGGGTCACGATCCGGCCAAAAGCTGGGTGGCGCGCCTCATCGCCTGGTCCGTTCGCAATCAGCTCATCGTCGTCATGCTGGCGGCCGCGCTTGGCCTTGCCGGCGCCGTCTCGATGCAGAAAACGCCGCTCGACGCCATTCCTGATCTGACCGACACGCAGGTCATCATCCGCACCGATTTCGAGGGACAGGCCCCCAAGATCGTCGAAGACCTCGTCACTTATCCCTTGTCCCGAAGCCTCCTTGGGCTGCCGCGCGTCAAGGATGTGCGCGGCCAGTCGATGTTCGGCGTCAGCTTCGTTTATGTCGTGTTCGAGGAGGGCGTCGATCAATACTGGGCGCGCTCGCGCGTGGTCGAGGCCCTGTCGACCATCGGCGGCGTCCTCCCCGCATCCGCTGTTCCGCGCATCGGTCCGGACGCGACCGGCGTCGGCTGGATTTATCAATACGCGCTGGTCGATAGGACCGGCAAACGCGATCTCGCCGAATTGCGCGGCCTGCAGGACTGGTTCCTAAAATTTGAACTGACCGGCGTTCCCGGCGTCGCCGAAGTCGCCTCGGTCGGCGGCTTCGTCAAGGAATACCAGGTTTTGATCGACCCGAACCGCTTGCGCGCTTACAATGTCTCAATTGAGCGCATCGCTGACGCGGTCAGGGCCGCGAGCGGCGAGGTTGGCGGCCGCGTCGTCGAGCAGGGCGAAACCGAATACGTCATCAGGTCGTCCGGCTATGCCGACGAGGTCGGCGATCTGCAAAAAGTCGTCATCACCGCCGACAACGGAACGCCGGTGACGCTCGGCGACGTCGCGAGGGTTATCGAAGGGCCGGCGCTGCGGCGCGGCGTCGTCGAACTTGACGGCGAGGGAGAGACTGTCGCCGGCATCATCGTCATGCGCGACGGCGAAAACGCCCTCACCGTCATCAAGGCGGTCAAGGAAAAAATCAAATCGCTTCAGGCGGGGCTCCCCGAAGGCGTCGAGATCGTGACGGCTTATGACCGGGCGCCCCTCATCGAAGGCGCGGTCGACTACCTTAACCAGAAGCTCATAGAGGAAGGGATCGCCGTTGCGCTCGTCTCGCTGATCTTTCTCCTGCATGTGCGCTCGGCCTTCGTCGCCATCGTCACCCTGCCTTTGGGGATTCTCGGCGCCTTTATCATCATGTCGGCGCAAGGCGTCACCGCGAATATCATGTCGCTCGGCGGCATCGCGATCGCCATCGGCGCGATGGTCGACGCCTCGATCGTCATGGTCGAAAACGCCAATCGCAAACTCGCCGCATTGGGCCCAAGGCCCAATCCAGCAGAGCGACGGGCGACCCTCATCACGGCGGCGCAGGAGGTCGGGCCCGGGCTCTTCTTTTCGCTGCTGATCATCACCGTCTCGTTCCTGCCGGTCTTCGCGCTGACCGGGCAGAGCTATCGGTTGTTTTCGCCGCTCGCCTTCACCAAAACCTACGCCATGGCCTTCGCGGCGATCCTGTCGGTCACGATCGTTCCGGTCCTGATGCTATGGCTCATCCGTGGACGGATCGCGGCCGAAGACAGAAATCCGGTCAACCGCTTCTTCATCCGGCTCTATGAGCCCGTTCTTCACGCAGCGCTGAGGCGCAAATGGATGACGATCGGCCTCGCTGGCCTCCTGCTCGCCAGCGTAGCCTGGCCGCTGTCGCGCACCGGTTCGGAATTCGTGCCTGCGCTTTATGAGGGCGAGCTCCTTTACATGCCGATGACCTTGCCCGGGGCCTCGACAACCAAAATGCGCGAGATTCTCGGCCAGACAAACCGGCTTTTGAAGACTGTTCCCGAAGTCGAACACGTCTTTGGAAAAGCCGGCCAGGCGGAAACGGCGACTGATCCTGCGCCGCTGAACATGATCGAAACATGGGTGCGGCTGAAACCGCGATCGGAATGGCGAGAAGGTCTCACGCCCGATGCGCTCATTTCCGAATTGAACGATCGCCTGAAGCTCCCGGGCCTTATCAACAGCTGGGGCTATCCGATCAAGATCCGCATGGACATGGTCTCGACCGGCGTCAGGACGCCAGTCGGCATCAAGATCACCGGCGATGACCTTTACGAGATCGAACGCGTCGCCGCCGATGTCGAGCGCGCGGTCAATGGCGTCAGAGGCGTGCGCTCCGCTTTCGCCGACCGCGTGCTTGGCGGCAAATATCTCGAAATCGTTCCCGATCGCGCCGAGCTTGCTCGGCGCAATATCGACATGCTGGCGTTCCAGGATGTCATTTCAACGGCGCTTGGCGGCATGAAGCTCGCAGAAAGTGTCGAGGGCCGCGAGCGCTACGACATCATGCTGCGCTACGACCGGCCCTATCGCGAAACGGCGGAAGCGATTGGCGACGTTCTGGTGCCGACGCCGGAGGGCCAGCATATCCCCTTGGGCGAACTTGCATCGGTCGAATTCACCGAAGGCCCGCCGATGATCCGCTCCGAGAATGCGCGGCTGACGGGATGGGTGTTCGTCGATATCGCCGGGCGCGACCTCGGCGGCTTCGTCAATGAGGCGCGCCGCGTCGTCGACGCCTCGGTCTTGCTGCCCATGGGTTACGCCATCGAATGGTCGGGGCAGTATGAGCAATTGCAGGAAGCCGGCAAGCGGCTGACGATCGCCATTCCGGCGGCGATCGCCATCATCTTCCTTCTCCTGATGCTGCATTTCGGGCGGCTCGATCGCACGCTGATGATCATGCTCTCCCTCCCCTTCGGGCTCATTGGCGGCATGTGGGCGGTCTATCTCGCCGGCTACAATATGTCGGTCGCCGTCGCCGTCGGCTTCATCGCGCTCGGCGGCATCGCCGCGGAAACCGCGGTCGTCATGCTGCTCTATATCGACAAGCAGGTTCGCGATCATCCGCCTGCTGATCTCGACGCGCTTTTCGACGCGATCGCGCATGGCGCCGTCCTGCGCCTTCGTCCGAAGCTGATGACGGTTGCGACCATCATGGCCGGCCTCACGCCGATATTCCTCACCGAAGGGCTCGGCTCCGACGTGATGCGCCGCATCGCGCTCCCGATGCTCGGCGGCATGGTCTCGACGACGCTCCTCACCCTGATCGTCATCCCGGCGATCTATTTCATCTGGGTCGGTAGGGGCTTCCGGTCTAAAGCCGCAAGACGGTCCCGGCTGAACTTCGCGCGGTGACTGACGATTACCGCGTGATGCTGGGAAAAAGCGGCGTCGAGGCGTCTGCCCTCTCGCAGCTCTACCGCGCATCGATGCCCGCGCGCCGTGAAGCATGCGAATTCAAAGAGTGATGTCCCTCCAACAGCGGCGTTGGACAGCGCCCGTCCCTTCGGATGCGTAGTTGAGTGACCGCGGCGGTGGGCGGGACGGAATGAAGGCGGTCGGTGTTGCAAGCGGCAAGACGGCGGGGAGATCGTTCACTGTGGAATTTTTCTCTTGCCCACCCAAAAGAGCGCAAGCGCCACCACCCAAGGCAGCGTGAGTAGAAGCAGCAGCCACTTGAAATCGGAGCCGATCACGAAATTGGTGATCGCCATCCAGCCAATCGACGTCAACCCTGAAAGCGCGACCACAACTGTCGCGCCAGTCCTTCGAGTGCTGAGACCTGTTTTGGCGACATAGATGGTGAGCAGGCCCGTTGCGAACATGTAGCCGCCGAGCACGCCGAAAACGTGCGCCAGCCATGGCCCCAATCCGGGCATGGCGGTTTGAACCTGCGTGAGGGATGCTTCCATGTAGCTGAGATCCTCCGGAAGCAGCTGCGGTCGCAGAAAGGCGAAATAGAGCCCTAGCGCCATCAACATCGCGCCTCCCAAGGCCAGCGCTCCTGATGCGAAGCGTTGCGCTTTCATGTTACCCCTCCTGTGAGCTCAACGTTGCGCATCGCGCTCCCCATTCTCGGCGGCATGGTCTCGACGACGCTCCTCACCCTGATCGTTACTCCGGCGATCAAAACGCGGTGGCGTCGAATCCGCAATGGTGAACATGGCGACGGGAAGAAAATCTTATCCAATCCCGGATGGGCTCCGTTTTGTCGTCAGTCGAAACGGCCAAGTGACATCATTATTCAGTTCATTTGATGAGAATGCGTCGCGCCGCGCCAGAGACGGGCGCGACCTGCTCAAGAAGCGATGAAAAAGACCGGCGCAAAGCCGCCGCCTTCGGTGCGGAAGTTCGTTGTCTGGCCCTGATAGAGACGGGCAGCGGCCACCAGGATTTCGCCGCCATAGGTGTAAAGCCGCACGTCCATTTTGCGGAGGAGCGGCGCGCCATCGACCATCACCTGGCGTTCGCCCGGCGGCGCGAGGTCCTGGGCGATATAGTCGGCGCCGGGAATATCCGCCCACACTGAGCGGGTGAGCTTGTCTCCGCGATAAACCGCTTTGCCGCCATGCCCGGACGCCGGCTTGAAGAACAAGCGCTTGCGATCGGCCCACAGCGCCTCGGCGTTCGCCGGCGTCACGAGAACCGCGCGCGGCAAGGTGGAGAGCGCCTCAGCGGTTGCGGGAGAGACGCCCCAACTCAGCAGCCGCGATTGATCGGAAAGCAGAGTGAGGTTGCGTTTGTCAGCGAAAAGCGCGTGATTGTAGGGATTGGGAGTGACGACCGCGGCGCCGTCGAGAAAGGCCTGCCGCAACGCCGCGTGACGCTCTTCGGACAGCGTAAAATCGACCAGCCGGTTGTAGATAAGATCGATGCGGCGCTCGCCGGACCTCAATTCGCGATCGGCGTAAGAGAGGTCCGAGGGATCGGCGATGACGGCTTCGATTCCGTGCGCCTCGAACAATCGGCGGGCGAGAACGAACTCGGGATAGAGGTATTGCTCCGCTGGCGTATCATCGACGATGGCGATGCTTGCCGGGCGTCCGCTTTCGCGCTGGCGTAGCCATTCGGATTCAAACATCGCAACGAACGCCGCCTCGAACCCGGCGACGGTCGATCCTTGCTTGGCTCCCTCGACTTCCGGGCAGCAGGCGAGCTGCGCGCGGGCGCTGAATGCGTTTAGCAAGGCGCCGCCGGCATTGGTGTTGACCTCGATGAGGCGCGGCGGGCCTTCTCCCAAATGGAAGTCATAGCCCATCATTGCGCCAATCGGTCCAAAATCCGCGCGAGACGACGGCGGCGCCCAGGCGAGCGCTGCGTCTTTGTAAGCGGGCAGTCGAGCGGTTTCCTCGATCGCGCGCACGATCGCGAGCATGGCAATGCGCTCATTGTCCGGCAGAAAGACGGGAACATTCGAGAAAAGGTGCTGCCGGCTCGCCACGTGAGCGTCATAGAAGGCCGTATCGCCCGCCGCGTCGCGCATGGCGACGGCCAGCGCGTCGCGGTCGAGCGTGATGCAGAAACAGCGTTGGTTGAGTTTAGCCGCAAGGCCGCGGACGTTATCTTCGCCCCCGCATGCGACACCGGCCGGTCCGGATGCGACTTCGTCTTTGACGGGCGGTTGGGTCATCGATTGCTCCGCGCTGCACGCCGATGTTAAGCGCGGTATTTCCCGAGCAAATCGACGAGTTCGGAGAATTTTTCGCGCTGGGCTCTGGCGTCGCGGGCGGAGATCGCCTCCTCGACGCAATGGGCGGTGTGATTCTTGAGAATTTCGCCCTCGACTTTCTTGAGGGCGGCTTTGACCGCCTGAATTTGGGTCATGATATCCATGCAGTAGCGGTCGTCCTCGACCATGCCGATGACGCCGCGCACCTGGCCCTCGATGCGCCTCAGCCTCGTCACAATCGCGCCAACGCCGTGTTTGACCATTTGACAGATACCTCGCTAGGGTATAGATAGGCGACGGTTAGACGCCGGTCAACTCGAAGTGTTCGACTCGATACGCAAGTTTGCACTGACTATCGCCGCTACGCTGATCGGCGTCGGCAATGTAGCGTGCGCTTGCCCGGCCTCATCAGGATCGCCTTCCGGAAGCGCGCATGTCGCTTGCGATACGCCGCGTTCCGAGGTTGGAGCGCACGCTTCTCATGCTGACATGCATGCCGGCATGCATCATGCGCCGGCTCCCGCGCTGAACGCGGGCGCCGACCAGGAAAGCCCGCCGCCCGATCACTCCCAATGCGGTCATTGCGACCTGGCTGCGCTCGCCCAATCGGCGAATGTCGATGACGGCGTCGTCATCTCGATCGCAAAAATCTTCAAGATGTCGGCGAGGACGATTGCAACCGTCCTGCCCGACTTCGCGCCCAGCGAGGTCGCGAATTTCGATCGGGGAAGATGGCGAGCGCCACCGACAGCGACGCCCGTCTCCCTAAAAATCCGTCTCCGGACTTAAAGCCCGTAAAAGCGACTGTTCGCCCGCGCATCAACCCAATGCATGGGCGGGTTGCTTGCTTTCGTCCGCCACGGACAGAGCCCAGCGGTGCGCCGCCTGTGAATCAACCAATGAACCCAAGGAGCAAACCATGAGACTTCACACGATTTCCGTCGCGGCGCTCGGCGCAGCCTTCCTGCTCGGCGCACCGGCTTTCGCCGCGCATCCGCCGGGGCATCAGCCCGAACCCGCCAAGGCAGCCGCTACGGATACTGCGATGGACAGCCATTGCGGCATGCCGATGGGCGAAGGCGTCATCAACGCGGTCGACGTCAAATCGTCGAAGGCGACGATTGCACATGGGCCAATCGCCGCCATCGGCTGGGGCAAGATGACGATGACCTTCGCCGTTCAAAAGCCGGTCGACCTCGTCGCATTCGCAACCGGAGACAAAGTGCATTTCCTGCTGAAGGAAGAGACAGCGAAGAAGGTGAAGACCTACTCGATCGTCGCTATGTGCGCGACCGATGCGGGACAAGCGACGCATGAGGCCTGCATGGGCCAGATGCACAAGGCTGCGATGACGCTCGCCGATAAAGCCGGCACGCCCTGCTCGATGGACGACATGGGCATGAAGGGAATGAAGCACGACGACAAGGATCCGGACGCGAAGAGCGAACAGGATCATAGCGATCATCAGTGATCGCACGCCGGCTCGTTCGTTCGGGAATGAGCCGGCGACCGCCATTGCGACCCGACTGGAGCGTCAGCGATGTTGACAAGACGACAAGCCTTGAAGGCCGCGGCGGCCGGCGGAATCATTGCCGGGGCAAGCAGTCTTCTCCCTGCCTGGGCGAGAAGCGCGAGCGCCGGCAACAAGGGGATTTTCGAGCTTGCCGGCTCGGAGTTCGATCTTGCCGTCGGCCATAGCGCGGTCGAAATCGGCGGCCGCGCGGGGCACGCCGTCACCACCAACGGCACGCTGCCCGGCCCGCTCCTGCGCTTTCGCGAGGGCGAAAAATTGACGCTCCGCGTCCGGAACATGCTGGACGAGGACACCTCGATCCACTGGCACGGGCTGCTCGTGCCGTTCCAGATGGACGGCGTGCCGGGCGTCTCTTTTCCCGGGATCAGACCCGGCGCGACGTTCGTCTATGAGTTCGCCGTCCCGCAGAACGGCACCTATTGGTATCACTCGCATTCCGGTCTGCAGGAGCAGAGCGGGCATTACGGCCCCATTATCATCGACCCGGTTGGCCGCGATCCGGTCGCGTCGGATCGCGAGTATGTGCTCGTCCTCTCCGACTGGGCGTTCGAGCACCCGCACAAAGTCTTCGCCAAGCTCAAGAAGAACAACGAAGTTTACAATCGCCAGCAGCGCACCGCCGTCGATTTCGTGAAGGACGCGGGAGCGAACGGCCTTGGGCGGACGATCGCGGACCGTGCGATGTGGGGCCGGATGCGCATGACGCCGACCGACATCGCCGACGTGACCGGGTCCGTCTACACTTATCTCATCAACGGACACTCGACCGCCGACAACTGGACGGCGATCTTCAATGCCGGCGAACGCGTGCGCCTGCGGATCATCAACGCCTCCGCGATGACGATCTTCAATTTCCGCATTCCCGGCCTGCCGATGACCGTCGTGCAAACGGACGGGCAGAATGTGCAGCCGGTAGAGACCGACGAATTCCAGATCGGCGTCGCCGAGACATACGACGTCATCGTCGAACCGAACAAATCGCGCGCCTATGCAATCGTCGCGGAATCGATCGACCGCTCGGGCCAGGCGGTGGCGACCCTCGCGCCGGAAGCGGGCCTCGTCGCGACCGCGCCCTTGCTCCGGGAACGCCCGCTGCTCACGCACAAGGACATGGGCATGGCGATGGATCACGGATCGATGCCGGGAATGGATCATGGCGCCATGCCCGGCATGACGATGGCGGGCATGGAAGGCGATTCAGCGCCGGCGATGGATCACGGTGGCAGTGACGACACAGCGATGCAGGAGCACAAGCACAAGACTGGCCCAGGCGTCGACAACCTCGCCATGGTGACGACCAATCGTCTGGGCGAGCCGGGCCTCGGTCTCGAAGATGTTCCGCACCGGGCGCTCAGCTACGCGCAATTACGGAGCCTAAAACAAAACCCCGATACTCGTGAACCGGAGCGAGAGATCGAAATCCATCTCACCGGCAATATGGAACGCTTCATGTGGTCGCTCGACGGCGTGAAGCTCTCCGACGCAAAAAGCCCTATCGCTACGCTGACCGAGGGCGAGCGCGTGCGGTTCGTCATGATAAACGACACCATGATGACGCATCCGATTCACCTTCACGGCCAGTTCTTCGAGGTCGTCAATGACGGCGGCGATTTCAAACCGCGCAAGCACACGATCAATGTGAAGCCCGCCGAAAAACTCGCCGTCGATTTCACCGCCAACGCTGGCGACTGGGCGTTCCATTGCCACCTCCTCTTCCACATGCACGCCGGCATGATGCAGATCGTCTCGGTGCTGCCGGGGCCCGGCGAACCCGCGCGCGATCCGATGGGCCGCCTCAAGGGGCAACCTGCTTCGAAATCCTCGCCCGAACCGAAGCGGAGCCAGGCGATGCCGAAGGCGAAAGCACAACCAAAGCCGCAACCGACAAAACCGGCCGATGATGGCCATGGCGGTCACGGCGGACACGGATCAAAGCCCGCCGAAGCGGCGCCCAAGCCGAAGCCCGCGGCAGAACCTCCGCCGCCGAAACCGGATGACATGAAGGACATGGATCAAGGCGATCACGGGGGCATGCGATGAGTTCATCTCAGCTGATCGCGTTCATCGCCTGCGCCGCGTTGACGCTCACGACAGCGCCGGTCGCCGCCCAGCAGACGGCGATCCCGGGCGCGCAAGCCGACGCCTATAACGATCGCGACGCACAGACGCGCGCCCGTCGCGCGCTCTACCAGGAGCATGGCGGCGGCTTCAATTATTTCGTGCTCGCCGACCGCTTCGAATATCAGTCCAATGAGGGATCGCCGACGCTTCTGTTCGACGGACAGGGCTGGTGGGGAACGGACCGCAACAGGCTCTGGATCAAGTCCGAAATCGAATATGATTTCGATGTGAACCGCTTCGAAGAGGCCGAACTTCAGGCGCTGTGGTCGCGCCCCATCGCGCGGTATTTCGATGTCCAGGCTGGCGTCCGCCGCGATTTCGAGCCGGACCCCTCGCGCACCTATGGCGTTCTCGGCATTCAGGGGCTCGCCCCCTATTGGTTCGAAATCGACGCCGCGCTCTTCGTCAGCGGACACGGCGACCTCTCGGCGCGCATCGAAGCCGAATACGACCTACTGATCACGCAGCGTCTCGTTTTGCAGCCTCGCACCGAGCTGAATTTCGCGGCGCAATCCGTGGACGAACTCAACATCGGCTCGGGGTTATCGACGGCCGAACTCGGGCTTCGGCTTCGCTACGAAATCAAGCGCCAGTTCGCGCCCTATGTCGGCGTCACCTGGACAAGGTCGGTCGGCGAAACCGCCGACTTCGTCCGCGCCGACGGCGAAGATCCGGGCGCTCTTTCATTCGTCGCCGGATTGCGATTTTGGTTTTAGCAGGAGGATAGGACATGCAGCTTTCTTTCCTCGGCGCAGCCGGCACGGTCACCGGCTCGAAATATCTCGTGACCTCCGACCGCGGCCGCGTGCTTGTCGATTGCGGCCTGTTCCAGGGCTACAAGACGCTCCGCCTGCGGAATTGGGCGCCGCCGCCGTTTAACGCGACGACGCTCGACGCCGCGATACTGACGCACGCCCACCTCGATCATTCCGGTTATCTGCCCCTTCTCGTCAGAAACGGATTTAAGGGCCCGGTCTTCTGCACCGACGCGACGGCGGATCTCTGCAAAATCCTGCTGCCCGACAGCGGCAGACTCCAGGAGGAGGACGCCGAGCGCGCCAACCGCCGTGGGTATACCAAGCATAAGCCGGCTCTACCCCTCTATGGCGAGCGCGACGCCGTGCGCGCGCTCGAACGGTTGGTCGCCAAGCCATACGACGAAGAATTCGAAATTGCGCCGAAACTGAACGCGCGCTTTTCGCCGGCAGGACATATTCTGGGATCGGCGTGCATCCAGCTGTCAAACGGCAAAACGCGGATTGTCTTCTCCGGCGATCTTGGGCGTCCGAACGATCCGATCATGCGGCCGCCCAGCCCGATCGAGTTCGCCGATTACCTTGTTCTCGAATCCACCTATGGCGACCGCCGACACGAGCCGAGCGAACCTCATTTGGCGTTCGGCGAAGTCATCTCGCGAACGGTGAAACGCGGCGGCGTCGTGGTCGTGCCAACCTTTGCTGTCGGGCGCGCGCAATCGCTGCTTTATTGTATCCGCCGTCTCAAGCAGGAAGGCCGGATCGCAAACGATTTGCCGGTCTTCCTCAACAGTCCGATGGCCCGGGACGTCACCGAGATTTATCACAAGCACCGCGCCGAACACCGACTGACGCGCGAGCAATGCGAATCCATGTGCAACGTCGCGCGGATCGTAAACAGCGTCGATGAATCCAAAGCGCTCAACGAGAGCGGCGGCCCGATGATCATCCTCGCCGGCAGCGGCATGGCGACCGGCGGGCGCGTCGTCCATCATCTGAAGGCGTTCGCGCCCGACCCCAAGAACACAATCGCCTTCGCCGGTTTTCAGGCTGGAGGGACGAGAGGCGCGCAAATGCTCGCGGGCGCGGAGACAGTGCGCATTCACGGCGCGGACGTGCCGGTTCGCGCCGAAGTCGTCGCGCTCGGCAATCTGTCGGCGCACGCGGATTACGCCGAGATTCTCGATTGGCTTGGTCATTTCCGGACGGCGCCGAAAAAGACGTTCATCACCCATGGCGAGCCCTCGGCTTCGGATGCGTTGCGGGCCCGGATTTCGCAGTCGATGGGATGGACCTGCCAGGTTCCGGAACATCTCGATCAGATCGATTTGGGGAACTGACGAATGGGCTCGCGGAATGGGGATCATGACGCCGGTCATCTTCGCGCCAAGCGCGTCGGCATCGACACCTATCTCGAGCCGGTCGCCTACATGCACGCCGATTGCCCGGTTTGCCGTTCTGAGGGGTTCGAAGCGCAGACGCGCATCAAACTGACAAGCGGATCGATATCGATCATCGCGACCCTGAATGTCGTTCGCTCGGCGTTTCTCGCCATCGATGAAGCCGGTCTTTCCGAAGCTGCATGGCGGTCGCTGGGCGTTCGTGATGGCGATAGGGTTGAAGTCTCGCATCCCGAGCCGCTCGAATCCTTCTCAAGCGTGAGGGGCAAGATCTATGGCCGCGCAATGAGCGAGGCCGGGTTCAGGGGCGTCATTCGCGACGTGGTTGCCGGCCGCTATTCCAACATCGAACTCGCCGCCTTCATCACCGCCTGCGCGGGCGACCGGCTTTCTTCGGCGGAAACGGTCGCGCTCACGCGCGCGATGGTCGCCGCCGGAGAGTGCCTTGCCTGGCCGGACCGGATTGTCGTCGACAAGCATTGCGTCGGCGGATTGCCGGGCAATCGCACGACGCCGATCGTCGTCGCCATCGTGTGCGCCGCCGGGCTCACAATGCCCAAGACGTCGTCGCGCGCGATTACTTCGCCCGCGGGCACCGCTGACGCCATGGAGACGCTCGCCCCCGTCGATCTTGATCTTCGCGCAATGCGGCGAGTTGTCGAGAAAGAAGGCGGATGCGTCGTCTGGGGCGGCGCGATGGGCTTAAGCCCGGCCGACGACATCTTGATCCGCGTCGAGCGGCCGCTTGATTTCGACAGCGACGGCCAACTCGCCGCATCGGTGTTGTCGAAAAAGATCGCCGCAGGCTCGACGCATGTCGTCATCGACATCCCCGTCGGCCCCACGGCGAAGGTGAGATCGGCGGACCAGGCTGAGCGGCTGTCCGCTCGCCTCATCGAGATCGGCGCCGCTTTCGGCCTTACCGTGCGGACGATTCAGACCGACGGCCTGCAGCCGGTCGGACGCGGCATCGGTCCTGCGCTTGAGGCGCGCGACGTCGTCGCGGTTCTGACTCAAGAGCCCCGCGCTCCAGCAGATTTGCGCGACCGCGCCGTCCTGCTGGCAGGAGCGATTTTTGAAATGGGCGGGCATGCGCCCCAAGGCGGCGGCGCAGCAACGGCGCTCGAAGCATTGGAAAGTGGGGCGGCATGGGCGAAGTTTCAGGCGATTTGCGAAGCACAAGGCGGTCTCCGCACGCCGCCGCTCGCGAGCCATCGCCGCGATTTCTTGTCGAGCGCCGCGGGCCGCGTCGCGTCCATCGACAATCGCAAACTCGCCCGCATCGCAAAGTTCGCCGGCGCGGCGGCCGCGCCCGCCGCCGGCCTCGACCTCCACCTGCGCCTCGGCCAGGAAATCGCACGCGGCGAGCCGATCTTCACGCTGCATGCGGAGACGCCCGGCGAACTTGAATATGCATGGCGATACGCAGAGCTCCACGCAGGAGCGATCTCCATGGCGCCCTTATGACTGCGATCATCGTCTTTGCATCGCCAGGGCAGGAGGAGCTTGCGCGTGACCTTGCCGCGCGATTGCCGGCGTCGCTTGGGCGGCTTGAGATCCGGAGCTTTCCTGATGGGGAATCCTATGTTCGTATCGATTCGCCGGTCGATGGTTGCGACGCCGTCATCGCCTGCGGGCTTGATCGTCCGAATTCGAAAATCGTTCCGCTCCTGTTGCTAGCGTCCGCGCTGAAAGAGGCGGGCGCCCGCCGCGTCGTCCTCGCTGCGCCTTACCTTGCCTATATGCGTCAGGATCGCGCGTTTCGATCCGGGGAAGCGGTGAGCGCGCGAATTCTTGCCCATCTTTTGTCGTCCTATTTCGACGGTGTCGTCACCGTCGATCCGCACCTTCATCGCATTCACAATCTGAATGAGCTCTTCGCCGTCGGCGCCCTTGCGGTCGCGGCCGCCCCCGCGCTCGCCGAATGGATTTTGAAAAATGTCGGGACGCCGGCGCTGGTCGGCCCTGATTCCGAAAGCGAACAATGGGTGAGCGATGTCGCGGGCCGCGTGAATTGCCCCTATGTCGTTCTCGACAAAATTCGTCGCGGAGATCGCGACGTCGAAGTTTCGCTTCCGAGCAGCGAGAGCTTGCGCGGGCGCACGCCGGTCCTGATCGACGATATCGTCTCGACGGCGCGCACGATGATTGCTGCAACCCGTCACATCCTTCATCTCGGCTTACCGGCCCCCGTCTGCGTCGGCGTGCATGCAATTTTCTCCGGCGACGCCTTCGAGGAGCTGACAGGCGCGGGCGCCGGACGCATCGTGACCTGCAACACTGTTCGACACTCATCCAATGCGATCGACATTCGCCCGCTCATGGCGGCTGCGATCGCCGACATGCTCGCATCCTAGGGAGGAACACGTGCCAATCATGATCGAACCGAACATCCATCCGATCCTTGTTCACTTCACCTACGCGCTGCTTACGGTCAGCGCACTCAGCTTTCTGGCCGTCGCCGTCTTGCCGGCGGGGCCCCGGCGCGATTCGCTGCATCACGCCGCCAACTGGATGATGTTTTTCGGCACGGCGGCGATCGTGGCGACGGTCGCCGCCGGATTTCAGGCCTATTACAGCGTCGCGCATGACGGCCCATCGCACGCCGCGATGACGACGCACCGAAATTGGGCCGTGCCGACCGCGATCGTAATTCTTGGGCTGGCATTCTTGCGATATCGCAGGCGAAGCAAGAATCCGGGCCTGCTGTACGCCGTTGTGTTCATCCTCGCCGCGGCTCTTCTTAGCGTCACCGCGTGGTGGGGCGGCAAACTCGTTTACGTCTATGGCCTCGGCGTCAAATCAATGCCGATGGCCGAAGGGCCCGGGCACGATCATGAGCATGGTCCGGGCGAAGGAGATGATCATTCGGCGCAAGCGGGCGCAGGTGAGGAACCGTCACATGAGCACGGGCCTGGCGATGAGCCTGTCGAGACGGAACATCTCGGCAGTCCGGACGCTGCAGACCTCGGATCGAAGGCGGATGCGGCGGCGGCAGATGAGATGGCTCAAGATCTCAGCACGCCGACTGGCGTTGTCGACGCCTTCAGCGCGGCGCTGAAAGCCAGCGATGCGGCGATGATTGAGCTCCTGATGACGCCCGACGCCGTGATCGCCGAAGGCGGAGGCGCGGAACGTTCCTATGCGGAGTATGCCGGCCATCACATGCCGGCTGACATGGCGTTCGTCAAAGCCGTCGAAACGACGGTGAAGCAGCGCGACATCATTGAAGGCCACGACATGGCGACGATCATCACGGCGTCGCAGATGCACGGGACCTACAAGGAAAAGACCATCCACAGCCAGACGATGGAGACGATGGTGCTTCGCCTCGTCGATGATCAATGGCGCATCGCGCACATCCACTGGTCCTCTGCGGAGATCAAAGGCGAGCACGAACACTGACCAGGGTTTTCATCAGCGTGGCGCGCGCCGCGCTGATGAACCGAGGCGCGGGCATTCGGATTGCGAAAACGAACTTTATGCGTTCGCGCGTGTTTTAGGCTGCCGCTTCCGTGGCGAATCTGAATGGCGGCAGGCGCGGCGTGCTCCGTTTAATACCCCAAGCGGGTATTTGATAGATACCCTATATGGGTATAAACTTAGGGATCTCTGCTTACTCAAGAATCCGAGGCCGCCATGATCGCCGGTGATCTTCAAACGAAAGCCGCCCCGCTGGCCCCACTGAAAGATCCGGTATGCGGCATGACGCCGAAACCGGACACGCCGCACAGGAGCATTCATCAGGACAAAGAAGTTCACTTCTGCAGCGCCGACTGCAAGGCGAAATTCGACGCCGAGCCTGCTCGATTTCTGAAACAGCCGCCAGGGGAACGATCGCATGAAAACGCTACTCGAGCCGGACAGGTGACAGCGACGGCGCCGCCCGCCGCGTCCGACGGCGCGCGGTGGACTTGCCCGATGCACCCGGAGATCGTTCGTCCGGGTCCCGGCGCCTGCCCGATCTGCGGCATGGCGCTCGAGCCGATGGTTCCTACGGCAGGAGACGGACGAAGTCCCGAACTTGGTCAGATGCAGCGCCGGTTCTGGATCGGACTCGCGCTGAGTGTGCCCGTGCTTGCTCTCGAAATGGGCGGCCACCTGACCGGGCTCCATCAATGGCTCGGAAAACAGACCGCGAATTGGGCGCAGTTCGCGCTGGCGACCCCGGTCGTGTTGTGGGCGGGTTGGCCTTTCTTCCTTCGCGCCTGGACCTCGCTGGTCACGCGCAAGCTCAACATGTTCACGCTGATCGCGATGGGAACCGGCGTCGCGTGGGTTTACAGCGTCGTCGCGACGCTGGCGCCGCAGTCGTTTCCCGCCGCTTTCCGCGCGGCGGACGGCGCCGTCGCGGTCTATTTTGAAGCGGCGGCGGTGATCACGGTACTGGTCCTTCTCGGTCAGGTGCTTGAATTGCGAGCCCGCGAGACGACCAGCGGCGCCATCCGGGCGCTGCTCGATCTGACGCCGAAACTCGCGCGCCGCATTCGCGCCGACGGGACCGATGAGGAGATAACCGTCGCAGCGGTCGCCGTTGGCGACAGGCTCCGCATTCGGCCCGGTGAAAAGGCGCCGGTCGATGGCGTCGTTCTGGAAGGACGCGGCTCGGTCGATGAATCGATGGTGACCGGAGAGTCAATGCCGGTCACGAAAGAGCCGGGCGCGAAGCTCATTGGCGGCACGATCAATCAGAGCGGCGGCTTCGTCATGCGCGCCGAAAAAATCGGGCGCGACACCATGCTCGCCCGCATCGTGCACATGGTCGCCGAAGCGCAGAGGAGCCGGGCGCCCATCCAGCGCCTCGCCGATCAGGTGTCGGGATACTTCGTTCCAGCCGTGATCCTCGTCGCCGTCGCTGCGTTCGCGGCGTGGTCGATCTTTGGTCCGCCGCCGTCGATGAGTTACGGCCTCATCGCGGCGGTCGCCGTCCTCATCATCGCCTGCCCCTGCGCATTGGGGCTGGCGACGCCGATGTCGATCATGGTCGGCGTCGGGCGCGGCGCTGAACACGGCGTCCTCATCAAGAACGCCGAAGCGCTCGAACGCATGGAGAAAGTGGATACGCTCGTCATCGACAAGACCGGCACCCTGACCGAAGGCAAGCCGAAGGTCGTCGCGCTGCTGCCGGCGCAAGGCTTCGCCGAAACAGAGCTCCTGCTGCTCGCCGCCAGCATCGAACGGGCGAGCGAGCATCCGCTGGCGCTCGCCGTGGTCGCCGCCGCACAGGAGCGCGGCCTCAAGCTGTTCGAGCCGGACGGCGTCGATTCGCCTGTCGGCAAAGGCGTCTTCGGACGCGCGAACGGCCGCGACGTCGTAATCGGCAATGCGCGTTTCCTTTCCGAACGTGGGGTCGATGTCGCTGCGCTCGAACCGCAGGCGAATGAATTACGCAAGGACGGCGCAACCGCCATCTTCGTCGGCGTCGACGGCAAGCCCGCAGGTGTCATCGGCATCGCCGATCCCGTCAAGGAAACTACGCCCGAGGCGCTCGCCGCGCTCAAGGCGGCCGGCATTCGCGTCATCATGCTGACCGGCGACAACAAAACGACTGCGGAGGCAGTGGCGCGGCGGCTCGGCATTTCGGATGTCGAGGCGGACGTGCTCCCCGACCGCAAAAGCGCCGTCGTCGCCAAGCTGAGGTCCGAGGGCGCGATCGTCGCCATGGCCGGAGACGGCGTCAATGACGCGCCGGCGCTCGCCGCCGCCGATGTCGGCATCGCCATGGGCTCGGGAACCGACGTCGCCATCGAAAGCGCCGGCGTGACGCTTCTCAAAGGCGACCTCAACGGCATCATCCGCGCGAGGGCCCTCAGTCGCGCGACGATGCGCAACATCCGCCAGAACCTCTTCTTCGCGTTTGCTTATAATGCCGCGGGAATCCCCATCGCCGCAGGCGTCTTCTATCCGATCTTCGGCCTGCTCTTGTCGCCGATCATCGCCGCGGCGGCGATGGCGGCAAGTTCGGTCAGCGTCATCGCCAACGCGTTGAGACTGAGGAGCATCAGAATATGAAGCGAAACAAATGGCTGCTCGTTGCGGCGTCGTTCGCCGTCATCGCTGCATTTTTCGTTCTGCGCGAGCATTGGGGCCATGCTTTGGGGCTCGCGCCGTATCTCATTTTGCTCGCCTGCCCGCTGCTGCACCTTTTCCACCCTCATGGCGCGCACGGTGGCGACTCCAAAAAACACGATGAAGCGACGCATCACTAATCGATCGTCGTGGACGGCATCGGCAATACGAGCTTCATGGGCCAAGAAAGGAATCCATCATGGAGAAATATCATCCGCTCCCGTACCTGCCGACGATGTTCGCCGGTTGCATGCTGTTTCAGGTGTTCTATGTCCTTTGCATCGCGTTGTGGGCCTCCTTTCCCGATCTGAGGGGGCACGCCCTGCTGATCGACATCTTTCCACAGTTCAAGCTGCTCGATGCGCCAAGTTTCTTTTACGGCCTGATCGCAAGTGCGATGTACGGCTGGTTCGTGGCCGTCGTGTTCGTCTTCTTCTACAATCTGTGGGCGCCCCTCGCGCGGGTCATCTCAGGCGGCAAAGCCGAGAAGCCATGACCACTTCCGTGTTCGCTCATGTGAACCAGCGATGAGCGAACGCCCGCTTCGGTCGCATGCTGAGGCGAGCGCAACGATAAACGCATCGCCCGAGCGCCTGTTCGACTATCTGGACGATTATGCGCGGCTGGGCGCCCACATGGAAAAGCCCTCCATGATGATGATGGGAGGCCGGATGACCTACGAATTTGACGAAACGAAGGGACGGGCTGTCGGCGCCGCAATCAAGATGGGGGGACGCTTTCTCGGCGTCGGCCTGAGCGTCGAAGAAGTCGTCGTCGAACGCGCGCCGCCGCGGCGCAAGGTGTGGGAGACGCGAGGACGGCCGCGCCTTATCGTCATCGGCGCCTATCGCATGGGATTTGACGTGACGCCCGCCGGCGAGGGCTCCAGTTTGCGCGTCTTCATCGACTATGATCGCACGCCGTCTCTGACGGGACGCATTCTGAGCCGCGCCTTCGGGCCGATCTACGCGCGCTGGTGCGTCAAGCGCATGGCGGAAGACGCCGAGCGGCATTTCCCAAAGCCGACAGGAACAGCATGACATGGTTGGGCCCGGCCGCTTGCGAACGGCGATTGTCATGGCCGCCCTCTTTGCCGGCGTCGCATCGCCCATGTTCGCGATATGGGAGATTGCGCATTTGCCGCTTTACACGATCTGGGCGGAGAAAGGCGTGCGCGCCAGCATCTGGGCCGCCTTTCACTGCACACTTGGAGACATTTTCATCGCCTTCGTCACAATCTTTGGAGCGCTGATATCAGCCGTCATTGCGCCGGGCTTGAGGACAGTCCGCGCGGTTGCCGCATTCACTCTCCTATCTGGTCTCATCGTCACCGGCGCGATCGAAGTGGCAAGCGTGCAATGGCTTGGGCGATGGGCCTATGGCCCACTCATGCCCGTGGAGCCTTTCTTCGGCATTGGCCTCAGCCCTCTCGCGGCGTGGATTGTCATTCCGGTGTCTGCCTTGTTTTTGATCCGTCGACGATTGGCTCACGCGATTTCTTGTGAGAGGCGCGGGGCGCCATGAGCGCAAAAAGCGCAAGGAAAACGGTTGCGGACACGGACGCTCAGCACGTCTATACGCCTGCCCTTGGTTTTCGGGCGCTCACGCCGATTTATGATGCCGCCATCGCGTTCTTGACGCGGGAAACGGTGTGGCGATCCACGCTGATCAAGGCGATCGGGCTAAAGGGCGGCGAACGCCTGCTCGATGTCGGATGCGGCACTGGCTCGCTCACCGTGCGTCTCGCCAGGGAAACGGCCGGGGCGGAGGTGACTGGAATCGATCCCGATCCCGACGTGTTGCGGCGAGCGAAGGGCAAGGCGGCTCGCGCAAGCGTTAGAGCTACCTTTCACGAAGGATTTCTCAGCGCCGCGTTCTTCGACGGTCGAGAGAAATACGACGTCATCACGTCGTCGCTTGTTTTCCATCAGGTTCCGCTCGACGGGAAGGCTGAAATCCTGTCGATGATACGCCGCGGTCTGAAACCCGGCGGCCGAGTCTTGATCGCGGACTATGGCCGACAGCGATCGGCGCTGATGCGGGCCTTGTTCCGAGCGACAGTCCAAGCTCTCGACGGAGTCGAGGATACGCAACCCAACGCCGACGGCGTATTACTGTCGCTCATGGAACAGGCTGGTTTCATGCATATCGAAGAAGTCAGGGTCATTCCAACGCCAACGGGTTCAATTTCGATCTTCAAAGCCCGTTGAGGGCAACGGCGTTGTTGCATTTCGGGCGAAATCCGCCTGCACGCGGATCACGAGCGCGCTCCGACATTCTAACCTATTGACTCTATGATTATATTTCTTAGGCCGCCGTTCAGCGCCCTAAGTTGGACGCCGCAAAACATCGCTTGCAGACGGCCACGAAATCCAGTTCGATCCCAGCCGGTTCACGGGGACGTGAACTTCAAATTCCCCACATCGGCAAGCGAACCGAGGGGCTCACCAGGGAAGGCAATCACATGAACAACTTCAAAAAGGCCGCGCTTTGCGGCGCGGGCCTGACGGTCATGGCTTTGGCGGCGACGACGGCAAACGCTTCACACAGTTGGAGCGACTATCACTGGGCGCGCACATCCAACCCGCTGAATTTGCAAGTCGTCGATAGCGTCTCATCCTTTTGGCAGGGCGAATACAATATCGCCCTCTCGGAATGGAGCCAGTCGTCAAAGCTCGACCTCACCACGACGAGCGCGGACGACACGCTGAGAACCCGCAAGCAGTGCAAGATGGTCTCCGGAAAGATGCGCGTCTGCAACGCCGCCTACGGAAATAACGGCTGGCTCGGCCTTGCGTCGATCAACATCGACAGCAATCACCACATTACGCAGGGCACTGCGAAAATGAACGACACCTATTCAAGCTACTGGGCCGATCCGAACGAGAAGCGGCACGTCATGTGCCAGGAAATCGGCCACGTATTCGGACTTGGACATACGAGCGAAGACGGTTCAAGCCAGAATACGTGCATGGATTATTCGCAGAGCCCGACCAGCATTTCGCCGAATGCGCACGACTATCAGCAGCTCGATACGATGTATGCTCACCTTGACAGCTACAACACCTATGCGGCGAGCAGCGCGGCGTTTGACGCCAAGGTGGCTGCGGACGCCTCTGCGCTACCGGCCGGCGTGCCGGCCGGCGCCATCCGCGTGCAAGCCGGCAGGTTTCATGAGGACTGGGTGAAATCCGACGGCCAGGGCGGCTATTGGGTGTTCCACGTCCGCCTGGCTGCGGCGAAAGGCAGATAGACAGTTATTGAACGAACCGAGGGCCGCCGGGAAACCGGCGGCCTCTTTATTTGCGCCAAGCGCCGAGTCGCACCGCGATGCGGTCTACGATTATCTGGTCGGCTGGCGACGTGCAGGCGCGATAGGAGCGTTCGCCGTGGCCGGCAAAGCAATCGCTGATCGTCTTGCGAGTAGGTCGAAACCCCGGAACGATTGGAAGTCCGGCGTGTTAGGATTGGCAGGTGTCGGTTTTCCTAAGGCGCCGCGAGCCTGCCGAAAAATTCCGACGATTCCAGCCCGGCGCGTGTTTGACCGAAATGTCGCCAGCAGAACGTCGCTGCTTCGCAAGCAGCACGTTTTCCATTTAACCTATTGGAGCATTTATGAGCCGCATACTTCTGACCGCCGCCGCCCTAGCGTCGATGACCAGCGTCGTTATCGCTCAACCTGCCGGCGCCGCGCCCAATCCGGATACGAAGGAGATGGACCCTAAGGGCATGGACCATAAAGGCATGGCCATGGACGGCAAGAACATGGACATGAGCGACAAGGGCATGTGCGACAAAGAAATGGGCGCAAAAGGCATGGCTATGGATATGCACATGATGATGCCAAGTGAAAAGGATCCCGTATCGACCGCCGGCTACAAAGCCGCGATGATGAAGATGATGCATGCGGCGCCGAAATTCACGGGCGACGCCGATGTCGATTTCATGAAGCAGATGCGCACGCACCATCAAGCGGCGATCGACACCGCCAACGTCGTCATTGAGCACGGCAAGGAATCGGCGACGAAAAAACTGGCGCGGCGAATCGTTACTGCGCAGACAAAGGAAATCAGGACGATCGACGCCTGGCTGAAGAAAAACCCTCAGTAGTTGGCTTTTCTCGTTTCGCAATGAGGGATGGGACGCAAAAGTCCATGCCAGCTAACCCGCCTCAGACAGCATCAGGAACAGACCCGTGACCATGATTAGATCATGGCCGCCTACTTTGAGAATTCGGGTTCTTGTCGCTTTTGCGACGCTGCTGCTTGTTCAAACCGGATGCAGGCGCAGCAGTCCCGAGTCTCGTTCCGATGAGGTGATTCAGGCCGCGTCCGTCTTCACGGCCGACGAACAGGGACATTCGATCAGCGCCGCTGATCCAAAGTCCGGCGAGGTCGTAATAACAAGTGTCGGCATCGCTCCGCACAACGTGCAAGCGTCTAGCGACGGCCAAATGATCTTCGCAGTCGGCGCTGTGATGGGCGCAGGCCAGGGCATGGACGCCGCCATGAAAGGTCGCGGCCGCCTTCTCGTTCTGAAGTCGGCGTCGATCTCAAATGGCCCCATCGCGACCATCGAGGTGGGGCGCCAGCCGGCGCATGTCATAATCGACGGCCTCCGTGAGCGCGCCTTTGTGACGAATGCAGGCGACGGCACGGTTTCGGTTATCGACGTCAAACAGGGCACGACGAAGAAAGATGTCGTGGTCGGCCGTGCGCCGCACGGTCTGCGCATGAGCCCTGACGGGCAGTCGATTTACGTCGCGAACACAGCTGACGGGACCGTGTCATTCATCAACGTCAACGATCTCACTGTGAGCGCGACTATCCCCGTCGGTAAGGGTCCAGTGCAGGTCGCTGTGACACCCGATGGAAATTTTGTCTACGTTTCGCTGCGAGACGAGAACAGCGTCGCCGTGATCGACGAGGAGAATCGCAAGGTGGTCGCCAAAATAGCGGTCGGCGCCGGACCAATCCAGGTTTTCGCGTCGCCGGACGGCCGGGAAATTTACGCGGCCAATCAGGGCACTAAGGCGGCGCCCGGAAACACGCTGTCGGTGATCGACACCGCGAGCCAGACGGTTGTCGCCGAGATTATAACCGGCGCCGGCGCCCATGGCGTCACCGTCAGCAATGCCGGCGACATGATCTATGTCGCCAACAGCTTTGCGGACACGGTCTCCGTGATTGACCGGTCGTCGCGAACGGTGGTGCGCACCATTCAGGTTGGCGCCGGACCGGGCGGCATCACGTTTGCGCCGGATCCTTAGTGTCTGAATCAAAATTCATAGCGAGCCCTTGCGATTTTTCTGGCGAGCACTCTGATTGATGCGATGAGCATCCATGCTTCGCACGAAGCGATTGTTTTTTCCCAGTCTTTGGCCAATCGACGGCATCGTCCGAGC
>JBGSSK010000226.1:0-2860 GCA_041737095.1 Parvularculaceae bacterium | reverse complement strand
CCGGCAGGATCGCCGAGCCGGGTTACGGCGCACCGCGCACGGCCGGCGCAGCGCCGATCGTCCTCGACGACAAGGCTTAGCCAGCCCGACGCCGTCGCGGATTTGCGCCGAGAGCCGCCCGAAAAGTAGCCGGCAATCGTTCTAACCCCTTGATTGCAATAGCACCGAAGCAACAGCGATCGGCAATTCCATCGCCACTGCCGCCCGCCGGTCGATTGGCGTGTTTCAAGCGCGCGATCCGTCTGCTAGTGTCCCGGCGGGGCGCGGGGGCGACTTGGGGAATTCCCGCGAAAGCCATAGAGACCGCCGTGGGGCGGGTATTTTCGGAGCGGGTTATGGGTCGTTTTATTCTGTTTTTGATCATCATTGCGGCGGCGGTCGCCGGCGCATGGTTCTACATGCCGGGCGGCAAGGACATGCTGCTCGACGCCAAGGACAAAGCGATGGGCTACATGCCGGGCGGCGCGACCGGCGACGCAACAGCGGAACCGATTGTCGAGGAAATTGAGCCGATCGAGGAAGTCGCTGAAGAATCGATGGCAACGGTTGACGAGGCGCCTGCGGAAGAACCGCAGCACTAGGACAAGTTGACGGCAGGCTCCTTTGGGCGCCGCGAAATGAGTTCGCGGCGCGCATTTCCTGTTGCAATTTTTCGGCGATGGATTGATGGTCGGCCCCATGCGGGGGAAGCTTGAAAACATTCAAGCATTGCGTGGCGTCGCCGCGTTGATGGTGCTGTTCGCGCACATCAAGGAAGCAGAGTTCGATTATGGCGGCTCGGCGGTATTGCTGCCGCATTGGCTCTACATGGGTGTCGTCGGGGTCGACCTGTTTTTCCTGATCAGCGGTTATGTGATGGTGCACGTCGCGCTGGCTGGCGAGCGGGGCGGCGGAGCGGCGCGGCGGTTTCTTTTTAACCGCGCGGCGCGGATCTATCCCGTCTACTGGGTCGCGACCCTGATCCTGATGCTGCTATACGCCTGCAAGCACTACTTTTTCGCCGAGGCAACGCCCTTCCCCAATCCGGTGGCGACATTCCTGCTGACGCCGTCCGATTTTTACCCGCTGGTTCCCGTCGGATGGACGCTGGTGCATGAGGTCTATTTCTACGCTGTTTTCGCGGTATTCATCTTCTGGCGCGGCGGGAACCTGATTTTCATTCTGGGGGCGTGGTCAGCGGTCATCCTCGCGGGACTGCAGCTCGATCTCTTCGACGCCAACGCCTGGACGAAAGTCGTCCTCAACCCGCTGACCTTCGAATTCGTCATCGGCGCCCTCATCGCCGTCGGCGTCAGGAATGGCGCTACAAAATACGCGCGCCTCGCTTTGATAGCCGGAATATCGATATTTGCGGCTGAAACCGCCTTTTTCGCGGATCGCCTTTATCCGGACGCCATGGGGCGCTTCGCGCTCCGCGCGATGCTGTTCGCCCCGCCATTTGCGCTGATCCTCTACGGCGCGGCGGCGCTCGAAGAGACTGACCGCAGCGCGCTTGCGCCGAAATGGCTGCGCCTGTGCGGCGACGCGTCATACTCGCTCTATCTGATTCACGTGCCGGTGTTCCTGGTGGTCGGCAAAGTGATCAGCCTTATCATCCCCGATACGCTCCTCGACAATGTCCTGCTGATCATCGGCTTTTCGTTCGGCGTGCTCGCCGCGACCTACGCCTTGCGGCGTTACATCGAAAAGCCGTTGCTCGCCGCTTCGAAGAAGCTCGGCGATCGGTTGTTCAATGTGCGGTCGCAGGCGGCGATCGCTCAGGACAAAGCCTGGTGATCACTCGGCGGCTTTGGACGCGAGTTCCGGCATCCAGCGCAGCACCGGCTTTCGTGCCGCCGCGGTTTCATCGAGGCGTCGCCGCGGCGCCAGCATCGGCGAGGCTTTGAAGCGCGCCGCACCGCCCGCCTTCGCCTTTTCGGCGAGATCGAGAAGCGCGCCGCAGAAAAGATCGAGTTCCTGTTTCGATTCGGACTCAGTCGGCTCGATCAGCATCGCGCCGTGTACGACCAGCGGAAAATACATGGTCATCGGATGATACCCCTCATCGATCATCGCCTTGGCGAAATCGAGCGTGTCGACGCCGGTGTCTTTCAGGAACCGGTCATCGAAGAGCGCCTCGTGCATGCAATAGCCGTCGAAAGCCGGCGTCATCTTTGTCTTCAGGCGCGCCAGAACATAATTAGCGTTGAGAACCGCATCCTCTGACGCCTGGCGGACGCCGTCGCCGCCATGGCTCAGCATGTAGGTCAGCGCACGGACGAACATGCCCATCTGCCCGTGAAACGCCGTGATGCGCCCTCCGGCTTTCGATTCGCCTTCGGTTTTCGCCGCGCGGCGCGTTTCGACGAGATGGTAGCGATCGCCCTCCCTGACGACATAGGGAACCGGCGCAAAGGGCGCGAGCGCGGCGGAGAGGACGGTTGGTCCCGCCCCCGGTCCGCCGCCGCCATGCGGCGTCGAGAACGTCTTGTGAAGATTGATGTGCATTGCATCGACGCCAAGGTCGCCGGGCCGCACCTTGCCGGCGATCGCGTTGAAATTCGCGCCGTCGCAATAGAAATAGCCGCCGACCTCGTGCACTGCATCGGCGATCGCGCGGATATCGCGCTCGAAGAGGCCACAAGTATTGGGGTTGGTGACCATAATACCGGCGATATCCGGGCCGAGCTTTGCGCGGAATGCTTCGAGATCGATGCGACCCGTTTCGTCGGCGGGAATATCCTCGACGTTGAAGCCGCATTGCGCCGCGGTCGCCGGATTCGTGCCGTGCGCCGATTCCGGCGCAAGGACGCGGGTGCGATGCGCCTCGCCCCGCGCCTCGAGCGCCGCCTTGATCGTCATCATGCCGCAGAGTTCGCCG
>JBGSSK010000147.1:0-10343 GCA_041737095.1 Parvularculaceae bacterium | reverse complement strand
ATGGGCCCATCCCGCAAGGCGACTTCCTCGGCCGCCTCGGCCTCGCGGTACGCCTTGAACGCCTCAGCAGCGGCAAGTCGCCCGAGGAAGCCGCAGACCTCTTCGGCGGCGCGCACCGCATCGCGTCGCCCGCCGCGATGGGCGAATTGTTCAAGGTCCTCTGCCTCTCCGCGCCGGGACTACCCGAACCTTCAGGATTTTTCGAATGACCCCGCCGCGCCTCGAATCGACAAGCCTTGCCGGCGCCGGCGTCGCGCATGGATTTTTCTCGCGCAAGGGCGGCGTCTCCGGCGGCGTTTACAAAAGCCTCAATGTCGGGCTCGGCTCGTCGGACGATCCGGCCGATGTCGCTGAAAATCGCCTGCGCTGCCGCGATTCGCTCGGCGCGGAGCATCTCCTGACGCTCTATCAAGTGCATTCAGCGGACGCGGTCGTCGTCACCGAGCCATGGACCGGCCAGGGTCCAAAAGCGGACGGCATGGCGACGCGATTGCAAGGGGTCGCGCTCGGCGTCCTCGCCGCCGATTGCATGCCGTTCCTGTTCGCCGATCACGACGCCGGGATCATCGGCGCTGCACATGCCGGCTGGCGCGGCGCGCTCGCCGGCGTCCTCCAGTCGACAATCCGCGCAATGGTCTCGATCGGCGCAAGCGAGGACCGCATCGCCGCCGCTGTCGGCCCCTGCATGCGCCAGCCGAATTTCGAAGTCGGCCTCGACGTTCTGGATGCCTTCGCGAAGGATTATCCCGACTCGGAGCAATTCTTCGCTGCCGGAAAAAGCGCCGACAAGCGCCAGCTCGACCTTGTCGGCTTTGGCCGCGCAAGGCTTGCCGAAGTTGGCGTCGCCAGCCTCGACGATGTCGGCGTCTGCACCCTCAGCGACCCGGAGAGCTATTTCAGCTACCGAGCCAGCCGCCGCGCCGGAGAGGATGACTACGGCCGGAATTTATCAGCGATTGTCAATGTGCGGGTATCCGCACATTGAAGGCGTTTGACTAAAATGCCGGACCGGCCCGCGTCGCGCGAATTGTCGTGCGCCAAAAACTCTCGCGTGAATGCCGCCCCTCACCCCACCTCAGGGCTTGATCGAACGTCAAGAAACCGTCACAAGGCGGCGGGGCAAATCAGGGCCGGGCCATGAAGCTGATTTCGGGGAATTCCAACCGTCGCCTCAGCGACAATATCTCGCGGCGGCTGGCGACGCCGCTCGCCAAGGCCGAGATCAAGACCTTCAAGGACGGCGAGGTTTTCGTCGAGATCGGCGAAAACGTCCGCGGCGAGGATGTCTTCGTCATCCAGTCGACCTCGAACCCCGCCAATGACAATCTGATGGAGCTGTTGATCATCATCGACGCGCTGACCCGCGCGTCGGCGAGCCGGATCACCGCCGTCATCCCCTATTTCGGCTATGCGCGACAGGACCGCAAGGCCGGCCCCCGGACGCCGATTTCAGCCAAGCTCGTCGCGAACTTGATCACCACCGCCGGCGCCGACCGGGTGCTGACCGTCGATCTTCACGCTGGCCAGATCCAGGGCTTTTTCGACATCCCGACCGACAATCTGTTCGCGGTCAACGTCTTCGCCGACCGCATCCGCGCGCTCCACAATGGCGATATCGAAAATGTCACGATTGTGTCGCCCGATGTCGGCGGCGTCGTCAGGGCGCGCTCGCTGTCGAAGCGCCTCGACAACCGGCCGCTGGCGATCGTCGACAAGCGCCGCGAGCATGCCGGCGTTTCCGAGGTCATGAACATCATCGGCGACGTCACGGGACGCGATTGCATCCTGTTCGACGACATCGTCGACAGCGGCGGCACGCTCTGCAACGCCGCCGAGGCGATCATGGAAAAAGGCGCCAGGAGCGTCTCCGCCTTCGTGACGCACGGCGTCCTTTCGAACGGCGCGCATCAGCGGATTTCGAAATCGGCCGGCCTGTCGCGGCTCGTGACGTCGGACTCGATCATGTCGACACCGGAAATCGACGCCTGCAAGAAAATCGAGAAGGTCGAGATCGGCGGACTGCTCGCCGAAGCGATCCGCCGCATCGCCAATGAAGAATCGGTGTCGAGCCTCTTTGACTGAAGCGCGTGTTTTACATGTCGCCGGATCGGCGAAATCCGCGCCGCAAATACAAGCAAATCGGGGCTTGAAAATGTCGGCGGAAGGGCGACATGCTGCCGGATTGCGCGCCGACCATGCGCATGGCTCTTTGATACGTGAAAAAGTTTAAAGCGTTCGGAAGAGCAAGCTGCGCCGCTGAAAATTAGGCGCCACAATCGACAAGCGAAAAGGGCGCCTTTTGCGGCTGGAGCCCGCGGAAGAAGCCGGAAAAAGGACAAGGTCCGCTTTGAAAAGCGGCGCCCTTTTCAGCGCGCGACGGCCGCCGCCAATTCCTTGACCAGCCTGACGACGACCCGCGCTGTCGTCATCGCAGGATCGCGCTCGGGATTGAGCTCGACGACATCGGCGCCGACGAGCGGTCCCTTGATGCGGCGGATCATCGACAGGACGTCGAGCGTTGAAAGGCCGCCCGGCTCGGGATGCGAGACGCCGGGCGCAAACGCCGGATCGAGCCCGTCGAGATCGATCGTCATGTAGAGCGGACCCTCGAAAAGCGCCGCCGGCGTCTCGCCCGCCTGATCGGCGCGCAGGATCGTAACGCCGAACCGCGCCGCCTGCGCCGCCTGCTCTTTATCCCAGCAGCGAATGCCGACCGCGACATGCCGGCGGATGAGGCCGTCCTCATGCGCGCGCGCGAAGGGCGAGGCGTGGCTGAACGGATCGCCCTCATAGGAGTCGTGAAGGTCGCCATGCGCGTCGATATGAAGGAGATTGACCGGCCCATGCGCCGCGGCGATCGCCTTCAGGACTGGATAGGTGATCGAATGATCGCCGCCGATCGACAAGGGCGCGCACTTGTCCGCGATCGAGGCGGCGACGCTTTCCGTGATCAGCGCGCGCGCCGCCGCGCCGTCTTCGGGGAGATCGGGAATCCGGTAGTCGTCGATCGCGTCCTGCATGTCGACAAGGTCGATCGACCAGGAGCTGGAGGCTTCGCTCCGGAACAGCCGGCGCACGACGCTTGGCCCGAGCGCCGGGCCGCGCGCATGGCTGGAGCCGGCATCCCATTCAAAGCCGAGAATTCGCGCTTTCATCAGTGTTCCTTCAAGGAAGCGACCGGCGCATCAGCGCGCAGGCGAAGGAAACTGCGCCCATCGGCTGACGGATGATCGAGACTAGCCTGAAATCATGGCGTGCGTAAAAGGCCTCCGCCGTCAGGCTCGAAATCGACTGCATTTCCATGAACCCGCCAGCCTTCGCCTCGGCGATCGACCGCTTGAGGATCGCGCCGCCGCAGCCGCGATTGATGAAAGCGGGATCGGTTGCGAAATGCCGCGCATGCGCGATGCGTTCGACATCGCCGCCGCGCGGATCTTCCGCACTCCACCCGCCGCAGGCGACAATCGCCCCTTCGATCTCGGCGATGAAATAGCGCCCGGAAGAAAGCAGCTTCGGATTGGCGCGAATCATCAGCGGGAGCGCCGCTTCCAGCACGTCGTCCTGATACCAGCCGCGATAAAGAACGCCATAGGACGCCGCGAGAACGCGACCGACCGCCGCGGCGTCGGCGGGCGACGCGGGCCTCACCGTGAATGACGGCTCGTTCGTTGACACAGCCCCGACGATAACGCCGAGACCGCGGCGAAGTCATCAATCTGCGGCAGGATCAAAGGCCTGTATTTCGAAGCAGACGTCGAGGCCCGCGCTTTAGCCCCCAGTCAGCCCTGGCCGCGGGTCTTTGTCTTGTTCGGCCTGGCGTGCTTCTCGATGAACTCGATGATCTCGCCGGCGACGTCGACGCCGGTCGCCTTCTCAACGCCTTCAAGGCCTGGCGATGAATTGACCTCCATCACCACCGGTCCGTGGTTCGAGCGAAGCATGTCGACGCCGCAAACATTAAGGCCCATCGCCTTGGCCGCCGAGATCGCGGTTGCGCGCTCCGACGGCGTGATCCTGACCGCGGTCGCACTGCCGCCGCGATGAAGATTGGAGCGGAAATCCCCTTCCTTCCCCTTGCGCAGCATCGCCGCGACGACCCGGCCGCCGACGACGAGGCAACGGATGTCTTCGCCGCCGGCTTCCTTGATGAATTCCTGGACGAGGATGTTGGTGTTGACGCCGCCGAACGCCTGGATGATCGATTCTGCGGCCTTCTGCGTTTCGCCGAGAACGACGCCGATCCCTTGCGTTCCTTCAAGCAGCTTGATGACGACGGGCGCGCCGCCGACCATCTTGATCACTTCCTCGGCGTTGCTGGTCTTGTGCGCGAAAACCGTCACCGGAAGACCGATGCCCTGCCGCGCCAGAAGCTGCATGCTGCGCAGCTTGTCCCGGGCGCGCGTGATGCCGACGGATTCATTGACCGGGTAGACGCCCATCACCTCGAACTGGCGCAACACGGCGGCGCCGTAAAACGTGACCGACGCGCCGATCCGCGGAATGACAGCGTCATATTTCGGCAAATCGCGTCCCTGATATCGAACGCTCGGACGACTTGACGTGATGTTGATATAGCAGCGCAGATGATCGATTACTTCGATCTGGTGGCCACGCGCTTCGGCCGCTTCGACGAGACGCCGATGCGAATAGAGCGACGCATTCCGACACATCAACGCCAGATGCATGGGCGGTTCCTTCAGCTTGCTTTCCTGCCGAGAAGGAATGACCTTCCGGGATGAACGATCACGCGCTTGCGCAGCGCGTCGCGGCCGATCAGGAACCGGAAGCCCATCTCATCGCGATTGGCAAGCGATATTTCGATCTTCCATAACCTATCCGCCATCTTCAATTGCGTTGCAATGACATAGCGGTCTTCGGCATGCCCGTTCGAGCTTTTGATGCGACGTTTGTCGACGATCAGCGCACGGCACCGAATTTCCGGAATGCTTCTTCTCTGGAGAGGATGCAGAAAAAACTCCACATGCCGCAATCCGTCGATGGTCGTTTCTCTTATGCGAAACGCATGCAGCGCGCTGGTCTTCGCGCCGGTGTCGATTTTCGCCTTGATGGCGTCGACGCCAAGATCAGGGAGCGCCGCCCATTCGCGCCAGCCGATATCGACAGGAGGCGCCTTCAGTTTTCGCTTTGTCTTTTTGCGAGTTGCGGCCCCGTCAGATGTGGAGCGCATGGCCAAGCGTTCTCAAGGCCGCTTCCTGCAGCGCTTCGCCCTGCGTCGGGTGCGCGTGAATCGTGCCGGCGACATCTTCAAGGCGCGCACCCATTTCAAGCGCGAGGCCGAATGCGGCGGAGAGTTCCGCAGCGCCGCGGCCGACCGCCTGCAGGCCGAGCAGCAGGTGGTTGTCCTCGCGCGCGACGGCGCGGACAAAGCCGTCGTCCGCCTCCATCGTCATCGCGCGGCCATTGGCTGAGAACGGGAAGTTCGCCGTCTTTATCTTGTGCCCGCTCGCAATCGCCTCGTCGGGCGACAGGCCGCAGGAAACGATCTCGGGATCGGTGAAACAGATCGCCGGCATCGCGACCTTGTCCCAGCGGCGATTATGGCCGGCGATGATTTCGGCGACCATCTCGCCCTGCGCCATCGCGCGATGCGCCAGCATCGGCTCGCCCGTCACATCGCCGATCGCAAATACGCCGCGCATCGACGTCTCGCAACGATCGTCGATCTTCAGATGCCGCCCGTCCATGTCGAGCGCGAGCGCCTCGCGGCCCCAGCCATCGGTCAGCGGCTTGCGGCCGACGGTGACCAGCACCTTGTCGGCGGGAATTGATTCCGTCCTGCCGTTCTGTTCAATCTCAAGCGACGTGCCGTCCTTCGAGAGGCCCTTCGCCTTGGCCCCGAGAATCACATTGACGCCGAGATCCTTGAGGCGTTTGGCGACCGGCTTTGTCAGCTCCGCGTCGTAAGTCGGCAGGATGCGATCCATCGCTTCGACGACCGTCACGGTCGAGCCAAACTTCGCAAAGGCGATACCTAGCTCAAGCCCGATATAGCCGGCGCCGACGATTGCGAAGTTCTTCGGCGGCGCGTCGAGCGCGAGGGCGCCGGTGGAAGAAATGACTTTCCTGTCGAATTTCATGAACGGGAGTTCGACAGGCGCGGAACCTGTCGCGATGATGACATTCTCCGCGCGGATGCGCTGAACCCCGTCGGCGGTCTTGACGTCGACCGTCTTGCCGTCGGCGAAGGTCGCCCAGCCCCTGATCGACTTGACCTTGTTCTTCTTCAGCAGCCCGCCGACGCCGGTCGTCAGCTTCCTGACGATCCCGTCCTTCCACGCGACGGTTTTTGAGAGATCGAGTGTCGGATTTGCCGCTGAAATGCCGAGTACGGATGAATTGGCGTAATGCGTCACCTTTTCGAATTCCTCTGCAGCGTGGATGATCGCTTTCGAGGGAATGCAGCCGACATTGAGACAGGTCCCGCCCAGCGCTTCGGCGTCGACGAGGATCGTGTCGATCCCGAGCTGTCCCGCCCTGATGCCGGCGACATAGCCGCCCGGCCCGCCGCCGATGATGAGGAGTTTGCAGGTCAGTTCGGTCATCCTCTAGTCCTCAATGAAAATCATCGCCGGGTTTTCGAGCAACGTCTTCACCCGCTGCACGAAGACCGCCGCGTTCCAGCCGTCGACGATACGGTGATCGAAGGCGCAGGAAAGGTTCATCATCCGGCGCGGGACGAACGCCGTTCCGTCCCAGTGCGGCCGGACCTGCATCTTGTTGACGCCGACGATCGCCACCTCCGGGTGATTGATGACCGGCGTCGTGACGATGCCGCCAAGCGCGCCGAGCGACGTGATCGTGATCGTCGAGCCGGACAGCTCCTCGCGTTTCGCCGCGCCGGTCTTTGCGGCGTCGGCAAGGCGCGCGACTTCGGCGGCGCAGTCCCAAAGGCCCCTCGCCTCGACATGGCGGACGACCGGCACCACAAGGCCGCCATCGGTCTGCGCGGCGACGCCGATATGAACGCCGCCATACTGCGTCACGACGCCCGCTTCATCGTCAAAGTGCGAATTCAATTGCGGCTGATCGACGATCGCCTTCGCCATGGCGCGCATCAGGAACGGCAGGATCGTCAGCTTCGCCTGCTCCGGCTTTTTCTCCGCATTAAGCTTGGCGCGGAGGTCTTCAAGCGCGGTCACGTCGACTTCCTCGACATAGACGATATCGGGAATGCGCGCGCGCGAGATCGTCATTTTTTCTGCAATCTTGCGGCGCAGGCCGATGACCGGAATTTCCTTGACGCCCAAATCCGGTGCGCGTCCGCGCCCCGCCGGAATGCTGGCGCCATGCTCGAAATAGGCGTCGAGATCTTCATGCGTGATGCGCCCCGCCGGACCTGTGCCTGGGACGCGACGAAGATCGACGCCGGCGTCGGCGGCGCGCTTCCTGACCGCCGGCGACGCCAGCGGTTTTTCGCCTTCGTTGCGCGGCGCGCCCGTCATCGCCGGCGCTGCGGACTTTGCAGCGGGTTTCGGCGGTTCCGTTTTTATCGCTTGCGGCGGCGATGATTCCGTCTTCGGCGCCAGCGCGGATTTCTTCTCGGCTTTCTGCGGCGCCTTCGCCGGCGCGGCATCGTCATCCTTCGCATTGCCGGCGCCGTCGACATCAAGCCTGATGATCGGCGATCCGACCGGCACGATTTCGCCGACCTTCGCCCCGAGCCAAGTCACCTTGCCGATGACCGGCGACGGGATTTCGACGGTCGCCTTGTCGGTCATCACGGCGGCGAGGATCTGGTCTTCCATGACATTGTCGCCGGGCTTCACCATCCACTCGACAAGTTCGGCCTCCGCGACGCCTTCGCCGACATCGGGGAGTTTGATGACATGAACGCCCATCAGGCCTGCTCCATCACTTTTTTCAACGCGGCGCCGACGCGCTTCGGCCCCGGGAAATAGTCCCATTCATGCGCATGCGGATAAGGCGTGTCGTACCCGGTGACGCGGATCACCGGCGCTTCGAGATGATGGAAGCACCCTTCGACCACGATCGCCATCAGCTCGGCGGAAAAGCCGCAGGTTTTTGTCGCCTCAACGACGATGACGCAGCGCCCGGTCTTGCGCACCGAGGCCTCGATCGATTCGAGATCGAGCGGCAGGATTGTCCGGAGATCGAGAATCTCCGCGTCGACGCCGGTTTCTTCCGCGGCGGCGAGCGCGACATGCACCATCGTGCCATAGGCGAGCACGGTGACGTCGCTTCCCGCGCGCCGGATCGCCGCCTTGCCGAGCGGAATTGAATAATAATCATCCGGCACGTCGCCGAGATCATGCTTCTTCCACGGCGTCACCGGCCGGTCATGATGGCCGTCAAACGGCCCGTTATAAAGCCGCTTCGGCTCAAGGAACATCACCGGATCCTCATCCTCGATCGCCGCGATGAGAAGACCCTTGGCGTCATAGGGATTGGACGGGATGACGGTTTTCAATCCGCAGACATGGGCGAACAGCGCCTCGGGACTTTGGCTATGGGTCTGGCCGCCGAATATGCCGCCGCCCGTCGGCATCCGGACCGTCATCGGCACGGTGAAATCGCCAGCCGAACGATAGCGGATGCGCGCCGCTTCCGACGCGAGCTGGTCATAGCCAGGATAGACATAATCCGCGAACTGAATTTCGACGCAGGGGCGAAGGCCATAGGCCGCCATGCCGATCGCCGCACCGACGATGCCGCTCTCGCTGATCGGCGCGTCGAAGCAACGCTGGCTGCCGTATTTTTTTTGCAGGCCCTGCGTGCAGCGAAAAACGCCGCCGAAATAGCCGACATCCTCGCCGAAGACGACGACATTGTCGTCGCGGCCCATGGCGACATCCATGGCGCTTCTGATGGCTTCGATCATGGTCATGCGCGTCATGATCAGATCCCCGCTTCCTGGCGCTGCCGGATCAGGTGGATCGGCGGCTCCGCGTAGACGTCTTCGAACATTGTCCCGGCGGGTGCGTGCGGACCGTTATGCAGCGTGCCGTGTTCCTCGGCGGCTTTCTGCGCTTGCAGGATTTCGCTTTCGATCTGCGCCTTGGCCTGTGTGTGGCGTTCCTCGGACCATTTCTTGCGGCGGATGAGATGCTTCTTCAGCCGTTCGATCGGATCGCCGAGCGGCCAGGTCGAGCCCTCGTCTTTCGGGCGGTAGCCGGACGGATCATCCGACGTCGAATGCGCGCCGGCGCGATAGGTGACGAATTCGATGAGCGTCGGGCCTAGGTTCCGACGCGCCCGGTCGATCGCCCATTTGGCGACGGCGTAGACGGCGAGATAATCATTGCCGTCGACGCGCAAGGACGGAATGCCGAAGCCGAGCCCGCGCGAGGCGAATGTCGCGGCGTTGCCGCGCGCGATACCCTGAAAGGTCGAGATCGCCCACTGATTGTTGACGACATTGAGGATGACCGGCGCCTTGTAAGTCGAGGCGAAGACCAGCGCCGAATGGAAATCGTTCTCCGCGGTCGATCCCTCGCCGATCCAACCGGCGGCGATCTTGCTGTCGCCCTTGATCGCCGACGCCATCGCCCAGCCGACCGCCTGGATGAACTGCGTCGCGAGATTGCCGGAAATCGTGAAGAAGCCATCTTCCTTGGAGGAATACATGACCGGCAATTGCCGGCCCTTCATCGGGTCGAGTTCGTTCGAATAGATCTGGTTGATCATAGTCGTGATCGAATAACCGCCGGCGATGAGGAGGCCCTGCTGGCGGTAAGTCGGGAAATTCATGTCGCCCTTCGACATCGCCTTGCGAAAGGCGCAGGCGACCGCTTCCTCGCCGAGCGCCTGCATGTAGAACGAGGTTTTCCCCTGGCGCTGCGCCATCAGCATGCGGGCGTCGAAGGCGCGCACCGTCATCATGTGGCGAAGCCCGTCGACAATGTCGTCGTCGGTCAGTTGTCCGGCCCACGGGCCGACCGCTTCTCCCTCGTCATTGAGGACGCGAATGACCGAATAGGCGAGATCGTGGATATGCAGCGGCTCGACATCGATCGGCGGACGCCTGACCGCGCCGGCCTCGGGGATCAGCATTTCGCTGTAATCAGGATGATCGCCCGGCCTGCATTCCGGCTCGGGCACAAACAGGCTCAAGGGGCTCGGCGCCGCCTCTTTATCGCTCATTTTCTCTCTCCGCCCGTGCGAACTGGCCTTTCGGTCAGCCTCTAGGCTATTGACGGCGTCTCGCGCAATGCCGGTGAAAACCTAGTGGCCCACGTCATTGATTATGACGGCAACTCATGAATCACTGCCCCGCGCAGCGGCGACGGAGATGACAGGTGTCGGGGAAAGCGATTGCGGTCAAGAAGTATGTGGTTCGGCTGAGTGCGGAGGAACGCGAGCGG
>JBGSSK010000135.1:0-5458 GCA_041737095.1 Parvularculaceae bacterium | reverse complement strand
CATAAGGCCCTTGCGCCCGGCGATCGAACCGCGGACGAGGCTGGACCGCCGGCCGCAATTGCGGGAAACTGTCGCGTTTCCACGCACCTGACCCAAGGGAGGCGCCCATGGCCGACACGACCCGCCCGATCGATGCGGCCGCCGCGCGCGACGGCGAACTCGACCGCCTGTTCGATCTCCAGAAAAAAGCCTTCGCCGCCGAACCCTATCCGTCGGAGGCGACGCGGATCGCCCGGCTCGACGCGCTGATACACGCGGTCGAATCGAATGAAGCGCGGATCATCGAAGCGGTGAACGCGGATTTTACCTGCCGGTCCCGTCATGAAACGCTTGTCGCCGAGATTATCGTCTCGGTCGCCGCCGCGAAGGCTGCGAAGCAAAATCTCAAGCGCTGGATGCGTGCGCGGCCGGTGGCGACGCCGCTGCACATGAAACCGGGAAGGAGCCGCATCAAGCCGCAGCCGCTTGGGGTGATCGGCATCATCTCGCCGTGGAATTATCCGGTGCAGCTTGCCTTCTCGCCGGCCGCCGCGGCGATCGCGGCCGGCAATCGCGTCATGGTCAAGCCAAGCGAGCTGACGCCGGCGACCGCCGAGATCATGCGCGACGTCATTCGCGCCGAATTCGACGAGAGCGTCTTTTCCGTCGTCACGGGCGGCGTCGAACTCGGACAGGCATTCGCTTCCGCGCCGTTCGACCATCTCTTGTTCACCGGATCGACGTCGGTCGGTCGCCTTGTCTATATGGCGGCGGCCAAGAACTTGACGCCGGTTACGCTGGAGCTGGGCGGCAAGTCGCCGGCGATCATCGATGAGAGCGCAGATCTTCAGGCCGCCGCCTTGTCGATCGCGCATGGCAAGACTTTCAACGCCGGGCAGACCTGTGTCGCGCCGGACTACGTGCTGACGCCGCGCGCGCAGCTCGACGCGACGGTCGACGCGCTCGCAAACGCGGCGCGGCGCCTCTATCCGTCAATCGACGAGACGCCGGATTATACGGCGATCATTTCAGACCGACACTTCGCGCGGCTGAAATCGATGGTCGCCGAAGCGAAGGACGCCGGCGCGAAAGTCATCGAGGTCGGCTCGTCGAACGCGCTTCACCCGCAGCGTAAAATGCCGCTGACGATCGTCGTCGAACCGCCGGCGGGGATCGCACTGATGAAGGAAGAGATTTTCGGGCCGGTCCTGCCTGTCCTCGGCGTTGATGGCCGCGACGCGGCGATCGATCATGTCAATCAGGGCGACCGGCCGCTGGCGCTTTACTGGTTCGGGTCGGACGAAGCGGCGCGCGACGATGCCTTGGCGCGGACGATTGCGGGCGGCGTCACCGTCAACGACACGCTGTGGCATGTCGCGCAGGAAAATCTTCCCTTCGGCGGCGTCGGCAAGAGCGGCATCGGCGCCTATCACGGCGAGAAAGGCTTCGAGACCTTCTCGCACATGAAGCCGGTTTTCTATCAGAGCCGGTTCGCGTCGAACAAATTGCTCTATCCGCCGTTCTCCCAAAAAACTGACGGGCTGTTGAAGATGGTCCGCAAGATCATCTGACGCCGACGTCGGCCAAAGCAACCACCTGACATCAACATGAACGACAGCAGCGTCGAAGAATTCGACTACATCATCGTCGGCGCAGGCTCGGCGGGATCGGTGCTGGCGAACCGGCTGAGCGAAGACGGCAAGGCGACGGTCTGCATTCTTGAAGCCGGCCCCGAAGACCGCAGCGCGCTCATTCACACGCCGCTCGGCTTCGCGTTTTTTCCCAAGGGAACGGTCTACAACTGGGCGTTCGCAACAGCGCCGCAAAAGCATCTTGGCGGCAAGATCGGCCGGCAGCCGCGCGGCCGGACGCTTGGCGGCTCAAGCTCCATCAACGCCATGATCTATATTCGCGGATCGCAAGCGGACTACGACGGCTGGGCGCGCGCCGGCGCGACCGGCTGGGGCTGGGACGATGTGCTCCCCTATTTCAGGAAGGCCGAGGACCAGCAACGCGGCGCGGACGAATTCCACGCGACCGGCGGCCCGCTGACGGTCAGCGATCTCGCCTACAAGAACCCGCTTTCGCAAGCCTTCATCGACGCCGCGCGGGAACTGCAATGGCCGATGAACGACGATTTCAACGGCGCGCGGCAGGACGGCATGGGGTTCTACCAAGTGACGCAGCGCGCGGGAAAGCGGTGCTCGGCCGCTGTCGCCTATCTCCACCCGGCGCGGTCGCGCGCCAATGTCGCCGTCAGGACGGATGCGCACTGCGAGAAACTCCTGATCGAGAATGGACGCGCGACCGGCGTCCGTTTCAGACAATCCGGTCGATCGCATTTGATCCGCTCACGGAAGGAGGTCATCGTTTGCGCCGGCGCGTTCCAGTCGCCGCAGATCCTGATGCTGTCTGGGATTGGCCCCGCAGATCATCTGCGGTCGATGGATATCGGGGTCGTTGCCGATCGCCCCGAGGTCGGGCGAAACTTGCAGGATCATTTCGATTACACCGTTCTGCGCAAGACCGCGTCGCCGCATTCGGTCGGCCTCTCGCTCGCCTTTGCGCTCGGTTTTCCCAAAGCGTTCACCGAATTCCGCAAACACAAGCGCGGCGTCCTGACATCCAATCTCGCGGAGGCTGGCGGATTCCTGAAGACCGATCCCGCGGAGACTGAACCCGACGTGCAACTGCATTTCCTGCCGGCGCTGGTCGACGAGCATGGCGAGAAGAAGCATCTCGGCGGCGGTTTTTCCTGCCATGTGTGCGTCTTGAGGCCGAAGAGCCGGGGCGAAGTGCGGCTCGCATCGCCGGACCCGATGGCGCCGCCCCATATCGATCCGAACTTTTTGAGCGACCCGGATGATCTCGTCCGCCTCCTCAAAGGCGCGCGGATGGTCTTCCGCGTGATGGAAGCCCCGGCGATCAAGGCGGTCGCTGGCGACTATCTTTATGAAGGGCCGGACGCCAGCGATGCAGCGCTGATCGCCGATATCAATCGCCGGGGCGATACGATCTATCATCCGGTCGGAGCATGCCGAATGGGGTCGGATGAGCGCGCCGTGCTTGATCCGTCGCTGCGCGTCCGCGGCGTTGAGGGGTTGCGAGTCGTCGACGCCTCCGTCATGCCGGCGCTTGTCTCCGGCAACACCAACGCGCCGACGATCATGATCGCCGAAAAAGCCGCCGACCTCATTCGCGGGGGATAGGCGCGGCGATGCCGGCGGACCCGAAATAATAAGGGAAAAGCCACCGAACTGCCTTAACCTTGCTTGGATGGCGCGTCAGTATCGCGCTGCAACACAATTTGATATGACAGCGGCGACAATGGGGGACAGGCGAGATTTATGTGCGGGATCATAGGCATTTTAGGCAAATCGGATGTCGCGCCGCTGATCATCGAAGGGCTGCGGCGGCTCGAATATCGCGGCTATGATTCATCAGGCGTCGCAACCATCGATGGCGGCAAGCTCGATCGCCGGCGCGCGTCCGGCAAGCTGCAGGCGCTCGCCGATCGGCTCGACAAAACGCCGCTGCACGGCGCGACAGGGATCGGCCACACGCGTTGGGCGACGCATGGCGCTGCAACCGATGAAAACGCGCATCCGCACGCGACCGAGCGCCTCGCGCTCGTCCATAACGGCATCATCGAGAACTTCGCCGAACTCCGCGACGAGCTGAAGGAAAAGGGTTTCCGGTTTTCCTCGCAAACCGATTCTGAAGTCTGCGCGCAGCTCATCACCTATTATCTGCAGAACGAAAACCTGCCGCCGAAGGACGCGGTCAAAAAGGCGCTCGACCGCATGCGCGGCGCCTTCGCCTTTGCGATAGTCTTCACCGGCGAGGATGACCTGCTGATCGCGGCGCGCCGGGGTTCGCCTTTGGCGATCGGGCGCGGCGACGGCGAAATGTTCGTCGGCAGCGACGCCTATGCGCTGGCGCCGTTCACCAATCGCGTCACCTATCTCGATGAAGGCGATTACGCGGTGATCACGCGGCGCGCCTTCAATATCTTTGATATGAAGGGCTACCCGGTCTCGCGAACGGAAACGATCTCTTCGGCGTCGGAAAACATGGTCGACAAGGACGGCCATCGGCACTTCATGGCGAAGGAAATTTACGAACAGCCGGAAGTGATCGCTCACACGCTGTCGCGTTATATCGATGCGGCGACAGGGCTCATCCGACTGCCGAAGGACGGGTTCGATTTCGCCAACCTTGAACGGCTGACGATATCCGCCTGCGGCACCGCCTATTACGCCGGCCTCATTTCGAAATACTGGTTCGAAACCTGGGCGCGATTGCCGGTCGAAATCGATTTCGCGTCGGAACTGCGTTACCGCGACGTTCCCTACTCGAAGAACGGCGGCGCGCTTTTCGTTTCACAGTCAGGGGAAACGGCGGACACGCTCGCCGCCCTCCGCGAAGCGAAGGCGCATGGGCAGAAAATCGCCGTCGTCGTCAACGTACCGGAATCGTCGATCGCGCGGGAGGCCGACATCATATTCCCGATGGCGGCCGGCCCGGAGATCGGCGTCGCCTCGACCAAGGCCTTCACCTGCCAGCTGGCGGCGCTCGCCTCGATCGCGCTCGCCGCCGGGCGGAGGCGCGGCGTACTGACCGAGGCTCAGGAAAAGGAAATCGTGACGGCGCTCCTGCAGACCCCGCGCCTTGTCGGCGAGGCGCTGAAAAACGCCGGCGCTATCGAAGAAGTGGCGCGCGAAATCGCCAAGACCACAGACACGCTTTACGTCGGGCGCGGCGTTTCGTTCCCGCTGGCGATGGAAGGCGCGCTGAAGCTGAAGGAAATTTCGTATATTCACGCCGAGGGCTACGCCGCCGGCGAATTGAAGCACGGCCCAATCGCGTTGATCGACGAGAACACGCCGGTCATCGTCATCGCGCCTTCGGACCGGCATTACGAAAAGACCATTTCCAACATGCACGAGATCATGGCGCGCGAAGGAAAGGCGATCCTGATCTCCGACGCCGCCGGCATCAAGCGCGCAGGTCCCGGGCTTTTCGCGTCGATCGAGGTTCCCGAGACGCACCCGCTTCTGGCGCCGATCGTTTACGCCGCGCCCATCCAGTTGCTCGCCTATTATACGGCGACGACGAAGGGCACGGATGTCGACCAGCCGCGCAATCTCGCCAAATCCGTCACGGTCGAATGAAGCGCGATTCCGACGCGCGCGCACCGGCGGCCGAAACGCCAAAGCGACACCTCGAATGAACCGTCTCATCACTGCGATCGACAGGCTGCGGGACTGGTATGTCGGTCAGGCCTTGCCGCTGTGGGCGCGGGCGGGCGTCGACGCGACCGGCGCCTTTCACGAATTCCTCGAATTCAGCGGACGATCGGACGCCGACCAGATCCGCCGCGTCCGGGTGCAGAGCCGTCAGGTCCATACATTCACCGACGCGGCGCGGCGCGGCTGGCTTGCCGACGGCGAAAGGCTCGGCGCGGCGGGATTCGCCC
>JBGSSK010000130.1:0-8384 GCA_041737095.1 Parvularculaceae bacterium | reverse complement strand
GCGGGTCTTGCGTATCGTCCGGATCGTCCGCGGCGCCCGCCTCAGGCGCAGCCGAGCTCGCGTCGGAGTCCACATCGGCGGCGGTCGTCGCGCACCCGGCGCCGAAAGTCGCAAAACCGATAGCCGCCAACGCCAGCAAATATCTCATCGATCGCCCTCCCTGATCAGGCGAGTTTCCCGCAAAGCAGGGCTCGGCGCAAGGCGTGCGCTGACGGCCGGAATTCCGCGCATTTTCGCCGCTCGACGGCTGCGACCCCTATCGAAGCGACCCAATGATTTCGCGAATCTCCTGCCTGTGCGCGCTGATTTCCCGCGGCAGTCAGGGATTCTCCAGGAACAGATCGCGACGCAGCGCGTTCAGCGCCGGCCGCACGACCGCGCTGATGATCGTTTGTTCCGATTTGTAGAGAGGCTTGGCGCACTTCGCCCTCACATATGCACGACGCGCCCATACGCATCCAGAACCGCCTCGTGCATCATTTCCGAAAGCGTCGGGTGCGGGAAGATCGTGTGCATGAGATCTTCCTCGGTCCCTTCCATCTGGCGCGCGATGGCATAGCCCTGGATAAGTTCAGTCACTTCGGCGCCGATCATGTGCGCGCCGAGAAGCTCGCCGGTCGTCTCGTCAAAAATCGTTTTGACCATACCCTCCGGCTCGCCGAGCGCGATCGCCTTGCCGTTGCCGTTGAACGGGAAGCGGCCGATCCTGACTTTTTTGCCAGCGGCTGTCGCCTTCGCCTCGGTGAGGCCGACGCTGGCGATCTGCGGGTTTGAATAGGTGCAGCCAGGAATTTTCGTTACGTCGAGCGGATGGACGCCGGCGACGCCGGCGATTTTTTCGACGCAGATGACCCCTTCATGGCTCGCCTTGTGCGCGAGCCATGGCGCGCCGACGAGATCGCCGATCGCGTAGAGCCCCGGAACGCCGGTCGCCAGCCATTCATTGACGACGACATGGCCTTTCTCGATTTTCGCGCCAAGGGATTCGAGGCCCAGATTTTCGACATTGCCGACGATGCCGATCGCGAGGACGACGCGGTCGGCCTCGATCGTCTCGGTCTTGCCGTCGGCGAGCCTGACGCTCGCCTTGACCGAGGATTTTCCCTTGTCGAGCCCGGCGACCGTCGCGCCGGTCAGGATCTTCATGCCCGCTTTCTTGAATTGCTTGGCGGCGAAGGCGGAGATTTCCTCGTCTTCCGCCGGCAGGATGCGGTCCAGCATCTCGACAACCGTCACCTCCGCGCCCAGCGCGCGGTAGAAGCTCGCGAATTCGATGCCGATCGCGCCGGAGCCGATGACGAGCAGCGATTTCGGCATGATGTCGGGGATCATCGCTTCCTTCGCGGTCCAGATGAACTTGCCGTCGGTTTCAAGACCCGCCTGCGGGATCGTCCGCGCCCGTGCGCCGGTCGCGAGGATCACGTGCTTCGCCTTGATGACATCCTCGCCGTCCTTCGTCTTTACGCGGACGATCGGGGCTGCGCCGCCCTTCTCAAGGCGCGCCGTTCCCATCACGACGTCGATCTTGTTCTTTTTCATCAGGAAGCCGATGCCGCCCGACAACTTCCCGGCGACGTCGCGCGAGCGCTTGACGACAGCGTCGAGATCGAAGCCGACATTGTCCGCCTTGAGGCCAAAGGCGCTGGCGTGCTTCATGTTGGTGTAGACTTCGGCGGTCCGCAAAAGCGCCTTGGTCGGGATGCACCCCCAGTTGAGGCAGACGCCGCCAAGATGATCGCGCTCGACGATAACGACCTTCATTTTCAGTTGCGCCGCGCGGATCGCCGCGACATAGCCGCCGGGGCCCGATCCGATCACCACGAGGTCGCAGTTTTTATCCGTCATTGCAGGTCCTTTCCGCGTGGATGGAGGCGGGGCTTATCCGCGGTCGCGCCGCATGGTAGATTGCGTCGCTCTTTCGGGGAACCACCTATTATGAAAATCAGCCGCGCCTGCAAGCTCGCTCTTGCAACGGCGGCGCTCGCCGCGCCCGCCGCCGCACAGATCTATGACGACGCCGCGCTCAAGAAATGGAGCAACGTCAAGAAAGTCAGATACGAGGCTGTCGGCGTCATCGCCGACAAGCACGTGCAGATACCGCCGACAGACGCCGATCTGTACGCGGATGTGGTCGACAAGGTGACGCTGGTTTTCATCTGGGACCAGGACGCCAAAACGATCGTCGGAGAGGCGCGCATCGTCAATGGCGCGGCCGAGGTTTCAAATCTCATGGGAATGGAAAAGGGCTGTCCGACCGGCTCGATCGACGGCCGCTACGAGCATTTCGACGCGCTGTCGCTGAAGGCGGACGGATCGGGCTCGATCGAGATTTCCGGCGAGCGCATCCACCCGGATACGTCGGTCGCCGAATCCTGCGGCGCCGGGCGACGCGTCTACAAGGGCGCCGTCAAGCCGCGTACGGAGCACATCGCGCCGCCCGCGCCTTTCCTGCTCGCCTATCGAACCATGATGAAAGACGGTCCGGTCAGGTTTTCGGCGGACGGCCAGTCGATGATCACGACGGCGCAGAACAACAACTGGACCTGGACATTCACCCCGACGCCGGCGACCGGCAAGCCGAGCGATCTTGATGATCTCGAGGTTGAGCGCTGACGCCTATTCTGCGGCCATCAGGCCCTTGCGCCGGCGCTGCTGGTCCGCGGCGCGGGCGTCCCGCCACAGGCGGATGAACGCGTCGGCGTAGCTTCGCCGGCTGGTCGAGAGATAAACGCCCGTTTCCGACAATTCCGACGCCAGCGCGGCGTGCAGCTTCGGCAGATTGTGATAGGGCGTCGCCGGAAAAAGATGGTGCGTCGCGTGAAAACGCAGGCCGACCGGCGCGATGATCTTCGAAATGATATCGTCTGACGAGACATTGACGCTGTCGAGGAACTCCTCCGTCTTCGTGACCGAAACATCACCCGAGTAACGATAGGCGTGCGCGCCGAGCGTCCGGATCGAATTGATGAGGAGGATCGTCGCGGTCACCGCATACCAGACGATCAGCAGCTTCAAGGGCAAAACCCCAACGGCGATCAGCGTCGCTGCGCCGAGCGCCAGCAGCGTCGTTGCGGTTTCCTGGATCAGCCAGGTCTCGTCGTCGTCCTTGTTCTGCGGGTGGCGGTCATAATTCAGATCGATCGCCAACGAGGAAAGCCGGCGCCAGATCAGCGCGCGCAGCGGTCGGATCGCCCAGGAAAGCGGCGTCAGTACGATAAACCGTACAAGGAGCAAGGGCGGCAGGACGAAGGAAAGGAGCACGTAGCCGACCGTCCGCCATGGCGATCCCGCGCCAAACGAGACGTACTCTCCGTCGCGGGTCGAGCCGTAAACGCCCGGCCGGTGGTGGTCGATGTGAACGCCGGTGTAGGAGTAGGACGGCACCAGAAACGGCGCCCCGGACAGAATGTTCCAGACGAGGCGGAACCGGCCGAAGGTTCCCTTCTTCAGATGCGCGAGCTCATGCGTGAAGAGAACGGCGCGCAAATGCGCGACGGCGGCGGCCAGCACCAGCGCCGCCTGCAGAAGCGAGAACGGCGGCGCCGCCACGGCGCCCGCAAAGGCGATCCAGCCGACCGCGACGCTGATCAGGAAATCCGGCCAGTAGATTTTCGGATCGGGATCGGTGAACCGGCGCGCGATCAGCCGCGCTTCCGCCATCGGGAAGCCTGCCGTCTGATCCCCGCCATGACCGCCGCTGGCCATCGTCAACTCCGCCGCATTCGATCCGCCCGGCGCGACCGTCGCGCCTATCCGCCCTATTTAGGGAACGCCGACTTTGAACGCCAGTGCGTCCCTGTCGCGCCTTCCCGCCCCCGTCCCTTCCTGTCGGTCGGCATTGTGATCGCCGGAACTGCCGCCGGATGTGGACGCCGGCGCGCGCCGGCGGCCATGATGGGCGACGTTCGGGAAAAGGAACACGACAATGCCGATCAATGCCCTCAGGACGCCAGATGAGCGCTTTCAGAACCTTCCGGGCTGGCCTTTCGGGCCGCATTATGTCGAGGGTCTCAAGGGCTATGAGGGCCTCAGGATGCATTACGTCGACGAGGGGCCGAGGGATGCGGCGGTCACGTTCCTGTGCATCCACGGCGAGCCGTCATGGGCCTACCTGTTCCGCAAGATGATCCCCGCGTTCACCGCAGCGGGTCATCGCGCCGTCGCGGTCGACATGTTCGGCTTCGGGCGATCCGACAAGCCGGCCGACGATGAGGTCTACACCTATCATTTCCACCGCAACGCACTTCTCGCATTTGTCGAGAAACTTGATCTGCGGAATGTCTGCCTCGTCGTGCAGGACTGGGGCGGGCTTTTGGGCCTCACCCTGCCGATGTCGGCGCCTGAACGCTATTCGCGTCTCATCGTCATGAACACCGGCCTTCCCGCCGGCGAGGAAGCGCCGGATGGATTTGCGATGTGGCGCGCCTTCAACCGGTCGCAGCCCGATTTGAATGTCGGCCAGCTGATGAAACGCGCAACGCCGATCCTCACCGACGCGGAAATGGCGGCCTATGATGCGCCGTTCCCGGATCAATCCTACAAAGGCGGCGTTCGCCATTTCCCCGAACTCGTGATGCTGAAGGAAAAAGGCGCGAGCGACCTGGCGCCGTCATCAAGGGAAGGCGTCGAAACCTCGCTCAAGGCGCGGAATTTCTGGAAGGAAAACTGGACCGGCGACAGCTTCATGGCGATCGGGATGCAGGACCCGGTGCTCGGGCCTGCGGCGATGGCGCATCTGCGCTCGTTCATCCGAAACTGCCCGCCGCCGATGGAAGTCGCGGAGGCCGGCCACTTCGTTCAGGAATGGGGCGCGCCGATCGCCGCGGCGGCGCTGAAGCAGTTCAAACTCGCCTGACCGCCGAAAAATCATAGTCCTGCGACGCGCCCTCCGGACGAAGCCCGTCGACCAGCATGGCGAGGCGGATGACGCCGGCAAGGCCGATGAATACGAGGAACGCCCCGAAAGCGAGGACGATCGCGAACAGCGCTGATGAACCGCCGGGCTCGATGACGGCGACGCGCCCATCCTCGGGCGAAACGCGCAGCGCGACGCGCTGGCCAGGCTGATAGACCGCGCCCGAAGCAGCCAGCGCGCCGGTCCAGAACCGCACGCGATCGCCGGTGCGCGCTTCGTCGCCGTCGAACCAGGCGTAGCGGACGCCCTCCTCGCCCTCTTCACGGCTGAGGATGACGCCCTCGACGCTGGTCCAGCCAAGGCTCGCTTTGGCGCGGGCGTAGTCCTCGACCGCCGCATAGGCGACCAGGAAACCCGCGGTCGCCACCGCGCCGAACAGGACGAACGCTCCCAGCACGCCTCGAATTTCGTCTCGGTGATCCATGGTTTGACCCGAATGCGCCCCCGCGATACCGGATCACGGTATGGTCAGCGACAATAACGACGCCTTAACGGATGGCCTCAAAACGCCGGGCGACTCGCAACTTCCGATTCACCAACTGGAAGGCGCGGCGCTGATCGCCGACGAAACGAGCCGCCTGCCGGCGCGGCCGGGCGTTTACCGGATGATGAACGCCGGCGGCGACGTCCTGTATGTCGGCAAGGCGAAAAGCTTAAGGGCGCGCGTTTCCTCCTACGCCAAGGCCGCCGGCCACTCGAACCGCATCATGCGAATGATTGCGGAAACGCGGTCGATGGAATTCGTCGTGACGACGACCGAGACCGAAGCGCTGCTGCTTGAGGCGAACCTCATCAAGCAGCTGAAGCCGCGCTACAATGTCATCCTGCGGGACGACAAATCGTTTCCCTATATCCTGATCGCCGAGGATCACGATGCGCCGCAGATCCTCAAGCATCGCGGCGCGCGCAAAAGAAAGGGCGTCTATTACGGGCCGTTCGCCTCGGCGGGCGCCGTCAACCGCACGCTCAACACCTTGCAGAAGGCGTTCCTGCTGCGCTCATGCAGCGACAGCGTCTTTGACAATCGCACGCGGCCCTGCCTGCTCCATCAGATCAAGCGATGCTCTGCGCCATGCGTCGATCTGATCGCGCCGGAGGATTACCGCGCGCTCGTCGGCGAAGCCAAAGCGTTTCTCGACGGCGAGTCGAAGTCGATCCAGCGGCGTCTTTCCGAAGAAATGGAAGCGGCGGCGGCGGCCCTCGATTTTGAGCGCGCGGCGCGGCTTCGCGACCGCATCCGCGCGCTCACTTATGTTCAGGGCGCGCAGGACATCAATTCGGACGGCGTTACGGAGGCGGATGTTTTCGCGATCCACGCCGAAGGCGGCCAGACCTGCGTACAGGTGTTCTTTTTCCGCGCCGGCCAGAACTGGGGCAATCACGCCTTCTTTCCGAAGCATGACCGCGAGGACGATACGCCGGCGATCCTGTCGGCGTTCATGGCGCAGTTCTATGACGGGCGCGATCCGCCGCAACTGATCCTGACCAGCGAGACGCCGGACCAGTCAGACCTTCTCGCCGAAGCGCTGACGCTGAAAGCCGGCCGCAAGGTGACGCTCGCCAGCCCGCAGCGCGGCGAGAAGCGCTCGATCATGGACCAGGCGCTGATGAACGCGCGCGAGGCGCTGTCGCGGCGCATGGCGGAAAGCGCGAGCCAGCACAAATCGTTGCAGCGCTTGCAAGAGGTCCTCGGTCTCGACGCGCCGCCGCGGCGGATCGAGGTCTATGACAATTCGCATATTTCAGGCGCGAACGCCGTCGGCGCGATGATCGTCGCAGGACCGGACGGCTTCGAGAAGAAGCACTACCGCAAATACGCCATAAAATCCTCGGAGCTGACGCCCGGAGATGACTACGCGATGATGCGCGAGGTTCTGACCCGCCGCTTTTCGCGGATGATGAAGGAAGATGACGAGGAAACCCGCCCCGATCTCGTCATCATCGACGGCGGCAAGGGTCAATTGTCGACTGCGCTCGCCGCATTTGAGGAACTCGGGCTCGATCCGGCCAGCGAGGGCATCGCGATCCTCGGCGTGGCCAAGCCGCGCCGCGAGAACGAGGACGGCGAAAAGCGCGTCGACCGCACGATGGGCGCCGTCGGCGAACAGATCGTCATGCCGGGCAAGGACCCGTTCCTGCTGGCGCCGCGCGATCCCGCGCTGTTCTTAATCCAGCGGCTGCGCGACGAAGCGCACCGCTTCGCCATCGGCGCGCACCGCGCCAAGCGCAAGAAAGCGCTCGGCGCCAATCCGATCGACGACATCCCCGGCGTCGGACCGTCAAAGAAGCGCGCGCTTCTCAACCATTTCGGCTCCGCCAAGGAAATCGCCCGCGCCAAACCTGAAGATTTGCGCGCCGTCGACGGCGTCTCCGAAGCGCTGGCGCAGCGCATCCATGATTATTTTCACGGCGGATGAAGGCGTCACCCGGTCGCCAGTCTCGCCAGTATTGCTGCGGCGCCATCGATGCGGCGGCCGCGCCGCGTAAACTGGTGGCGGATGTGGTCCGCGACCATTCTCGCGCGGTAAAGCCGGTTGCCGCGCGGGGCTTTCAGGATCGACGGCGCCAGTGCAAGGGTGCGCCATCCGATCGCGACAGGCGACCCAATTTCCCGCATGCCGCGCGAAAACGCCGCCGCGGCCACGGCCGACGGCCATTCCGCCTCGAACTTTTTCAGGCACGCATGGATATCGTCTTCATATTCCTTCTCGGCGAAGCCGTTGAGACTCTTTTCGCGGCCGACAGGTCGGGTATGCCGGATCTTTATGCAATCGAGGATCGCGATTTTGGATGGTTCCGAAACAAGACTGTTCCAGACAAGATCAACGCCTGTTTCATAGCCGAGGCTGAAGATCGGAACGATGCGCCGCAATTCTTCGGATCGGAAAAACGGACACATCATCTCGACGTAATTCACGTAGCGCATATACAGCGCAGGATTGGAAAGCGTCGCGCCATAGGTCGCATAACTGTCCCAGGTGAGGCTCGGCTGCCATAAAGCGAGCCCCCTTTCAGCGCCGATATCGAAACAGGCGGAGATATCGCGGGCGCAGGTCGCAAGATCATCATCAAGGAGCGCAATCCGATCATACCTGTCGAGGATGTCCGGATGCGACTCAAAGAGCTTTCGCCACCCCTCCACCTTGAAGCCCGGGATGAACAGGTGTTCGACGCCATCGCCGTCGACCTCAATCGCCTGCGCATCATATGCGGCGACGAGCAGGTCGAAATTTCGATCGCCCGAAGGCGACAGCCAGGATCCGTGAAGGCTGCTCCCGCCCGCGCGGGTGATGACGAGATTGCGCCGCCCTGATTTGTCCGACATTTTTCAACGCCTCCCGCCGCGCCCTATTGTGGGGCGCGGTTTCTAGGCGTGCAACAGGCCGATCGCCCGCGGCGCCGAGCCTTGCGGCGATTCCAGCTGTCAGTCTGACGCGCTACGCCGCAGCGCGCGGGCCTTGCACGCCGC
>JBGSSK010000012.1:0-7475 GCA_041737095.1 Parvularculaceae bacterium | reverse complement strand
GCGCCCGCCGGCGACGCGATGCGCGCGGCTCTGCGTAAGGCCGCCGAGACGATCGGCTCGGAGCATGAACGCCGCCTTGCGCTCGACTCGCTCGAGTGACCCGGACCGGCTGAACGCGCCGCTGCGCCGCCATTGCAACGTATGCTGAAATACGATGTGATGCGCTACGGGATCGCCCGACGGCATCGGGCGACGAGGGCGGGCCAGAACTTATGTCAGCGCCGAAAAACCTGCCGAAAGTCCTCGGACTGCGCGATCTCGTGCTTTTCACGGTGTCGGCGATCCTGCTCCTCGACACGCTCGCGGCGTCGGCGTCGATCGGCGTCTCCAGTCTTTTCTGGTGGCTGTTCCTCGGTGCCGCTTTCCTGATTCCGATCGGGCTGATCACCGCGGAGCTGGCGACGGCCTATCCGGAAGAAGGCGGGATCTACATATGGATCCGCCGCGGGCTCGGGCGGCATTGGGCGGCGCGCGCCGTCTGGGCGTACTGGATCAACACCGCGATCTGGCTGCCGTCGATATTCGTTCTCTTCGCCGGCGTGTTCGGACGTCTTGCCGGCGTCGAACTTTCACTGTCGCAGCAGATCGGCGTCGGCATCGCGCTCGCCTGGCTGACTGCGCTGCTCGACATTTTAGGGCTGAAGATCGGCAAATGGGTCCCCAACCTCGGCGCGCTGTTCAAGATCATCATCTTCTCGGTGCTGATCATCGCAGGCTGGGACTATGGCCAGACGCATGGTTTCGCCAACCCGCTGACCGCCGAAGCGTTCCGCCCGGAGTGGAAGGAGGGCCTTAAATACGTTCCGGCGATCGTCTACGGCATGCTTGGCTTTGAACTCGTCAGCGCGGCGAGCGGCGAAATCAGGCATCCCGCACGCGACATGCCGCTGTCGATCATCATTTCGGGGGTCGTTGTTCTCGGTCTCTATTTCTTCGCGACCGCCGGCATTCTCGCCGCGATTCCGTCGGCCGACATCGACATCGTCGGGGGGCTGATCGACACGCTGGGGCTGTTCTTTGCAGCGCTGCCTTTCGGCGAAATCGTTGTCCTCCTCCTCGGCGCCATGGCGCTATTCACTTTCTTCTCGAACGGCGCCACCTGGGCGATGGGTTGCAACCGCGCGACCGCGGAGGCGGCGGAGGAAGGCGAATTGCCGAGCCTTTTCGCCATCCGCCACAAGAAGCATGGCGGCCCGATCGGCGCCGCCATCCTCATGGGGATTGTCTGCACCAGCGTCCTTTTGCTTTACGGGCGCGTCGCGACCTCGAACGCCGATCTCTTCTGGTCGCTGTTTTCCTTCAGTGCGGCGATCTTCATGCTGCCCTATCTCCTGATGGTGATCGCGTTCGCGCGCCTGCGTTTCAGGGACCGAACGACGCCGCGCGCGTTCCGCGCACCGGGCGGCGCGGTCGGCGCCTGCGTGCTCGCTGCGCTCTGCGCAACAACGCTCCTGTTCTCGATCGCGCTGTTTCTTTATGTGCCGGGGGAGGGGCTGCAAAAGCCGACCGTGCTCGGCGTCGGCGCCGTCCTGTTATTCGGCGAGGTTCTGATCAGGCTCGGCATGGTCGAAAGCCGGATCAGGCGGCCAAAGGCCTGACCGCGCATCACACGCCGAGCGCGTCCCGCATCCGGAACCACGTCATGCCAAGCGCCAGCATCGGGTTTCCGACAATGTCGGCCGCCGGAATCCGGAAGTGCGCGACACGCTCGAACAGATCGACGCCGCCGGTCTTCGCCTCGATCGCATCGGCGAGGATTTCTCCGGCGATGTGACTGCAATTGACGCCGTGTCCGGAATAGCCTTGCGCATAGAACAGATTGGGCTCGATGCGGCCGATCATCGGCACGCGGTTGAGCGGGATCGCGATGGCGCCGCCCCAGGCGAATTCCGATCTTACGCCCTCAAGCTGCGGGAATATTTTCAGGAGGCGCGGCATCAGCGCGCCTTCGATGTCCGCGATGTCGCGGTTTGAATAGGTGCAGAGGCCGCCGAACAGGATGCGGTGATCGGCCGACCGCCGGAAATAATCGAGCGCCCAATTGGCGTCGCAAACACCAATATTGTCGGGCATGACGGCGTTGATGCGGTTCTCGCCGAGCGGTTCGGTCGCCATGGTGAAGGTCTGCGCCGGCAGCATGTAGCCGCCGAGCGCTTTCTTCTCCAGATGGTGATAGGCGTTGCCGGCGAGGATCACGAATTTGGCGTCGACCGCGCCGCCCGCGGTCGAAACGCGCACTGTCTCGCCATGCGTGATCGATCCGACCTTCGTTCCTTCGAAAATCCGTACGCCAAGCGCTTCGGCGGCGTGCGCTTCGCCGAGGCAGAGATTGAGCGGATGGCAATGCGCGGCGCGCCGGTCGATCAGCCCGCCGCAATAGATCTCCGACGCCACGTGATTTTTCAGGCCGTCAGCATCGACAAGCTCGAAATGGCTTTCCGATCCGTCAGCCTTTGCGTCATTATACTCCCTTTCGAGCGCCGTCATCTGCCGGGCATTCAGCGCAACGGTCGCCGCGCCATGCGCATAATCGCAGTCGATCCGGTAGCGCCGGATGCGCTCCTCGATGATGTCGTTGCCGCGATAGCGCGTCTCGCGAAGGAACTGCGCGGCCTTCTCCCCGACCTGCTTTACAAGTTCCCTGTCGCCGGACCAGCCGGGGAGGACCTGCCCGCCATTGCGGCCGGACGCGCCCCAGCCGATGCGATTGGCTTCAAGCAGCACGACTTCATGGCCGCGCTCGGCGAGGGATAGCGCCGACGCGACACCGGAAAAACCGCCGCCGATGACGCAGATTTCGGCGCTGATCTTGCGATCCAGCGCCGGCCGTTCGGGCGCCGCATGCGCCGTCGCGGCGTAATAGGATCGCGCATGCTCGGGCGGCCGCGTCATTGTCAGAAGACGCCGAGATAGCTGTCATATTCAAAGTCGGTGACGCGGCGATCGGCGATCGCCATTTCCTGACGTTTCAGGGCCGAGAAAACGCGGGTCATCAAGGGCCCGAACATCGGCGCCAGAACCGACCCCGACTGGAACCTCTCGAGCGCCGCCTTCCAGCCGAGCGCCAATTGCGGCGCATCCGATTTGTAGGCGTTGCCGTCGAGCGGCGCCGGCGGCGTCAGCCTGGCGTCGATCCCCTGCAGCGCGCCGGCGAGGATCGCGGCGAGCACGAGATAAGGATTGGCGTCGGCGCCGGAAATGCGATGCTCGAAGCGCCGGTTCGCGCCGGTGTCCGCCGGCACGCGAATCGCGGCGGTGCGATTCTCATAGCCCCAGGCCGCGCGCGTCGGCGCATGCGAGGATTCCTGAAAGCGCCGCCACGAATTCAGATGCGGCGCGAAGAAGATCATCGCCTCGGGCGCGGTCGCGATCAGGCCGGCGATCGCGCTCTTGAACAGCGCGCCGCCCTTGTCGCCGTCGCCGTCGAAGGCGTTGACGCCCTTGCCGTTGAGCATGCTCATATGCACATGCATGCCGTTGCCGGGGAGATCGCCAAAGGGCTTGGCCATGAACGACGCCAGCATGCCGTGCGCCGCCGCAACGCCCTTGATGGCGCGTTTCAGGAGGATCGCCTGATCGGCGGCGGCGAGCACATTCGCCTGATGCTTCAGATTGACCTCGAACTGGCTCGGCCCCGCCTCGATGACGGCGGTGTCGAGCGGCAGGCCTTGCGCGTCGCAGGCGGCGTAAAGCTCGGTGAAGAAATCCGAATAGGCGTCGATCTCGCTCATCGCATAGACCCGCCCGTCGGCGACGCGCCGTCCGCTGAACTTGCTGGCCGGCGTCAGCGGGCGCCCGTTCTCGTCGGCCTTCCCGGAGAGCAGGTAGAATTCAAGCTCGATCGCGGCGACCGGATGGAGATCCTGCGCAGCGAGCCGGCGCTGCAGCGCCGCCAGCAATTGCCGCGGATCGGCGAGGAAGGGCGATCCGTCCGCCTCGCACATCATCATTTGCGCCTGCGCGCTCGGCTCCTTCGCCCACGGCACCGGCAGCAGTCCCGGCGCCAAGGCGACGCACACGCCGTCGCCGTCGCCGGTATCGACAACCAGCCCGTTGTCGAAGACATCCGTTCCCCAGACATCGACGCCGACCAGCGAGCGCGGCAGACGAAGACCGCCCTCAAAGAGTTTCAGCGCGCCCTTCGCCGGCAGCCGCTTGCCGCGGATGACGCCGTTAAGGTCGGTCAGGAAAGCGTCGACGAATTTCAGCTCCGGCGACGCCTGCAGGAAGGCGCGCGCCTGATCGGCTAGCTTGCTGGTTTCCGGCTCGGCCATGAGGTCTCTCTTCGCCGGCGCCTCAAGCGCCCCTGACGTCGCGCAAGGTAAGGTCAAGCGCCCGCTTTACAAGCGCGAACAGCTCGTCGATTTCGCTGTCGGAGATGACCAGCGGCGGGCACAGGAACATCGTCTCGCCGACCGCGCGCATGACGACGCCGGAACTGAAACAGTGGCCCCGGCAAAGGACGCCGGTCGCGCCCGAAGCGGAATAGCGCTCCTTCGTCCGCTTGTTCTTGACCAGCTCGATCGCGCCGAGCAGGCCGACGCCGCGCGTCTCGCCGACCAGCGGGTGCTCCTGCAGGTCTTTCAGATGCGACTGGAAGCGCGCCGATGCGGCGCGGCCGCGCGCGCCGACCAGCTGCATCTCGTCGATCAATTCGATGTTGCGGATCGACACGGCGCAGCCGACCGGATGTCCGGAGTAAGTGTAGCCATGCGCCATTTCCGAATTCGAGTCGATGATCGGCTTGGATATCCGCGGCCCCAGCGCGACGGCGGACATCGGCTGATAGCCGCTCGACATGCCCTTGGCCATCGTCATCAGATCGGGCGTGAAGCCGTAGGTCTGGCAGCCGAACCACGAGCCCGTGCGCCCGAAGCCGCAGATGACTTCGTCCGACCACAGAAGAACATCATATTTGCGGCAGATCTTCTCGATCTCCGGCCAGTATCCTTCGGGCGGCGTCATCAGGCCGCCGGCGCCCATCACCGGCTCGCCGACAAAGGCGGCGACATTGTCGGGTCCAAGTTCAAGGATCTTGTCTTCCAGCGCCCTGGCGCAACGAAGGCCGAAATCGCGTTCGCTCTCGCCCGACGCGCCATATTGGTAATAGCAGGGCGTCGGTCCGATGTGATGAAAGCGCGGCAGCGGCAGGTCGAAAATCCCCTGCATGAAGGGAAGGCCAGACAAGCTTGCCCCGGCAACGGTCGAGCCGTGATAGGCGCGCTGGCGGCTGATGATCGCCTTCTTCGCCGGCTTGCCCATCAGGTTCCAGTAATACCAGATAAGCTTCAGCGCGCTGTCATTGGCTTCCGAGCCCGACGACGAAAACAGGATCTGGTCGAGGCCCGGCGGCGTTTTCGACGCGACCAGCGCGGCGAGTTCCGCCGCATAGGGCGTCGTCGTCTGGAAGAAGAGGTTGTAATAGGAAAGTTTCTTCAGCGTGTCATAGGCGACGCGCGCCAGTTCCTCATTGCCGTAACCGACCTGCACGCACCAAAGCCCCGCCATGCCGTCGAGAATTTTGTTCCCTTCCGAATCATGGATGTAAACGCCTTCGGCATGCGTGATGACGCGCGGGCCTTTCGCGCGCAATTCGTGATGCGTCGTGAACGGATGAAGATGGTTTGCGCTGTCGATTTCTCGGATGTGCTGCGTGTAATTCGAGAGGGTCATGACCGGTACCGGATGAATGATGGCTGACGGGGAAGATCAGACGTTCGTCATCAGGAAGCGAACGTCCCACGGGCTGAGCACCGCTGAACGGTGCTCATACTCGCCGCGCTTGATGGTGCAATAGGTGTCGACGAAGCTGGCGCCGAGCGCGTCGCGCAGCGGCTTAGACTTCGCAAAGGTCTCGACGCTGTCGATCAGCGATTTCGGCAACGGCCGCTCGCGGTCCTGATAGCCCTCGCCGAGATATTCCTCGCGCGGCTCGACTTTCTCCATCATGCCAATATAGCCGCAGACGAGCGACGCCGCGACGCCGAGATAAGGATTGATGTCGGCGCCTGGAATGCGGTTTTCGACGCGCCGCGCGTCCGGGCTCGCCGCCGGCACGCGAAGGCCGACCGTGCGATTCTCGCGGCTCCAATGGGTGTTGGTCGGCGCGCTCATGAACGCCTCAAAACGGTTGAACGAATTGGTGTAAGGCGCCAGCAGCGGCATCGCCGCCGGCAGGTAAGCCTGCAGCCCGCCGATATAATGACGGAAGAGATCGCTGTCCGATCCGTCGGCATTGGCGAAGATGTTCTTCTTCGTTTTGGTGTCGATGACGCTCTGGTGCATGTGGATCGAACTGCCGCTGCAATCCGCATAGGGTTTGGCCATGAAGGTCACGAACATGTTGTGACGCATTGCGACCTGCCGCGTCAGCCGCTTGAACAGGAACATCTGATCGGCGACGTTCAACGCTTCATTGTGGCGGATATTCACTTCGAACTGGCACGGGCCGTCTTCATGGATCAGCGTGTCGAGATCGACATTCTGGATCTCGCAAAACTGATAAAGCTCCTCCCACAGACGATCGAATTCGTCGATGGCGTCGAGGCTGTAGACGTGCTGGCCGAATTCCGGCCGGCCGGAGCGGCCTTCCGGCGCGCGCGGCTCCAGGATCACGTCCTTGAATTTCTCGATCAGGTAGAATTCGATTTCAGGCCCGACGATCGGCGTCCATCCCTGTTTGGCGTAAAGCTCGACGACATTGCGCAGGATCTGGCGCGGCGCGAAAGGCGTCGGCGCGCCCTGATCGGTTGTCGAATCGCAGATGAGGCAGGCGGTCGGATCGTTGCTCCACGGCGCAAGGTGGATCGTCGAGAGGTCAGGCGCCATCACGAGGTCGCGTTCCGTCGTCACGACGTGATCGCTGAATTCGATCTCGCCATGCACGCTGATCGCGTAAACGGTTTCGGGAATCCGCAGACTGCGGTTCTTGATGCCGTTGAGGAACAGCGCCGGCGTCATCGTCTTGCCGCGCGCCGCGCCGGTGATATCCGGCACCAGGCAAGCGACATCGGTGACGCGATGGCGCCGCAGCCAATCTTCCAGTTCTTTCAGGTCCATTGCTTCCGCCTCGAGGGCGTCCCGGCGGGACCCGCTCTTGACCGTTCACTCCCGCCGGTGCGGCCCGCGCCCGGCCGCTGCGTCCCGCAAGGGACAGCGCCGGAGGATCAGTGCGCTGGCGCGATCTGGCGTCGGCGCAAGGAGAATGTGATCACAAATACAGGGCCCGCCCCGGCTTGGCAAGCCAGCTGGAAAACCTTGCAATTTCAACTGGTAAGGTCGAGTATCGGGGGCGGCTTCCGACTCCTGACGCACGGGCGCCGCATGGCTTTGCGAGGGCGCCGATCTTGCCGCCGACCGAGTTGAAACCAGCGCGAAACAAGGCTGCGACGAAGCGCAAACGCGCGCCGGTCGTTCACGAGGAAGTCTATGCGCGGCTTCGGCGCGCGATCATCGACGGTCAGCTTGAACCCGGC
>JBGSSK010000139.1:0-4953 GCA_041737095.1 Parvularculaceae bacterium | reverse complement strand
CGCCGCCGCGCGGAACCGGCGACGCGGTCAGGGCGGCGCTGCCGTCGCTCGGCGCATTTTCCGGCGTCGTCGTCGTTCTCTACGCCGACACGCCCCTCGTCGAGGCTGATACGCTCCGCACCCTGATCGAAAAAATCGGCGGAGATGTTGCGGCGGCGATCCTCGGCTTCTCACCTGACGACCCCTCGCCCTACGGACGATTGAAACTCGGGCCGGACGGCGCCCTCGAGGCGATCATCGAAGCGAAGGACGCGACCGAAGATGAAGCGGCGCTCGATTTCGTCAATTCCGGCGTCATGGCGGTTGAAGCGGCGTTTCTCGCGCGCGCGCTCCCGCAGCTGACCAACAACAACGCCAAGGGCGAATTCTACCTGACCGACATTGTCGCAATCGCCCGTCGCGAGGGGCTTTCCTGCGCCGTGACGGAGGCCGATGAAGACGAGGTCATCGGCGTCAATTCGCGCGTTGAACTGGCGGTCGCCGAGGAAATCTTCCAGGACAGGCGGCGGCTCGCCGCCATGGAGGCAGGGGTCACGCTCATTGATCCCTCAACGGTCTATTTTTCGTTCGACACCGCGCTCGCCAATGATGTCCTGATCGAGCCGACCGTTTATTTCGGGACCGGCGTCAGCGTTGCGACCGGCGCAACCATCAAGGCGTATTCGCACATTGAGGGCGCCACGATCGGCGAAGGCGCCGTCGTCGGCCCGTTTGCGCGGCTGCGGCCCGGCGCGCGCCTCAGCGCCGACGCCAAGGTCGGCAACTTCGTCGAAGTCAAGAACGTCGACATCGGCGCCGGGGCGAAGGTCTCGCACCTCACCTATCTCGGCGACGCCAGCGTCGGCGCAAACGCCAATATCGGCGCCGGGACGATCACCTGCAATTACGACGGCTATTCCAAGCATCGGACGGAAATCGGCGCCGACGCCTTTATCGGGTCGAATTCGGCGCTGGTCGCGCCGGTCAAGATCGGCAAAGGCGCCTATGTCGGGTCAGGCTCGGTCATCACAAAAAATGTCGAGGACGACGCGCTGGCGGTCGGCCGCGCGCGCCAGTCGGAAATAAAGGGCTGGGCGGCGAAATTCCGCGCCGTTCATGCCGGGAAAAAGAAAGACAAACCATGAGCGCCGACGCCTACAAGAGATCGGCCGCGGAGGCGGCGGTCGCGCTCGTCGAACAGGATATGCTGCTTGGTCTTGGCACCGGGTCGACGGCGGCGCATTTCATCACAGCGCTTGGCGCGCGCATTCGCGACGGGCTTTATGTCAGCGGCGTTGCGACCTCTGAAGACACCGCCCGCAAGGCCGCCGCGGCCGGCGTCGATCTCATTGAGCCGGATGAGACGACGATCATCGATCTTGCGGTCGACGGAACCGATGAGGTCGATCCGCGCAAGCAACTCATAAAGGGCGGCGGCGGCGCGCTGCTGCGGGAGAAAATCATCGCCAATGCGGCGACGCGGTTCGTCGTGATCGCTGACGCTTCGAAGTCGGTCGCCGAGCTTGGCGCCTTTCCGCTGCCGGTCGAGATCGACCGCTTTTCCTTCAGCCTGACCGTCCGCGCGGTGCGCGAGGCGCTGGCCGGTCTCGGCTATGCGCCGGCGAGCGTCAATCTGCGCGCCGGGCCGGCGGGCCCCGTCTTCATCAGCGACGGCGGGAATTTCATTCTCGACTGCCCGCTCGGCCGCATCGGCGACGCTGCGGCGCTCGATCGCGCGCTGAAGTCGATCCCCGGCGTCATTGAGACCGGGCTCTTCGTCGGCCTCGCCGACGAAATCATCCTTGCAGGGCCCGAAGGCGTCAAACGCCTCGCGTAATCGCGACTTTGCCCGCCGTCGTCCTGCGCGCTAGGGTTCGGCGCGAATGACAGGACCCGCGATAATGGCCGGCGCAAGATTTGACGAATTGAAATCGGCGATCCGCGATTACGGACAGGCGGCGTTCCAGAACCTCCTGAAATGCCGGGCGCTCGGCGACGCGATCATCGCCGGCCTCCACGAATTCGAAGCCTGCCCGCCCGAGCATGTCGCCGCGGTCCCCGCCGAGGGATTGTTTGATCCGCGCAAGGATTATGGCGACGAGGCCTATTCCTTCGCCACGCGCGAAGTGATCGTGCTTGAGCCGGTGCGCTTCGGGCTTTGCCTCGTCGTCGGCAATATCGAGGATTCCGGGGCGCTCTGGCTACGGACGGTCATCGCGGCCGAAATAATCGGCGAAAGCTTCGATGTCTTTGTCGCGGCGCAGCCGGTGATCCGGATTCCGTTCGACTTCGACGGGAAACTCGGACCCATATTCGAGGCGATCCATCGCGAGTTCCTCGAAACCTTCACCCTGGAAGTCGACGAGTTCCTCGACGCGCCGTTCAAGACCGGAATCGGTTTTTTGCCTGCATAGGATTTCAAATGACAAAATACGACTATGACCTTTTCACCATCGGCGCGGGCTCGGGCGGCGTCCGGGCGTCGCGGCTTGCGGCGAGTTATGGCGCGCGCGTCGGCATCGCCGAGGAATACCGAGTGGGCGGCACCTGCGTCATCCGCGGCTGCATCCCGAAGAAGCTCTTTGTCTATGCGTCGGAATTCGGACACATGTTCCATGATGCGAAAGGCTACGGCTGGTCGGCCGACGCGCCAGCATTCGACTGGGAAACGCTCATCGCCAACAAGGACGCCGAGATCGATCGCCTCAACGGCGTATACATTCGCAACCTTAAGAACGCCGGCGTCGACATCATCGACAGCCGCGCCATTCTGAAAGATCAGCACACGGTCCATCTCGTCAAGGAAGGCCGTGACGTCACGGCGGAAAAGATCCTCATCGCGACCGGCGGCGCGCCGTGGACCGACACGTCGATCGAAGGCCATGAGCTTGGCGTCAGTTCGAACGAGGCGTTTCATCTCGACAAGTTCCCGAAACACGTCGTCATCGCCGGCGGCGGTTATATCGCGATCGAGTTCGCCTGCATCTTCAGGGGGCTCGGCGCCGAGGTCTGCCTCGTCTATCGCGGCGAGGATGTGCTGCGCTATTTCGATCTCGACATTTCCGTCGCCGTCCATCGCGAAATGCAGCGCATGGGCGTTCGCGTGATCACCAGCGCCGTGTTTTCTAGCATCGAGCCGCTCGCCGGCGACGAAAAGCGTGTGCATCTGAACAATGGAGCGCATATCGATTGCGACCTCGTGTTCTGGGCGGTCGGCCGCACGCCCGCGACCTCAGGGCTAGGCCTGGAAAAAGCCGGTGTTGAAACCGGAACGGGCGGCGCCATCGCCGTCGACGAATGGTCGAGGACGAGCGCTTCGAACATCTGGGCGGTCGGCGACGTAACCGATCGCGTCAACCTGACGCCGGTCGCGATCCGCGAAGGCGCGGCCTTCGCCGAAACGGAGTTTCACGACAATCCGACAAAGGTCGATTACGACTTCATCCCCAAGGCCGTCTTCTCACAGCCGCCGGTCGGCTCGGTCGGCTATTCGGAAGGCGCAGCGCGCAGGAAGTTCGGCGCTGTCGACATCTACAAGACGGATTTTCGCCCGATGAAGAACGCGATGTCCGGCGCCGAAAGCCGGACCTTCATGAAACTCGTCGTCGAGGCGGCGACCGACAAAGTCGTCGGCGTCCATATCGTCGGCGAGGGCGCCCCTGAAATGATCCAGTGCCTCGCGATTGCGGTCAAAGCCGGCGTCACAAAAAAGGATTTCGACGATACGATGGCGCTGCACCCGACGAGCGCGGAGGAACTGGTGCTGATGCGGACGAAGTGGGTGGAGTAGTCGTAGAATCGACCATAGGTTGATAAGATAATTTGTGACGATGGGGGATGGAATGTTCGCGATTACAAAAAGGCAGAAGCTTGAGAAACGATTGCGAGATGATTCCAAAATAAGTCGAGGCGATTGAACCAAGGATACATTGGCGGCTCCGTAGGATTCAGAGTCACAAAGGGTGTATCGGTGCGCGTTGGGCGGGCAATTCCAATTTCAACCGCCGTTGAGGGATTTGAAAAAATCTCGGATGGCGAACTTTTCGTAACCAACAAAAAACCCTCTTTGTTGGTACAAAAAAATCGACGAACATCACAATGGGTAGGCTTGCCGACTATCACCTTTTTGGGAACGGAATCGAAATAAAAAAGACAAGCGGTGCACCAGATTTTTTTGAACTTGAGAAGTTGGATCTGGATTATCTCGAGGCGTTGTTACAAGTCATTTGACGCTCTGTGCTAATCCCTCAGCAACTCATTGACGCTCGTCTTCGCGCGCGTCTTTTCGTCGACGCGTTTGACGATCACCGCGCAATAAAGCGACGGCCCGCCTTTCGCTGACGGCGCGGCTCCGGAGACGACGACCGAATAAGGCGGCACCTCGCCGTAAAGAACTTCGCCGGTTTCGCGGTCGATGATCCTGGTCGACTGGCCGAGATAGACGCCCATCGAGAGCACCGAGCCTTCGCGGACGATGACGCCTTCGGCGACTTCGGCGCGCGCGCCGATGAAGCAATTGTCCTCGATGATGACGGGGCTCGCCTGCAAGGGCTCAAGAACGCCGCCGATGCCGGCGCCGCCGGAGATGTGGCAATGCCTGCCGATCTGCGCGCAGGAGCCGACCGTCGCCCAGGTGTCGATCATCGTCCCTTCGCCGACATGGGCGCCGATATTGACGAAAGACGGCATGAGGACGACTGACGGCGCGATAAAGGCGCCGCGGCGGACGATTGCGCCGGGTACGGCGCGGAAACCGGCAGCGCGGAAATCGGCCTCGCGCCAGTCGCCGAATTTCAACGGAACCTTGTCCCAGAATTGCTGGGGCGGATCGCCGATGATCCGGTTGTCGTTAAGGCGAAAAGACAACAGCACGGCTTTCTTCAGCCATTGATTGACACGCCACTCCCCGTCCGCCGCGAGCTCGGCGACGCGCGCCGCGCCGCTGTCGAGCAAGGAGAGCGCCGCCTCGACCGC
>JBGSSK010000138.1:0-2068 GCA_041737095.1 Parvularculaceae bacterium | reverse complement strand
GCCCCGGCGCGGTCGGGCGCACGGGGGTTCACTTTTCGAACATCGGGCGCGCCGCCGCCTGGCGAACGAAGCCGAAACACTCCGCCGCCAGTCGCCTCGGCCGCCGGCTCCAGTTTGTTAACGGTCGAAACGACATTCTCGAATTCGGGCGGCGCCGCGAGCCCGACGGCGGCGATAGCGAAAAGATCGCCGGATTTCGCCCGGTAAAGGCCTTGCGCCGGCGCCTCGAGGCGCGCGGTGAAAATTCCGGGCTCCGACTGGGCGAGCGTCACCTCGGCCGTCGATCCTTCCGGGTCGGTCAGGAAAACAGGATCGGCGAGGTCGTTAATCGTCCGCCGCTCGATCAGCAGCGCGCCGTCGCTTTCCGTCAGGATCAGCTTTTCTTCTTCAAGATCGGGTTCCTTCATCAGCCAGTGCGCGATACGCCGCAATAACTCCGAATGCGGACCTCCGCCGTCGAAGCCGCGCGCCCATAGCCAGACATGATCGGACTGAATGAGACCGACCCGGCCTTCGCCGACACGATCAAGAATCAGCAACGGCAGGTCGCCAGCGCCGGTCATCAAAGTTCGACCCGACCGCACATTGACCGGCATGATGCGAAGCCAGCGGCCCCAATAGTCCTGTTCCGGCAATCCGGCGGTGACCGGATGTCGCCGTCCGGTTTCGCTCAGTTTCGGCCGAAACGCTTCATCGACGCCTTCGCCGATTGGAGTCGCCGGCAGGATGAATGAAAAATTGCGGCGCGCGGCGAGGCTTAAATAGCTATTGAATTCAGGCCCCGACGAGACCAGAACCGCGCCGCCATTTTCGACGAAACGCGCCAGATTGTCGAAATGGTAGGCGTTGAGGACGCCGCGATAGGTGTAGCGATCGAATATTACTAGGTCGAACTCCGAGAGTTTTTCGATGAAGAGTTCATCCTGCGGAAACTCGATCAGCGCCAGTTCACGCTCAAGCGCGCTGTCGCTCTGCGCTTTTTCGATCGGGCGCAGGATCGTGAAATGAACGAGGTCGATCGCCGGGTCCGACTTTAGCAGATTGCGCCAAACGCGTTCGCCGGCATGCGGCTCGCCTGATATCAAAAGGACGCGCAACCTGTCGCGGATCGCAGCGATCGGCAGAACGACGATATTGTTTCGCACCGACAATTCATCGTCCGCCGGTTCAACTTCAAGTTCGATGATGCTGCGTCCTGGATGCGGCAAGGGCGCCGTGAAAGAAATTTCAGCGCCGACCGGAACAGGTTGGCGCAATATTTCTTCGCCGTCGACGCGCAAGGTGACGGTCGCCTGGCCGCGGCCTTCCAGCGGCGCTTCTTCGATCCCGAGGTCCTCGATTCTGAAACTGATCTCCGCCCCTTCGCGTACGATGCCATATCTGGGCGACTTGAGGAGCGTCACTTTGCGATCGATTTCACCGTCGCGACCGGTCGAAAGAATGTGGATCGGCGCGCCGGCCTTGAGCCCGTCGATCGCCGCCTGATCCGTTGATTGACCGTCAGTGATGACGAAGATTCCGGCGAGACGGGCGCGCGGATTGTCGCTGACGGCGGCGGCCAGCGCGTCGCCTATTCTCGATTCGTCGGCGCCGCCGACGACGGTGCGGATGACTTCCGTATCGCCGAGCGCCTTGAGCTTTTCTTCCAGTGCACCCGCCGCCGCAATTGTCGCATCGGCGCGCCCGTCGAGACGATTGCTGGCGCTTTCATCGGTGATGACGACGACGATATCATCGAGCGGCGTTTTTTCAGCAATCCGGATCTGCGGATTGAGCAGCAGACCGAACAGCGCGGCGAGAGCCGCCAGTCGGAGAGGACCACTCTTCGGAGAGCGAATGATGGAAAGGAGCGAGAGGCCAACCGCCAAAACGCCGACAATGATGACGAGCAGGAATGGAAACTGCGGCTCAAAAGCGATGTCGCTCATTGCCGTCCAAGCCTTTCAAGCAGGATCGGCGTATGGACCTGGTCCGATTTGTAGTTGCCGGTCAGTGCGACCATGATCATGTTGACGCCGGCGCGATAGGCGCATTCGCGCAGCGGCCGCGGCGTCGCGCCCTCGACCGC
>JBGSSK010000046.1:0-10228 GCA_041737095.1 Parvularculaceae bacterium | reverse complement strand
GCGCCAGCGACAGCGCAGCGGCGATTGACAGAAGCGCTACGGGGCCGAGCACCATCCGGATGACCACGTCGATCGGGGTTCTCGCCTCGACGCCAGCCTCGGCGCCGCGACGGACGGCGACCGCCCCCCATATGACCAACGGCGGGATCGCCAGCAAGGCGGCGCCGCCGATCGTCTGCAGGAGGAAATCCGCGACGACGGCGCCAAGCCCGCCCATCCAGTTTTCCGCCGCGCGCGGCGTCGCGTTATTGAGGCTCGGATCGCTGATCGAAAAACTGGCGAGCGTGAGCGTCAGCCACAGGCCGAGCACGATCATTGAGACGCCCCCGGAACGCGCCAACGCCTGTCGTCGCCAAGCATTGAAACGCTCTGCGAGACTTGGCTTTCTACGACGACGCGTTGACTTCAGTGCCATTTTTTCTGACTGCCGGCGAAGGATGAATGGACTTTTCAGATAATGCCATGGTGTTTTTTCAAAAGGGTTAACGCCGATTAACCCTTTTTCTGCGCCGGTCAGGTCTTTGCGAATTCGGGATAAGATTCAAGGCCAAGCTCGCTCTTGTCGAGCCCGGCGAGTTCCTGGTCAGCGCCGACCCGGGCGCCGATCGAGTATTTGACCGTCACCCAGACGAGGGCGCTCATGGCGAATGAAAAAGCGCCGATCATCAGTACACCAACGATCTGACCGATGATCGACACTTCGACATTGGTCCACGGAACGACCAACGTTCCCCAGACGCCGCAAAAGAGATGAGCAGGAATCGCGCCGACCACATCGTCAATTTTCAGGCGATCGAGGAACGGGACCCCGACCGTGACGATGACACCGCCAAAGGCGCCAATGAGCGCAGCCTGCCAAATCGCCGGAGAGAGCGGATCGGCGGTGACCGACACGAGCCCGCCGATCGCGCCATTAAGCACGATTGTCAGATCGACTCGCTTGTAGATCAGCGAGGTCATGACGATTGCGGCGATGACGCCGCCCGCCGCCGCCATATTGGTGTTGACGACAATCGCCGCAATCGAGATCGCATCGCCGATCGCGCCGAAAGCCAGGTGCGAGCCTCCATTGAACCCGAACCATCCGAGCCAGAGGATGAAAGTTCCAAGCGCCGCCAGCGGCAGGTTCGAGCCCGGCATCGGCGACACCCGGCCATAGTGATATTTGCCGCGCCGCGGTCCGATGATCAACGCGCCAGCGAGAGCCGCCCAGCCGCCGACCGAATGGACGAGCGTCGATCCGGCGAAATCGAAGAATTTCCAGTCAGTTTCGAGATAGCCCTTGCCCCAGTCCCACGAGGCGGCGATCGGATAGATGAGGCCGGTCAGGGCGGCGGTGAAGACCAGAAATGCGCCTAGCTTGACGCGTTCGGCAATCGCGCCGGAGACGATTGACGCCGCCGTCGCTACAAACACCATCTGGAAAAAGAAATCGGCGGAAGAAGCAAAGCCCCGACCGACCGGATCATTATCATTCGGCGACCACAATGCAAATTTTCCTAGAAACCCGCCGGGCTCGACGCCGTAGAGGAGGTTGTAGCCGACTAGCCAGACCATGATGCTGGCAAGCGCGTAGACGGCGATGTTCTTGAGACAGATTGCGGCCGCGTTTTTCGCCCGCACCAGTCCTGCTTCCAGCATGCTGAAGCCCGCGGCCATGAACATGACGACGCCGCCGCACAGGAGAAACAGCACTGTGTTGAACAGGAAGACCGATGTCTCGCTCGCCGGCGCGGCTTCCTGAGCGACGGCGAGCGACGGCGCAAGCAAGATCGCCGCAACGCCGGGGACGAGATTGATCTTCATGAGGCGCCGATTTCCTGATTGTCACTGTCCATCTTCCATAAGCTGCTTCGCGGCGGACGAAAGCGCAGACGGCGGCGCGCCCTTTCGGTGTCAAAAAATCCCTTTCGATCAGGCGTGATAGGCCGCTTCGCCGTGCTCTCGCAGATCAAGCCCTTCGACCTCGATCTCCTTTGAGACGCGGCCGCCGGTCATCACCCGTATCGCCAAGAAGACGATCGCGCTGCCGACGCCCGACCACGCAACCGTCACCAGCACGCCCTTGATCTGCGCGATCAGTTGCGCGCCCATGGCGTAAGCTGCGACATCACAGGTCGAGATGTCGCCATCGAGCGCGCAGGTTGTGTAATCGACAATGCCGGCGCCGCCAAGCGCCGGGCTGACGACGATGCCGGCGCCGATCGCGCCGACAATGCCGCCGATGCCGTGAATGCCGAAGGCGTCGAGGCTGTCGTCATAACCGAGCGCATGCTTGATCGACGAACAGAAGATCAGGCAGATCGGGCTGACGACGAGACCGAGGACGATGGCGCCCATCGGTCCTGCAAACCCCGCCGCGGGCGTAACCGCGACGAGACCCGCGACCAGACCCGATGCAAGGCCGAGAAGGCTTGGTTTTTTCTTGGTCGCCCATTCCGCAAGCATCCACGAGACCGCGGCGGCGGCGGCGGCAAGAAACGTGTTGATCATCGCGAGCGCCGCATAACCGTTGGCCTCGAGATTGGAGCCGGCGTTGAAGCCGAACCATCCGACGAACAGCATGCCCGCGCCGACAGTCGTCAAGGTCAGCGAATGCGGCATCATCAGTTCTTTCCGATAGCCGTGGCGCGCGCCGAGAATGAGCGCGCCGACCAGCGCTGCGACGCCGGAATTGATATGAACGACGGTGCCGCCGGCGAAGTCCAGCGCGCCAAAACTCCAGATCAGCCCGGATTGAACAGGCGCATCCGGCGCCGCCGCGATCGCATCCGGGCCCGGCCACCACCAGACCATGTGCGCCATCGGATAATAGACAAGCAACGGCCACAATATGGCGAAGAGCACGACCGCCGAAAACTTCATGCGCTCCGCGACGCCGCCGAGGACAAGCGCTGCGGTGATGCAGGCGAATGTGCCCTGGAAGGCGATGAACACATATTCGGGAATGGAAACGCCGGTCGAGAAGGTCGCAACTGTGCTTTCAGGCGTGACGCCCGACAGGAACAATCTCCCGAAGCCGCCGACGAACAGATCAAGCGGGCCGCCGTCGGTGAAGGCGAACGAGTATCCCCAAACCGCCCAAAGCACGATGCCGATGACGCTGACCGCCATCACTTGAGACAGCATAGACACCATGTTCTTGACACGGACCAATCCGCCGTAAAAAAGCGCGAGGCCCGGCAAGATCATCAACAGGACAAAGATCGTCGAGACGAGCATCCACGACGTATCGCCTTTATCAGGCGCAGTTTGAGCGAAGGCGGCGGTCGCCGAAATCATCGATGCCAGGAGGCCTAACCCAATCGGGAGAATTTTTCGCTGCATTGATATTGTTCCTGCCTAGAGCGCGTTTTCGCCGGACTCTCCGGTGCGAACTCGGATGACGTCCCTGAGGTCGAAAATGAAAATCTTGCCATCGCCGATCGATCCGGAATTCGCGGCGGTTCGGATCGCATCGAGAACCGGCGCTAGAAGGGCGTCAACGACAGCGATGTCGATCTTCACTTTCGGACGGAAGTCGACGCTGTACTCCGCGCCGCGATAGACTTCCGTGTGGCCCTTCTGGCGGCCATAACCGCGAACATCGGTGACAGTAAGGCCGCTTACCCCGAGCGCCAGCAAGGCGGCGCGAACATCATCCAGCTTTTGAGGCCTGATGACGGCGGAGACGAACTTCATGGACGCGCTCCTTTCTTGTTAATAGGACGCAGCCGGATCAATTGGCCGCCGGGAAAATCTACGGCGCACCGATTTCGCAACGCAACAAAAATATTGCGATGCAGCGCAACTTTCTGCAATTCGAGGCAATAAATCTATGTTAAATTAGCATTTTTAGCTAATTTATTATATTTCCACAGCCGTTTGTGCTTTTTTTGTCACTTTCGTGACAAAATTTCTCCCGCAGGCGCGTTCCGACTTGTGCAGCGCAAAAAACGATCCTTACAGTGACGATATTGGGAGAAACGCAAGGCGAACGCCGGCGCAGGGGCATTCCACAAAACCCGCTACGCCAGGAGGTATTCGCTATGCGGTTCGCCACAATCAGTTTCGCCCTGTTCGCGTGCCTTTCTCCATTGACCGCCGTCGCGGCGGAAGACGCCGAAGCGACATCGCCGATCAGTTTTTCAGCAAACGTCGCGCTCGCGACCGATTACCGGTTTCGCGGCATATCGCAGACCGAGAACGATCTTGCTTTACAGGGCGGCTTTAAAGCGAGCCATGAAAGCGGGTTCTATATCGGAACCTGGGCGTCGAACCTGTCGGGCTGGGGAACGTTCGGCGGCGCCAATCTCGAACTTGATCTTTTTGGCGGCTACACGACCGAGATCGGCTCGGCGACGGTCGACGCCGGCGTTATCTGGTATGTTTTCCCGCAAGGATCGGACAATACAAGCTATGGCGAATTTTACGGCTCGCTTGCGCACGACGTCGGACCGGGGACAGTCGCGCTAGGCGCAAACTACGCCTTCAAGCAATCGGCGCTGTCGCTCAACGGAGAGAACGAGGATAACATCTATCTCTACGCGAAAGCCGCAGCGGCGATCAAGGATTCGCCCATCTCGCTCAGTGCGCAGATCGGCTATTCGGACGGCAATGGCGGCGCCGGCCCCAATGGGTGGGTCGCCTCGCCGACCGGTCATTACCTCGATTGGTCGGCCGGCGTGTCGGTCGCGCTTCCCTGGGGGCCGATTTCCTTGTCGGCGACCTATGTCGACACCGACATTTCGCGATCGGAAGCCGCGGCGTTCCAGCTGATCAACCCGGGTTATCGATACGGCATCGGCGCGGCGACAGGCGTTTTCGCGATCACTGCGAGCTTCTGATAGCCAACGCTCCGCACGAAAGTCAGTCGATCGGCGAGAATTTCGCGTTCATGGGGGCGTGCGTTCTCGTCTGATCGGAGGAAGATCGCTTTTGCGCGGCGCGAGATCGCTCAGGCGCTGATGCGCGCCTGCTGCAGCGGGCCGAAATCCGGGGCGCCATCAGGGAGCCAGACCGGACTAGTTTCCGGCTTGCCGAGGAGATAGCCCTGCAGGAAATCGACGCCGAGCCCCTTGAGGAGCATGGCGTCAGCTTCGTTGTCGACCCATTCAGCGACCGTCTTCATGCCGAAATTGCGCGCAAGGTCGAGCAGCGTTCGAACGAAAAGCTGGTTTTCGCGGGACGATGATACGCCGGTGACGAACGATCCGTCGATCTTCAGTATATCGATGTCGAGCGCTTTCAAATTCCGGAAAGACGTGTAGCCGGCGCCGAAATCGTCGATCCCGAACGAGGCGCCGATCTTCTTGAGTTCCGCCACGAACTCGATCGAGGCGTCGATTGCGTCAATGACCTGTGTTTCAGTCAGTTCGACCGTGATTCGCCTCGCCAGCGCTTCATTGGCGCGCATCACCGAGAGGTAGCCTTCGGCCCAGAGCGGGTCCTTGACCGTCTCCATCGAGACGTTGACGTTGAGCTTGACGTTTGGGCACGCCGCCAGCGTGTTGACGGCCAGCTCAAGGACGCGCCGGTCGAGCAGATGGACAAGGCCCAGTCGCTCGGCCACCGGAATGAATTCGGGCGCCGGCACTTCGCGGCCGTCTTCGGCGCGCATTCGGATGAGGCATTCGAACTTTGACGGCGATTCGCCGATATCGCTGACGATCGGCTGAAACGCGAGACGGACGCGGCGCTCATTGAGCGCGGTCAGGATTACGTCCGACATATGCGTGTTGCGCCGCCTCTGGGTGACGGTGTCGGTCTTTTCGCTGAAGGATGACCAGCTGGAGCGGCCGAGCCGTTTCGCCTGGTCCAGCGCCGCTTCGGCGCTCGCCATCGCCTTGTGGGCGCTGTCGGCGTCTTTCGGTGCTTCGACGGCGCCGATCGAGATCGACGCGGCGACGGATCCCTTTCGCGTTTCAATGACGCTCTCGCGCATGGCGTTCAGCAGCCGTACGCACACTTCACGGACGCGCTCGTGGCCGGCTTCCGTCAGAAACACGCCGAATTTGGTGCCGGCCACACGGCCGATGAAATCATCGTTGCGCAGATTAAGCGCAATCCGCCGCGAGCACTCGACAATAACTTCATCTGCGACGTCGAAGCCGAAATCCGCATTGATGCCGCCGACGTCATCGATGCCGATCAGGAGATAGGCGCCTGCGCCGTTCGAGCCTTTCATCAGGTCGAGCGCCTGATCGAGACGCGCGCGCATCTGCGCGCGGTTCATGACGCCGGTCAGCTCATCGTTTTCAGCCAGCCAGGCGAGGTGCGCCTCGCGCTGTTTCTGGTTTTCAACGGACCTGATAACCCCGATCAGGCGCCGGCTATCGCCAGCGCCGAGCCAGCCGCCGCGCTCCTCGACCCAGTGAGCTTGGCCGGGGCGCAGCGAAATCTGGTATTCGCAAGCATAATTGTGCTCGACGCCTTGGAAAGCGGCGCTGCGCGCCGATACGTCGCCGCCGACAATGCGCCTGTCGAACTCTGCACGCGAGACCGCATTGACGGACAGTTCCGAGCCAAGCAGGCGCGCGGCGGTCGCAGGGTCCGACCAGGAAATCATACCCGCCGCCGGGGCGAATTCGAACAGCGCCTGAAGCGACGGTTCAGAGGACGCGATCGCGCCATGGGATGGGTTTCGACTGATCTGCGCCGCCGGATGCTGAGGTCGTGACAAAGCTGGTGCGCCCCTGTTGCGACGTCGCGGGAACCACGTAGACCTGTGATCGCCGTGACGCGCCCATGAAACTCGAGCCTCCATCTAAGGGCGAAGCGGTAAATAAACTTAAAACATGATCAACTTCTCGGCAGGAGACTTGCGTCAGTCGGTTCGTGCCGGCGCAATACCTCCTTCCCGCCCCCATCGACCCGACGCGCGAACGCCGCGCCGGACGCGGATCGGCGCACCGCGCCGCAATCAGCGCCCTCCTGCGGACGCACGCCTCGTCGCAAAATGAGAATTCTCTGTCCCGGATCGACGCAATGCGAGCCTATGAAGGCGCGCGCCGTTGTCATTGTGAGCATCAGCCATCGCCGATCGACCGGACGATCTGATCAAATCCGAGCTATTGCGCCTGCCCGGCCCAAAACCGAAATCGCCCTTCCGGGCGCCGGTCTAATGTTGCTTTTGCAGCCCATCCGTCACCGAAAGGTCGCGGCGCGCCGTGACAGTGGTGACGACCAGTCCGGCCATTGGGTCCAGGAACACCATCGTCAGGAAAACGAAATAGACCGAGTTCCCGAATCCCGGCGCCAGGATGAAAAGGAGAAGCGCCACGACGAAGAGGAGGAAAGACAGCAAGTGGTTGGTGATCGACGCCGACCCGACGCGCGTCGCGCGGACGATCTCGACGAACAGGAGCCCCATGCTGCCGCTCAGGAACAAGGCGCCCCAGGTCACTTTCCAGACATCGCCGGAATACATCGGGAGATTGACGACGACGAGGTCGTGCCAGGCGGCGCCGTTCTGGCCGCCGATGCCGGTTAAGGTCAGCACCGCGTAGATGACGAGGCTGATCGTCAAAAGCGGAAATATCTGTAGCGACATGTCAGTCAGACTCCCTTGGGCGCGGCCCCCCGGGCCGACTGCCTTTCGACCTTATCACAGGCATGCGCCGGCTCTACCTCGGAAATCGTCAAAGGCGAGCGGGCGCGCGCTTTCAGCCACACTACGCCGAGAATATCGCGGAAAGCGACCGCCAACCGGCCGAGATTGGTGTATTTCGACGCGCCATGAGCCCGCGGGCGGTGTCCGACCGGGCTGAATTCGACCGCGAAGCCCTCCCGCCGCATCATCGCCGGCAGGTAACGGTGGCTGTGGTCAAAATAGGGAAGCCGCAGATAGGCGTCGCGGTAGAACAGTTTCAGCCCGCAGCCGGTGTCGGCGGCGCCGTCGTCGAGAAGCCGGCGCCGGATGGAATTGGCGAGGCGCGAAGCGGTTTTCTTTGCAGCGACATCTTGGCGGTTGACCCGCTCGCCGGCAACCATGGCGAGAATTGACGGCGCATCTACCCGCGTGAGCTGTTCGAAAAGCGGCCGGACGCCGGCGGGATCATTCTGGCCGTCGCCGTCGAGGGTCGCGATCCATGCACCGCGCGCCTGCTTCACGCCGTTGCGCACCGCGGTGCTCTGCCCGCTCTGGGTGACGTGCTTGATGACGCGCAGCTCGGGCACATCGGCCTTGAGCTTTTTCAACACATCCAGCGTGTCGTCGCGCGAGCAGTCGTCGACGTAGACGATCTCGAACGACGTCAGTCCGCGCAATGCAGCGGTGATCTCGTTGATCAGCGGCGCGACGTTGTCGCGCTCGTTGAACACGGGGACGACGACGGAGAGGTGGGGAACACTCATATGGAAAAACCTTCAGAAGTACGCAAGATAGACAGCTCTTCTTGGAGCAAGGTTACTGTTTCCGGAGGTTCCGGATTCTCACCGGCCACCCGCGCGAGCAAATATGCCCACATCGCTTCCGCGGGCACGACACGTCCGTGCTGCAATATCTTCTCGTGGCGCCGTAATGCTTCTGCATGAAAGGCTTGGTAAGCTGCCGAGTCGCTTTCTTTCATGCTGTAGGGATCACTCCTCATACAGAAAGTCCCGTGCCACAAATACGCTTCAATCCGTCCCTGAATTTACCGAAACTGGGAGATTGATTGTCTTCCACATCCATCCCAGGCCCAATCTTTTCAGCCCAGTCGTGCTTCAATTGACCAGATAGCCGATACCCGTTTTTTTTTATCTCTTTCAACCCGTCCGGATGCACCGCTTCAGCCAGTAACTCCCACGTGCCACAGACGCTGTCCTGAGCGTATCGGTTCAACACATCTTTTTTTGCACGGGGATAAGCATTGAGCAGCGCTCTCCTGTCGCCGAGAAACCATGCCTCCATTTCTTCTATCGCAAGGCGAAACAACGTATTGGGCGCAGGATCGCATTGCTTTAAAACGGCATTCAATTCCAAAAGAAATTCCTTGCAATTCCTGCTGTCGCTATCGCAGATAACGACGACTGCATCCACCCAAGGGGTTTTGCCATAACCGCTCAACAGTCTCGGCAATTGATCTAACAAAATCCTCTTTGCTGGATCCGCCCTGGACGTCAATCCTGCAGGGATTCGCCCGATGCCTTTGTACGGCTTGATACGCCACGTATGCGGTGCTCCCTGGGGGCCAATAATCTTTGGCAATAAAATCTCTATCAGCTTAGCGCCGGAAGAATCTTCAACGAGTACTTCTATGTGCATGCACTACCTCGAATCCAGGTAGTCGCTGTACCAAAGGCCGCCCAGTGGCAGCCCCTCTTCGACAAGGTTTCGCACCAATTCAATATCAGATACTCGGGTAATCGTTGAAAAGCCATCTTCTCCTTTTTCGAGTATCCAGACTTCATCCGGGGAAAGGGCATCCACGAAATAAGGTTGATGCGTCGTAACAAATACCTGAGGCGCATGCTCTTTGCCGGTTGCATGCGCGCGAAGCTCTTGTGCAAGCGATTCGAGAAGGCGGTGATACAGCCCATTTTCAGGCTCTTCGATACAGATAAACGGAGGCGGCTCCGGGTCTTCCATCAAAAGAAGGTATGCGAACATCTTGAGCGTGCCGTCCGACATCTGGCCCGCATAAAAAGGGTCCGAGAACGCACCGTCGTTAAAACGCAATAAAATTCGTTTGTCGTCCGTTTCTCTTGCTTCGATTTTACGGACACCGGGAATTTTGTCTGCAATCCGATCAAGAATAGATTGAAAACGATCCTTATGGTCACGTTGCATGTACTGAACAACATTTCCGATGTTGTCACCGGATGTGTTGAGATGACGTTGTGCACCGGACGCGGGGATGGTTCGCGCAGAGTCTGGATGGAAATAAGATAGGTACCAGCCTTTGAGGAAGTCGCGAAAGCGCTTTATTCTCGGGTGTTCTTTCAATGTGCCAAGCGTGGCAATGCCCAGTTGCCGCAAATCGGTTAGCTCAACGCTTTGCTGAGCAGAGTCTTCGCCGCCGCCTTCAGATTCCAGCGCTTCCTCGCCAGCCCAGACGTGCCCTTTCCCATGTTCAAGACGCAGAAATGGGTATGGCCGCCCTCTGGTCTGGTTGCGACGACGTTGTTTAAGCAATTCAGATTTTACGAACGGCCGACCTGAAGCATCAATGTCGATCGCCAATTCATATGTGATTGGCCGTTCGTTGCTTGATTCCCGATAATACACCTCGAATTGGATCGGGTCATTCGTCCCCAGCGAACGCAT
>JBGSSK010000432.1:0-3174 GCA_041737095.1 Parvularculaceae bacterium | reverse complement strand
GCGGCTTTCGTCCTCATCGGCGCGCCGGCGCGCCGCTTCATCGTCGGCTCGCCGACGGGCCTCTTCCTCATCGGCGCGCTGCTGATCGGTCGCGGCGCGCGCCTCTTCTTCACGCTCGATCGCCGACCAGTCCCGCGGCGTGTCAAATCGTTCCTGTGGAACATCATGGGCGATTTCGACGCTTGCGAAATGATCGTCGCTCCCGTCGCCGAACGGCAGGTCGACCGGTTCGGCGACGATCGCGCTTTCCTTGTCGCGCCGGCTGAAGATGCCTGAAAAGACGCCGCGCTTTTTCGGCGCCGGCGGCGGCGCATCGAATATCTCGTCCGGGACGTCAAACCCGGCATTGGCGGAATAGGGCGTTGCGAAATCCGGCGCGGTTTCCTCGAAGCTGATGTCGGCGTCCGCGCCGGCCGGCTTGAAGAAGTCGGTATCGCGCTGCGTTTCACGCAAGCGATGGCGGGTCTTCCACCGCGCCAGCAGCCAGAACGCCAGAATAAAGACGACGACGACAGCGCCGACGCCGGACCACAGCAATTCCGGCGCGCCGTCGATCAGCGCCGGGCCCGTCAGCGCATCGGTCGAGGGCGTTCCGTCAGCCGGAAGCGGGGCAGCCTGCATGGCCGTTCTCCGAAAACTCAACACTCTCCGACAATTAGCCTATGAGAAGTCCGCGGCAAAGGCGAGCGCTGTCGCGCGCGGAAGCGCCCTTCAGGCGGTCCGGCAGCGCCTTGACGCGCCGCCGTCGCCGCCATACCTGACCTTGCATGACGATCAGGGAAATATTGACGGCGCCCGATCCGCGCCTGCGCCGGGTGTCGGTGCCCGTGGAGGTTGTCGACGACAGCATCCGGGCGCTGATGGATGACATGCGGGAGACGATGTACGACGCGAAGGGCATCGGCCTTGCTGCAATCCAGGTCAACGTCCCCAAGCGCATCATCGTGATGGACCTTGCGGGTGAGGAGGAAGAGCCCAAGCCGCTTTACTTCGTGAACCCTGAAATCCTCGATCCGGCCGATGAAACAAGCCTTTATCAGGAGGGCTGTCTGTCGGTGCCGGAATTCTACGAGGAAGTCGAACGGCCGGCGCGCTGCCGCGTGCGGTTCCTCGATTATCATGGCGTCGAGCAGACGATCGACGCCGAGGGTCTCTTTGCGACCTGCATCCAGCATGAAATGGATCATTTGAACGGCGTCCTTTTCATAGATCGCATTTCTCGCCTGAAACGCGATCGGATCATCCGGAAGCTGAAAAAGGAACAGCGCCTCGCCGCCACTGCGTAGGACGCATTTTTGTGCGGTCGTGCTGCGCCGGGGACACGCTGTTTCTGGAGAATTGCGATCATGCGACTCGCCTTTATGGGGACGCCGGCGTTCGCCGCCGCCAGTCTGGTCGAATTGATCGCCGCCGGCCACGACATCGCCGCCGTCTACACGCGCGCGCCGCGACCGTCAGGACGCGGCCAGAAACTGACGGCCTCGCCGGTGCAGCTTGTCGCCGAAGCGCAAGGTCTCGAGGTGCGCACGCCGAAGGGGTTCAAGACGCCGGAGGCGCGCGATGCGTTCAAGGCGCTTGATGTCGATGCGGCGATCGTCGTCGCCTATGGCGTGATCCTGCCGACGGCCGTTCTTGAAGCGCCGCGTCTCGGCTGTTTCAACCTCCACGCCTCGTTGTTGCCGCGCTGGCGCGGCGCGGCGCCGATCCAGCGGGCGATCATGGCCGGCGACCGTGTGACCGGCGTGCAGGTGATGCGCATGGAGGAAGGACTCGACACCGGGCCGATCCTTCTGTCGGAAACCGTGGAAATCCGCGCTGACGACACGGCGGGTTCGCTGCATGACCGGCTCGCCGTCGTCGGCGCGCAATTGCTGCCGCGTTTTCTCGCCGGCCTGGCGCGCGGGGCCGTTGTCGAAACGCCGCAGCCGGAAACGGGCGTCACCTATGCGGCGAAAATCACGCCGGCCGAGGCGAAGATCGACTGGACCCGGCCGGCCTTGGCGATCGATTGTCACATCAGGGGCCTTGCGCCTTTTCCCGGCGCCTATTTCGAAACCGGCGGCGAGCGGGTCAAGGTCTCGATGTCGCGGCTTTCCGCCGGCGCCGGCGCGGCGGGCGAAATTCTTGATACGGAGGAGCGGCTCGTTGTCGCCTGCGGCGATGGTGCGGTCGAACTGGTGAAAGTGCAGCGCGCTGGCAAGGCGCAACAGGACGCCGCCGCGTTCCTGCGCGGCTTTCCGATGACGCGCGGCGACCGGCTCTGATGCAGCGCTACAGGCTGATCCTCGAATTCGACGGCGCGCCGTTTGTCGGCTGGCAGCGGCAGGATAACGGCCTGTCCGTGCAGGGCGCGCTTGAGGAGGCGATCTTCCGGTTCTGCGGCGAACGGGCGACGGCGCATTCGGCCGGACGCACTGACGCCGGCGTTCATGCGCTGGCGATGACGGCGCATGTCGATCTCGAAAAGGATGTAGATCCCGGCATTATCCGCGATGCGGTCAATCATCACCTGCGGCCTGCACCGATAGCGATCATCGCGGCCGATCGCGCCGACCCTGATTTTCACGCGCGGTTTTCAGCGACGCAGCGCCATTATCGCTATCGCATCGCCAATCGCCGCGCGCCATTGACGCTGGACGCGGGCCGGCTGTGGCGGCTCTCGCCGCCGCTCGACGCCGATGCGATGCGCGAGGCCGCGCAAGTTCTCGTCGGTAAGCATGATTTCACGACGTTTCGCGCTTCGACCTGCCAGGCGACGACGCCGGTCAAAACGCTGTCGTCGATTTCGGCGACGCGCTGCGGCGACGAGGTCCGGATCGAGACGAGCGCCCGCTCGTTTCTCCATCACCAGGTCCGCTCGATGGTCGGCAGCCTTGTCGAGGTCGGCGTCGGCCGATGGAGCGCGGCGGATTTCGCTGACGCCTTTCGCGCCGCCGACCGGCAGCGATGCGGACAAGTCGCGCCGGCCGACGGGCTCTATTTCCTGCGGGCCGACTATTCCTGAACGCCGAGCAGCGCGGCGATGCCGGACGAGACCATGATGTCGGCGACCGCGCCGACGACGATCAGCATGGCGGTGACGGCGACAGCAGGGCCGACCTGCAGATTGAGGCCGCGCCGCACGACGCCCCAGATCAGTATGAGTGCAAGCGCCAGCGCCGGCAGGCCGATGAC
>JBGSSK010000418.1:0-4389 GCA_041737095.1 Parvularculaceae bacterium | reverse complement strand
GCGCCGGCGCCGCATGAACCGCGCTCGCTTCCGGCGCCGCGACGCTATCGCCGGTCAGCCCCGCGAGATTGTTGCCGGCGGGATTGAACCCGTCATGCAGGCTTTCATCGGCGCGGATGGCGCCGGCTCCCATCTCACTCTTCCCCGGCAGGACTTCCGTCGCGTGCTCGCCGCCCGGCGCGCCATCGTGTGCGTCGCCATGAACCCGGCGCTCGTAATCAGCGGGTTCGTAGATCGGCGCGGTGCCACCGAAAATCTTGCCGATCGAAATGTAATAGATGAAGACCGATGTCTGAAAGACATTGAGGCCGATCAGTTTCTTGATGAGATTGCCGCGCGAAATGACGATATAAAGACCCATCATCATCAGGGTGATGGAGATCCAGTAATTGTACCGCTCGACGATGAAATCCAGATATTCCATCGTGTCACCAGTCCTCGTCGCGAATTTCCGGCTCGCGGCCAGCGAACTGGTAGTAGATCATGATCATCGTCGAGGCGACCGCCATGCCGACGCCGAATTCGACGAGCAGGATGCCGTAATGCTGGCCGGCGTGATGGGTCGATTGCGGATCGATCGCATCATAGCCGAGAAGATTGCCGCCGAGCAGCATCGTCGCGGCGCCGGTGCCGGCATAAAAGAGAAAGCCGACCACCATCAGCAATTTCAGGACTCCGATCGGCATTACGCGTTTGGTTTCCTCTAGCCCCATGATCAGCGCATGCAGGATAAAGGCGACGGCGAAGATGACGCCTGCCTGAAATCCGCCGCCCGGCCCGTAATCGCCGTGAAACTGCACGTAAAGCGCAAACAGCAGGATAGGCGCGAACAAGATCTTGAAGACGACGCGGAGGATCAGGTGCTCGATGCTCATGACGTCTTGTCCTTGTCGTCGACATCCTTGACGGCGCGGCCGCCGCGCGGGCTGCCGGCGCCGAGGAGCAGCATGACGCCGAGCCCGGCGGTGAAAATGACCATGGTCTCGCCGAGCGTGTCGAAGCCCCGATAACTCGCGAGGACTGCGGTGACGATGTTCGGGACGGCGATTTCCTGCGCCGTGCGCTCGACATAGACGGCGCCGATATAGGAATTGGCGGGCGCCGTGGCGCTACCGAATGGCGGCATGTCGATCGTCGCATAGACGAGCGCCGACCCGACCAGCGTCACGACGATGAGCGCGATCCGCGACCTGCCGGAGCGGCGCGATTTTTCGCGGCGGACGGTCAGCAGCATTGCGCCGAGCATCAGGACGGTCGACACGCCGGCTCCGACCGCGGCCTCGGTGAAGGCGACGTCGACAGCGTCGAGCGACACGAAAAACGCCGCCGACAGAAGGCTGTAAATCCCCGACAGCATGACGATCGCAAAGAGGTGGCGCGAGCGCATCATGGCAAAGGCGACGAGCACCAGCATCGTCAGCAGCGAAAGGTCAAGGAGGAGGTTCGAGGCGTTGGCGAATTCAGCGCCGGTCATGACGGGTCTCCGTCGCGCTTCAGTTCGGGCCCAAGCATCGGCCGCAGGCCGACGATCCACGCCGCATGGGCGATCGCATGTGTCGCGACCGGGCTCGTCATGAACAGGAAAAACCCGATGAAGACGAGCTTGGCGACGACCATCCAGTTCGGCGCCTGCAGCATCATGCCGATGATGATCAGCTCGGCGCCCGCGGTATCGGTGATGCCGGCGGCGTGAATGCGGGTGTAGAAGTCAGGAAACCGCACAATGCCGATAGCGCCGATGACGACCGCCGCGCCGCCGGTCAGGAACAGCGCCCAGGAAAGAATATCTCGAATAAGATCGAGCGTGATCATCGGACGTCGCGCTCCTTGAACGACTGGACGATCGCCGCGGGGCCTTCGAGCGGCGTCGACAGCGTGCGGTAGCGGAAAAATTTCAGGATCGCGATTGTCGATGCAAAATTGAGCAGCGCGTAGAGGACGGCGATATCGAGGAAATCCGGCCGACCCATCAAATAGCCCATAAGACCGATCAGGATAACCGTCTTTGTACCGAACGAATTTCCGGCGAGAACACGGTCATAAAGCGTCGGGCCGGCGAAAGCCCGGGTCAGCGCCAGCAGCATCGCTACAACGACAACGCCGATTACGACCGCAAACATCATTGCGCGCCGCCGTTTTCCAGCGCCGCAACCCGCCGGCCCATGTCGGCGATCGCCGCCTCATCCGCCAGGGCTTCGGTCAGCGCATGAACGACCATGTAACCGGGCTCGAGATCGACCGTGACCGTCCCCGGCGTCAGCGTGATCGAATTGGCGAAAGTCGCAAGCCCGGCGTTGCTTTTGGTCGGCGAGACGATCTTGATCAGCTTTGGCGACAGTTTGGGATGGATCGCCAGAGCTTCGCGCGCCACGATGAAATTCGCTTTCCCGATCTCGACGAACAGCCACCACCAATAGAGAAAGACGCGCGGCATCAGGCCGGTCGGCACACCCTCGAAATCAAGGACCCCCGCCCTCCTTGCAAGGATGACGCAGAGAATGACGGAAGCCGCCCCGAAACCGAGCAACATCGGATTGTCGAAATACCCGGACAGCAACAGCCAGAGGCCGGCAAGCGCCGCCGCGAGTACGATGTCGCGCACCATTGGTCGATTGCTCCCATCCGACGCGATTGCGCCGACCTGCCCAGATGACCGCCGATATGCGACGCGCGGCGCCGCCGCACAGGCGAAGGCCCGACTGCGACGGTCGGGCCTGACCTTTATTAAAATTTATCGAAAATCAAGTCCTTGACCGCATCCTCGCGGCGGGGCCAGGAAAAAGCGGTTCAACCGCATTGAGCGCCGAACGACGCGGCGCGGAAACGCCATGCGGCGCTTTTTGTCTTGCCGCCAATGCTCCCCTCGATCCGGGCCCGGAGCGGCGCCCCGTCGCGTTCGTAGAAAATGCGTTGAGGAAAATCATGCGCCGCATTCTCAAAGCCGACTGAAAAATCCCCTCGCGAGATCAGCGTGAAGGCGGTCGGCGACGCGCCGCCAGGGCTTGCGACATAGGCGATGCCATCGCCGACCGGCCCGATCCTCAAATACTCGAAGAAACCGGCGCTTTGATTGACCCCGACCAGCGCGCCCGAGCCGTCGCCGATCCACACCTCAACGGTCTGTTCGCCGCGATCGCAAGAGAGCCAGTAGCCGGTGAGCCATTCCGGCGCGCGCACTGGTTTGGGGTCGCTGGCAGCGGCCGGCGCAACGAGACAGAGCGCCAGAAACAACATCTTCAACATCTTCATAAGTCGCCTCCTGATTTTCGGCACCATGATCTCCCGCCCCGGCGTCGGATTGTATTATCGCGACATCAGCCTAGCGCGCGAGCGACGTCGCCAGTCCCGCCTTCTGGCGCGCCCATTGGCTTGCCGTGCAACCAAGATAACGCCGAAAATCCCTCGCCATTTGCGCCTGATCGAAATAGCCGGCGGCGAGCGCAGACTGCGCCCAATCCGGGCGTGCATCTATTTCATCGAAGATGCGGCGAAACCTTCGTATCGATCGGTATTCGCGCATCGACACGCCGACCCGGTCGACAAAGCGCCGCTGCAACTGGCGCAAGGTGACCGCGCCGGCAGCAACCGGGTTGTTTTCGGCGAGGCGTGAAATCGCATCCGCGACAAGCGGGTCTTTTTCTCGCCCGGGCGCCAGCGCGACGTCGATAATGTCTTCCGCTGTCGCGCTCTGCCGTTCCCAGTCTTGCGCGGACAGACTGCGGACAAGCACTGCTGCATCAATGGTTCGGATCTGCGTCAAAGGGATGCGACGGTCAGCGGCGCGTTGCATCGGGGCGGCGAAGAAATCGCGCGCGCCATCGGGCTCAAACCGCACCCCAATCGTCTCGACAGGCCCGTCGACGACAAGAGTCAACGGCTTTGTCAACTGGCCGGCGAAGAGCGCAGCCGGCTGCAAATGCAGCGCGCCATTAGCGCCGAGTTCAAAAGCGGGGCTTTGAAGGTTGATGATGAGCTCCGGACAGCCGTCCGGCGGAATCGGCTCGACGCGTTTTTCACCGACCGACGATCGATATCTCCAAACACACCGGACGATGCCCGAAAGAGACGGCCGGGGCTGGCGGACAAGATATTCGGCGCTGGGGTCCGGCGGGCTCTGCACAATCGGCAAATAGCAAGGCGCGGCAGCCGGCGCCTAGAGTGAACCGCCCGGCTTTTTCGCCAAGGCTTCGAGACAGGAACAACCGCCAAGGCTCAGGACGCCGCGGGCGTCGAGATATTCTTCGATCGCTTCGACGATCAATTGCTGGGCGGACTGGTCAAGCTCTGCGGCGCCGAGCGACAGGCGCATGAATTCGCGGGCGGTCAACTGCACCGTGACGCCGGCGCGCACCGGCTCGACGAACGCCGGCACCGCCGGCACGCTGGCGC